>JAFWCM010000042.1 GCA_017536885.1 Solobacterium sp.
AACGCCACGGTATTTGTAGAAGATGAGATAGTCCAGCTTGTTGTCGAAGTATTCTTCGGTCAGGCTCATCGTCATGACATTGCTGTTCATCGTTCCGCTGTAGGGAAGGTCATGCGCCGCCGTACGGGCATCCTCAACGCTGCCGTCCTTGTACACGACATACTGCCAGGTTTCGGTATAGGTCACCTCTTTCCCGTCAGTCTTCAGTTCGGCTTCGAGCGTCTGTTTCTGCCAGTCATCATTGGGGTGGCGGAAATGCGTCACATGCCAGCTGCCGTTGAGTTCGGAGATATCCGTAATTTTCTCGGCACCGTTCGGCACGGTTCTGATATCTCTGCCTTTTTCGATATATCCCTCATAGAACCAGGAAAAGCCCGCAATCAGTTCATCCCCGTTGGTCGCGCTGGGATCCTTCCTGTTCTTTAACGCTGCGGCAATGGAAACAGGAGCGTATTTCTTAAACTGATACGGCGTGCCGCTTTCCTTCGCATCGGAACTCTCTCTCGGTGCTGATTCCGCGGCATCTGCTTCAGCGGCGGGTTCGGCGCTCTGCGCCGGCGAGCCTTCGGTCTGCGCGCAGCCGGGAAGAAAGACAGCAGAAGCCGACAAAGCGGCTGTAAGGAACAGCCGGGTGAATCTGGTGTGTTTCTGTTTCATCAGTACCTCCTTCTGCAGGACAGCGTATGCTTTTCTGCACTTTCATTTTACCTGATTCTTCATCCCCCATGCCGCTTTCACCAAACCTTGCAGGAATGCCAGATGCGGTATCATCTCTTGCGTGCACGCAGAAAACTGCTGCCCTCCACTGTAATCTTTACGAAAAGAGACAGCGCCGTTCCATCCCGAAGTCTTCGCTCCCTTTGACAGAAGACAGAAATCCGCTCATCATCCGAGCTTTTTCCGATTGAAAAAGCCGCACGGATTTCCATGCGGCTTTCGCTCTTTACAGGATTCAGTTGTCAGGCCAGTTGCACAGCTGGTAATACAGCTGTTCGTAGATTCCCGCAGACTGTTCCCAGGATACATCAGTACCCATCGCACTCTTGATGAGGCCCTTCCATCCCGGCTTGTTGTCGTAGTACTGCTCGACCGCCCAGCGCAGGGTGTAGACCATGTCGTCGGCGTTGACAGCCCAGAAGCTGAAGCCGTTGCCCTCACCCGTGTACTGATTGTACGGATGAACGGTATCCTTGAGGCCGCCGGTTTCACGGACCAGCGGAAGGGTTCCGTAATGCATGGCGATCAGCTGGCCGATGCCGCAGGGCTCATAGAGAGAAGGCATCAGGAAGAGATCACATCCGGCATAGATGAGGTGCGCAAGCTCCTCATTGTAGCCGCAGTAGTAGACTCCCCTTCCCTTGTATTCATTCTCCATCCACTTGAATGCATTTTCGGCGTTGGGTTCCCCGGTGCCGAGCACCACAAACTGGATGTCGAGTCCCATGATCTCCTGGAGACGGTCGGTCACGAGATAGATGCCCTTCTGATTGGTAAGCCGCGATACGATGCCGATCACGCATACATCCGCGTCTTCCTTGAGTCCGAGCTGCTTCTGCAGGGCAAGCTTGTTTGCCTTCTTGCCGCTGACATAGGAGCGGACATCGTAATTCTTCTCAAGCAGCGGATCGGTCTTGGGATCCCATACCTTCGTATCGATGCCGTTGACGATTCCCCAGAGATCATCTCTTCTGTAGCGGAGAATGCTGTCCATCTTCTCGCCGTACGTCTGGGTGAGAATCTCACTGGAGTAGGTCGGAGAGACTGTAGTGATCTTGTCCGCATAGACAAGCGCCGCCTTCATGAAGGAGATGCCGCTGTCGAATTTGATCGATCCGTTGTCGAAGTAGTAATAGTCAAGGCCAAGACACGAAGGTAACATATCCACTCCGAAGTTGCCCTGGAATGCCAGGTTGTGGATCGTGAATACGTGCTTGATGTTCTGATAGCGGTGATCATCCGCATAGCAGGCATGGCACAGCAGCGGAATCATACCCGTCTGCCAGTCATTGCTGTGGATGATGTTGGGCCACCAGTCGATGAAGTAGATCATGTCGAGAACGGCGCGCTGGAAGAATGCGAATCGCTCACCGTCATCTTCATACCCGTAGAGGCCTTCCCGCTCAAAGTAGTGCTGATGTTCGATGAAGTAATATACCACACCGTCCACAGTGGCGGTATAGTAGGTTGCCGGCTGATCAATCCACCCGGAGTGAACCCGGATCGTGCCGATCCTCTCAAGCCGGTCGTAATACTTTTCAATAATCTTGCTGTAGAGAGGTATGACAACTCTTGCATCATGTCCTCTCTTCACCAGAGCATTCGGCAGGCTTGCCATGACATCGGCAAGTCCTCCCGTTTTGATAAACGGAAGTGCTTCACCGCCGGCAAAGAGAATTGATCTTCCCATAACAGTTCCTTTCTGTCAGATGCGGTCTCTGCGCTGTACGTATACCGGTGACTCGTTGGTTCCTTCGAGCTTCTTGATATGATGTACAATCGCATATTTGTCTACGACCACGTGGTCGAGCTTGGCGTTCTCACCGATGTAAGCACCCGGCAGAAGGATGCTGTTCTTGACCTCGGCGCCCTTGCGGATCGTGCATCCGCGGCTGATGATGGAGCCTTCCACCGTGCCGTCGATAATCGCTCCGTTGGCGACGACGGAATTGCTCACCTTGGCGCTTTCGGAGAAGATGGTCGGGCAGCTGTCGTTGGTCTGGGTGTAGATCGGCCAGCCGGGTTTGAACAGTCCGAGCGCACGCTTGTGATCGATGAGTTCCATGGAAATGCGGTAGTACTCAGGCAGGGAGTTGAAGCAGGCCACATAGCCCTTGACCTGGTATCCCTTCATGTTGAGCTCGCCGACGGAATCCGCAAGAACATCCTTGAACCAGTACAGGGAGGAAGTTTCGGCTGCCTTGGTGACGAGTTCGATGAACAGTTTCTTGGTCATCACATACGCTTCCAGAGAGATGGTCTGGCTCTTGAGCTTGCCGCGGTTCTTTTCAAAACCGGTAACAGTCTTGAACTTGTCGAGCTTGAGAACATCGCATCCAAGGAACTGCGTCTTTGCTTCCTTGGCATTGGTGTAGAGAACCGTAACATCGGCACGGCTTTCAACATGCTGCTTAAGGACATCGTTGAAGTCGATCGGATATACAAAGTAGCTCGGCGCAACGACGACGTAAGGATTGGAATCCTCTTCGATGTACTGCATGTTGAGCATGTAGTTGGCAACGTCGTGGTTGTAGACATCGCTCGAGAAGCTCTTCTCACCATAGAGGATGCGGAGCTTTCCGCGCTTTGAGTTGATGTTGTAGTGGCTTCCGTCACCGAGGTGTTCGATCAGGTTGCGGGGTTTTTCCTTGCAGTATACCTGAACGTTGTTGATGCCGCTGTTGGTCATGTTGCTTAAAATGAAGTCCACAATACGATACCGGCCCATGACGGCAATTGCCGGAACCGGACGATGATCACAGAGACCTTCGATATTCGCCGTATTGTCTTCAAAACTGATAATTCCTAATGCACGCATATCTTCAATCCCCTTTCCTTACTCGCCCTCATTGTCTGCGACGAGTTCGATCTCCGCGCTCTTTGCCGAACCGCAGACCGCACCTGCAGGTACGACGACGTCATCCGCTACGATGCAGCGGGTAACCACGGCATTCTCACCGATGACGGCACCCGGCTGGATGACGCTGTCAATAACCTTGGCACCCTTGCCGATCACGACATTGGTTCCGATGACGGAATTCTTCGCGGTGCCTTCGATGACGCTTCCCTGGGTGACATAGCAGTGTTCGATCTTGGCCTCCTTGCCGATGAACTGCGGAAGCGAGTTGACATCTTCGGTATAGATCTTCCAGGTCGGATCGCCGAGGTCGAGCTCTGCGTTCTCCTTGAGCAGATCCATGTTGGCTTCCCAGAGAGAATCGACTGTTCCCACATCCTTCCAGTAGCCGCGGAAGCGATAAGCCACAAGGCGCTTCTTGTCATTCAGGAAACTCGGAATGATGTCCTTGCCGAAATCGTGATGGCTGTCGGGATCCTTAGCGTCCGCAACAAGGTATTTGCGGAGGGTCTTGTACGTGAAGATGTAGATGCCCATCGATGCGAGATTGCTCTTCGGGTGTGCGGGCTTCTCTTCGAATTCGACAATCATGTCATCCTTGTTGGTGTTCATGATTCCGAACCGGGTAGCTTCCTTGAGGGAAACTTCACGTACGGCGATGGTCGCATCCGCATTCATCTCTTTGTGGTATGCGAGCATCTTTGCATAGTTCATCTTGTAGATGTGGTCACCGGAGAGGATCAGAACGTATTCCGGATCAATGCTGTCGAGGAAATCGATGTTGGCGGTAATCGCATCGGCAGTGCCGCGATAAACCTCGAGATTGGTGGTGTCGCGTTCGCGCGGTGTCAGAACATAGACGCCGCCGTCGTTCGTGTCGAGACCCCAGTAGTGATCCCGTGCGACATACGAATTGAGCAGTACCGATTCATACTGCGTGAGTACGCCAACGGTCTTGATGTCCGAATTGGCGCAGTTGCTGAGTGGAAAGTCAACAATCCGGTACTTGCCACCGAAATGGACAGCCGGCTTCGCGACTTTCTTGGTCAGATCATACAGACGGGATCCTCTTCCGCCCGCAAGAATCATGGCCACCATACTGTTCGCTCTCATGATTATAATTTGCCTCCCTGAACAATAAGATTGAATACGCTTTCATTATATACAATTTTTCTGATTATTTTTTTATAAATTCGCTTCTTACCGCAGAAATAAAATACAGACTGCCGGTGATGATCACCGTTCCGTCTTTGCCGGCGTGAGCGATCGCGGCAGCGATCGCTTCGCGGTAATCGCGGATCACAGTACATCCCTGTTTTACGAGATGGTCGGCGGTATCGGCTCTTGCGTGAGTGAACTCGGTAACAATCAGCTCATCCGCCTCTTTGAGAAGAAGCGCGCACATGTTCGGTCCGCGCTTGTCCGCAAGGGCGGTGAACACAACGATCAGCGGACGGGGAAGATCCCGCATTTCCTTCATCAGAGCGCTGATGCCCTCTTCGTTGTGCGAACCGTCAAGGATGACAAGCGGCTCTTTCTTCACCGTTTCAAAGCGGCCCGGCCAGAAGGAATGTGCCACCGCTTCTCTGACTGCTTCGGTTGTTATATCGATGCCGCAGAGCCTTGCGGCAGTTAATGCAAAGCATGCATCCATCCGCTGATAGGAACTTGCATGCATGTCATAGAACACACCGTCGAGAACGATGCCGCCGCGGCGGTCTTCATACTCTGGCACGTGATACAGCGGCGCATGTTCTTCCTTTGCTTTCTGTTCGAGAACGCCGATCGCCTCTTCGCGGATATTGCAGAGAAGCACCGGGCAGCCGGGTTTGATGATGCCGGCTTTTTCCCGGGCGATCTCGGGCAGGGTATTGCCGAAGAAGTTCATGTGATCGAAGTCAATCGTGGTGATCACGGAAAGCAGCGGTTCTCTGATGACGTTGGTGGTATCCCACCGGCCGCCCAGCGACACTTCGACCACGGCGATGTCAGGTCTTTTCTCCCTGCAGTAAAGAAAAAAGAACAGCGTGAAAATCGCCACGAAGGAAACTTCATACCGCTCGATCTCATCGATGTATTTATTCATGTATTCAAGAAACTTCGCTTCCGGAATCCACTCGTCGTTGATCCGTATCCTGTCTCTTGGATTTTCGAGATGCGGTGAAGTGTAAAGCGCAACCGTATTGTATTTCGTTTTCAGAATGTCATACAGAAAGCGGCAGGTACTTCCCTTGCCGTTGGTGCCTGCCACATGTATGCATGTAAGACCGCCCTGCGGATTTCCGATCTCTTCCATAAGAGCACGGAATTCCTCAAAGCGGGTTTCGATGGATTTTCTTTCTTCTGCGTAAGCAATCGCTTCGCTGTATGTCAGGAATCTCATAGGTTTTCGATCTGCCAGTTCACCGGTTCCTTTCCGTTCGACTTCAGAAATGCGTTGGCTCTTGAAAAATGCCGGCATCCGAAAAATCCCCGGTATGCGCTCAGAGGGGAAGGATGCGCCGCTTCCAGAACCAGATGTTTTGATTCATCGATCATCGGAATCTTGCTGCGGGCATTTCTGCCCCAGAGAAGAAATGCGACCGGATCCTCTTTTTCATTGATCTTCTGAATCACATGATCCGTGAAGGTTTCCCAGCCCCGTCCCTGATGGCTGTTGGCTCTTCCCCGCTCCACCGTCATCACGGTATTGAGCAGAAATACCCCCTGCTTTGCCCAGGGAAGAAGATATCCGTTATTCGGAATATAGCAGCCGCAGTCCGTTTTCAGTTCCGCATAGATGTTCTGCAGACTCGGCGGGATTTCGATACCGGGGTTGACGGAGAAGCACATGCCGTGGGCCTGGTGCGGCTCGTGATAGGGATCCTGTCCCAGGATCACAACCCGGATGTCGGGCAGATCACACACTTCAAAAGCGGAGAACACCTGCGTGCGCGGCGGATAGATTTCCTTATTCGCATACTGCACCTTCAGAAATGCGGACAGCTGCCTGAAATAGGGCTGATCCCATTCCTCCTTCAGCCAGGGATACCATTCGTTGTGAATCATGATTTTCCTCCCGTCCCGGTTTTCTTCTTGTTGATATCTTCCCCTCTCACCCAGGCAGCGATGTCTTCCGCCACGGTTGGTTCGAACTTTCCTTCCGCGTTTTTGAGATCGTGCCCCAGTTTCGGAATGCTTTTCATCGTGACATTGGAGCCTTTCTGGCTCTTCCAGCTTTCGTAATCCTTTTTGAAATAGATCATGCCGTCATCTTCCGCCTGCAGGATCAGAATCGGAATCGCGACCTGCCTGGTATAATACAGCGCACCGAGGCTCTGCCATTTCTTCCACCAGGACAGAGGATAACCGGCGGCCTCTGCGGAGTAATCCGTCTCTTCTTCCCCAAGGAGTTTCAGGGCTTCTTCCGCTGCCTCTTCTTCGAGCCAGGCACTTCTTTGAAACAGATGAACGCCGTCTTCGGTATAGGGGCTGTTGAGAAGAACGAGACCGCCGTCGAGTTCGAAGTGATGCGATACCGCCGCATAGCCGAGCGTTCCCCCGACGCCGTGTCCGACATAGATGATTTTCGCGGCGTTGACGGGATACAGTTCGAGGCTGTGCACGACGGCGGCGAAATCCTGTCCGATCATCCGCGCGAAATCAATTCCGAATACGCTGCTTACCAGCGGATCCTCATAGCAGCGCATGTCGAAGCGGACGCTGGCGATGCCGTTTTCCGCAAGCCCATGCGCAAGGTCTTTGCGGAAGTCCGCATTCGAGCCCGACTCATTCATCGCATCATCGATCTCTTCGGGAAGAAGAACGGCAACCGGCGCATCGCTCACCTCTCTGGGAAGCGTGAGGATGCCGTGAATCTTCGGCGCATTGCCGGCGGTAATTTCCGTTTCCTCATACTCGTCCGTGCTTTCGGTGTTCACTTCCATGTTACGTTTCGCAAAGGAAAGAGAAGTCAGAGCATAATTGTCATCGCACACAAACGCCGCTTCATACGTTCCGGCCTCTCCCGCAAGAAGTGCGATTCCTCCCGACACATCCTCGCCGGCAACCGGGCATCCTTCTTCAAAGCGGACGGTTTCCCCGCTTACTTCCGCAAACGCCTTCTTCAGCGCATCCGCGCTGTATTCCTTTCGCTTTCCATCGGAAAACAGGGAGGAAAGTTCCTCCCAGTTTCCGCCGCTGACGGCTTTGCCGACCTGCTCGGAAAGCTTCTTCAGAAGTCCATAGCGAAGCTCGGGAACGCTCTTTTCTTCCGTCTGGGAAGAAGAGACCACAGCCGGGATTCCCGCCGCATCCGTGTTCTCTGTTTTCTTTGCGCCGCATCCCGAAACAAGCATCAGGGCAAGCAGCGCTGTGAATAGTTGTTTAATCAAAGGGATCCTTCTTTCTCGAAGAGGCAAGAACAAACCACGCTCCGATTGCCGCAAGGACAAACACGCCGGTGCCGATCACAAAGGGAAGCTTTGTGCTCTTTGCCTGCGGCCTTCCGGTTTCGGAAGGCTCGAGCGCCTGCGGTGTGGAGGAGGGAGAAGCCGGCTTTGCGGACGGTTTATCAGAGCCGGAAGTTCCGCTTTCGGGTTTTGCCTCAGAACCCTGTTCCTTCTTTCCGTTCAGGGTTTCCTGAATGTATTGGTCGACGTCTTTTTCCACCGCTTCAAAGGTGCGGGGGCCGCCGCTGAGAAGAACGGTGTTAAAGGCGAGGAGATCAAATCTGTCTCCGAGTTTTTCCATCGCTTCCTTTCTGAGATTCCAGAAGCGCATCAGACCGCATCCGTAAGGAAGAATCATCCCCGGCCGCGCGATCACATAATCGATGAGTTCCACAACATAATCGGAATTCATGCCGAGGTTGTAGACATAATTTGCGAGATCATCTTCGTCCCAGCCAAGACCATTGACGGCGAGATCTACCATCGCTTCTTCCGCATAGGAGAGACCCAGCCAGATCTGATGGAGTTTCTGCACATCTTCATCGAGGCCCGCATACTCCCAGGCACAGGATTCGGCATACATGCCCCACCCTTCGGAATAGCCGATCAGCGTATCGGCAGCACGGATCTTTGCCGGATTCTGCGCCATATACCAGGTGTTCTGATACAGATGGCCGGGGAACCCTTCATGGGCAAGCGTGGAAAAGAGTTCGTTATAATCGTCTGCCTGGTGGGGGTTGATCTTGATCGCATTGTTCACAAGATCATCCACCGGCGGAATCATGTAGTACCCAACCACCGAGTTGTTGGCAAGACTCTCGTCCAGGAAGTCAACCCTGTACTGAACCTCGGGACCGGCCGGATAGTTTTCCAGATGTTTTCTGTGATATTCGATGATCTCCTCCGGCTTGCGGAATTTTACGACATCATCGATAAACCGATCATCGATATCGGGATGGGCAAGGTAGAGCTCCTCATACTCGTCAATCAGATCCATCAGATACTCCCCCAGCATCTCGATCTGATCTTCGATCGGCATGGTGCTGCTGGTCTTGGAGCGGGCAAGCACGCGGTAGTATTCCTTTCCGCCGTTTTTGTAATTATAAAGACCGCCCTCAAAGTTCCGGCTGCCGCGCAGTTTCTCAAGTTCCGCAAAGACGTGATCATAACTCGGAATCACATCGGAAAGAACAATTTCACGGTTGCGCTTTTTGTACGCTGCCTTCTCCGCTGCGGAAATAAACGGCAGGCTGTCCATGTTTTTATCAAAGAGGACAATCAGTTCGTTGTTCTCTTTCTTGGCGGTGTAATTACGGATCATCTCCTCGGCGTCATCGAGCATGTCATCATTGAGGAAGAATCCGCTCTTCGCCTGAATTCTCGTGACCTCGAGAGCTTCTTCCAGATAGTCCGGAACACTTTTGAGCACGGCGAGATAATCATCGATATCCTGTTTTTCATAGAAAATGAATTCCGTGAAATTCGTGAGAATATCATCGATCTCGCCATAACTGGGATTGAAATAGTCATACACCATCGGATATTTGTTGAGATCACGTGCGCATTCAAAATAAAACTCGAGGGCATCGTAATCCACCTGCTGGGTCCGGCTCAGTTTTTCATAGTTAAAACTCCGCAGTTCCTTCAGTGTCTCATCATATGCTTCGGCAGCTTCCCGGAAGGAATCAAGATCAGCCGCCCCATAGACGGGTTCCGGTTTTTCGATGCCCAGCGCCCGGTAATCACGGATCTGGTAATGCATTGACATATAATCGGATTCCATCGTTTCGATGAATTCCTGTTCGAGATACTGGTCAAAATCGGGGCTGCTGTCCTCGGCTTTTGCCGGAACAGTGAGGCATACCGCGCAGAGCACGGCGAGCATGAATATGGTCACTTTTTTCCGCATATCGCAACCTCCCTGACGGACTTCATTATAACAGAGAAAAGGCGGACATCAGTCCGCCTCCATCTCTCTGGAAAGCACAATGCAGGAAAGTGGTTTTACATGGAATTCGTAATGCTTCCCCTCCTGAGGAAAGCCGTTTCCATCGGCGATGATCCGGTAATCCTGATCGAAGCGGAAATAGCGTTCTTCCTTCGTCGGATTGAAGATCACCCGGACGGCCCGCGAATGAGAGCGGGAATCGACGCAGTCGATGTCGTAGGTGAGTGTGGATCCCTCCCCGATGGAGAAGTGAACCGCCTTCTGAATCGTCACGCCGGAGTCGATGTGGAATGCCCGGTATGCCTTGCGCAGGGCGATCATGCGCCGGGTATATTCGACCATGTCATAGTTGAATATCATCCGCTCCCAGTTCATCTGGTTGATCGAATCACCGGCATTGTAGGAGTTGGAATTGTCGTTTTTGGTTCCGCAGAACTCCATGCCGGCATGGAAGAAGGGAATGCCCTGGGCGACCAGGGTCGCAGCGATCATCATCTTCTGCCGCTTCAGGCGCACCTCGCGCGATTCATCGCCGCAGCAGGCGTGCATCTTGTCCCAGACCGTCAGGTTGTCGTGGGTTTCGAGGGCGTTGATCGACTGAATCGGATTGTTGAAGCGAAGGAAGTAGGGATCCTTCATCGTGTTGCCGGTGAGCGCTCCGCACGTATCGAAGGCGCTGCCGAGATTGCCGGTGAGATAGCCTCTGTCATATTTGCTGTCATCGCTGGTGCGGCCCTTGATGATATCGCGGAAGGTATCGTTGAAGTGGCCGATGCCCGGCATCCGGTGCTGGTTGTAGATTCTCGCCTTGATATCCGAAGGGATGGCCGTAGGCATATCCCACCCTTCGCCGTAGATCAGCACATCCGGCTTGATCGAACGGGCGGTCCGGTAGATCTCATTCATCGTATCCACATCGAGGATGCCCATGAGATCGAAGCGGAAGCCGTCGACGTGATAGAGATTCATATAGGTGCGGATCACATCGAGGTAGAGTTTCCGCATCATCGGCCGCAGGCTGTCGAGATCATTGCCGCAGTAGCTGCCGTTGCTGAGCCAGCCGTTGTCGTTGTAGCGGAAGTAATAGTACGGAAGCACCTTGTCGAAGGCCGAGCGGGCGACATCATACATGTGATTGAACACCACGTCGAGGGTCACCCTGAGCCCGGCGTCGTGGAACGCCGACACAAGTTTGCGGAATTCCACCATCCGGCTGTAGGGATTCTCCGGATCGCTGGCAAAACTGCCTTCCAGGGCAAAGAACTGCGAGGGATCATAGCCCCAGTTATAATTGCGCGCAGGATGTTTTTCATCCACGGTCATGAAGTCCATGACCGGCTGAAGCTGCACATGCGTCACTCCCAGCGAGGCAAGGTAATCCAGGCCCGTGGGATGATCGCGGAACGTGGTTCCGTGTTCCGCCAAAGCCAGGAAGGTTCCGTTGGTGCTGGTGCCGGTATCGGCGGAGCTGGTCATATCGCGGACGGAACATTCGTAGATGACCGCATCCACGGAGCTGTCCATGACCGGAAAGACATCCTTGCAGGGAATGCTTTCGATCACGGTGGTATCGATGACGGCTGAATGGCGGGAATTGGCATCGGAGGACAGGCCGTAGGGATCGGTGGTCTCGACCGTGATGCCGTCTCTCTCCACCAGGTATACATAGAGATACGAGCGCAGGTCACCCTGAACCCGGATCCGGAAGACGCCCTTGTCGCCGCGCACCATGGCATAGAGAACCGTGCGCTTCCGGCGGTCGAGAAGCCGCAGATAAACATGGCACGCGGTCGGTGCCCAGAGGGCAAAATCGGTATAGGTGCTGTGGTATCTTGCCCCGAGATCATCGCCGGTATAGGTGAACTGCCGGTCGAATTCCGGCTTGCGCACAATGTGGCGGACCATGAGGGGAACCGAAAGACCGTGCGATTCATGCAGGGTATACAGAAGCCCGAACCGGTAATCCGCCGGGATCGTGAGATCATAGCGGACTTCCCGTTCGTGTTCCTCAATCCCCCGGACGATGCAGTCGCTGTACATGCCGTCCTCTCCGGTCAGATAAAAACCGCCGGTATGTCCGTTGAAGAAATTTCTTGATATATTGACCTGAACATGACCGAAGTCATCCAGAAACGCTTCCATAGATGGCATAAGAGTACTCCGTTTCCCAACGTCTCAAAAAAGGGGACGCCGTTTGAACGTCCCTATATTACCACAAGTACTTATCAAAGTTTAAGAGGCTTTATGTCCCAGATCTCGGAACCGTACTGACGGATCGTGCGGTCACTGGAGAAATAGGCGGATTTGGCGATGTTGATCAGGCAGCTTCTCGCCCATGCGGAGCGGTCCGCATAGCGGGCGGCGATTTCCTCATGCGCCTTGACATAGGAGTCAAAATCCGCGAAAACGAGGTATTCGTCGTTCTTCATCATCAGCTCATCATAGATCGGACGGAAGTCATCATGATTGCCGTTCCATGTCCCGTCGATGAAGATGTTCATGACGCGGCGGATCCGATTGTCGTCGTTGACGTAATCGATCGCGCGGTAGAAGCGGCGGAACGACTCCATCTCGGGAACGGTGAGTCCGAAGATGACATCATTTTCACGGCCGACAAGGCGGTCGATTTCAACCGTCGCACCATCCAGGGTTCCGAGCGTGATCGCGCCGTTCATCATGAACTTCATGTTTCCGGTGCCGCTGGCTTCCTTGCCGGCGGTGGAGATCTGCTCACTGACATCGGAGCCGTTCATCAGTGACTCGGACATCGTGACGCTGTAGTTCGGTAAGAATACCACCTTGATCATGCCCCTGACATCCGGGTCGGCGTTGACCTTCCTGGCCACGCAGTTGATCAGCTTGATGACCTTCTTGGCGAAGTTATAGGACGGAGCCGCCTTGGCCGCGAATATGAAGGTCTGCGGGTAAATCCGGAAGTTGGGGTCATCCTTGATTCTCTGATAGAGATAGATGACATGCATGATATTGAGCAGCTGCCGCTTATAGGCATGGAGACGCTTTGCCTGGGAATCGAAGATGGACGCGGTGTCCACTTCGATGCCGGTAGCCCGGCGGATGTAGGAAGCGAGGATTTCCTTTCTCTCCTGCTTGACTTCGAGGAACCCGCGCTGCACTTCGGGATCGTCGACATAGTCCATGAGCTTGATGATCCTGCTGAAATCCTTTTCGTATTCCCTGCCGATCGTCTTTGAGATGAAGTCGCGCAGCTGCGGGTTGGAATACAGCATCCATCTTCTCGGCGTGATGCCGTTGGTCTTGTTCTGGAAGCGGTCCGGCCACATGCGTGCATAGTCATGGAAGAGATCCGATGTCAGAAGGCCGCTGTGGATTTCCGCAACGCCGTTGACGGTGTGCGACATGATGACCGCAAGACGTGCCATATGGATGACGCCGTTATCGATGATGCGGGTTTCATACCAGAGGTCGCTTTCGTGGGGGAACCGCTCATAGATGTAGTGACCGTAGCGGCTGTTGATCTCATCGATGATCATGTAGATCCGCGGCAGAAGCTTCTGCACGTACTCGACCGGCCATCTCTCGAGCGCTTCGCTCATGACCGTGTGGTTGGTATAGGACATGACGGACATCGTGATGTCATGCGCCTTGTCCCACTGATATCCGTAATCATCCATCAGTACCCGCATGAGTTCGGGGATTGCGAGCACCGGGTGGGTGTCGTTGAGCTGGATCGCAACCTTTTCGCCGAGGTTGTCAAGGGATTCATACTGGTGCAGATGTGCCTTGACGACCGAGTCGATGCCGGCGCTCACGAAGAAATACTGCTGTTTGAGACGCAGGTATTTTCCTTCTTCCGTGCTGTCATCGGGATAGACATTGAGACAGATCTCATTGACTTCCTGCAGGTATTTCCGATAGTCCATCCATGCCGGGGAGCGGTCTGCCGCTTCCGCCGACCAGAGACGAAGCGTATTGGTCATATTGGTGTTGGCACCTACCATCGGCATGTCGTAGGGAACGGCAAGGATGTGTTCCGCATTGACATGGTTGAAGTGCAGGTTGCCGTGCTCATCGCCGTTGACTTCCACATTGCCCCAGAACTTCACATCCACGGAGTGCTTCGGTTTTCTGACTTCCCAGGGGTTGCCGATGCGCATCCACATATCGGGCACTTCCACCTGATTGCCTTCCTCGTCAATCAGCTGGCGGAACAATCCGCACTGATAGCGGATGCAGTTGCCGTTGACCGGCAGGTTTTCGGTGGCGGCGCTGTCCATGAAACAGGCCGCAAGACGCCCCAGGCCGCCATTGCCAAGACCCGCATCCCTCTCCATGGATGCGAGATTCTCATAGTGAATGCCAAGATCCGCCAGGCCGTTTACGACAATGTCGTAAATGCCGAGGTTCTGAAGGTTGCTCGTAAGCGATCTTCCCAGCAGAAACTCCATGGAAAAATAATAGACCTGTTTTGCCTTCTGACGGTTGATTGCCACCTTGGTGTCTTTCCAGTGCACCGAGGCATAGTCCCGGACCATCTGTCCGAGCACCATATACTTCTCGGTAGGATGAGTATCCTCAACCGTTGTTCCATATGCTTCGATCAGTTTCTGCGTGAATTCCTTTTTGAATTCCTGTTTATTCCTGAACATAACTACTCCTCCGGCTCAGCAGGAAAATCCTGCCGCTGTTTTGCGTAAGTATACCATAAAACTGTGCCCGGCTCTCGTGAAAACGGCTGCGGAGCCTGATTTCCGCCGTTTTATTTCACCGTTTTACGGGTACTTTTCTGTTTTTTCGTACCCGTGAACCAGACTGCCGCAAACGGAGCCAGGCGGATCGAAATACAGCAGGCAAGACTTCCCGGTCCGTTCCGCTTTCCGGCTCTCAGCGGTACGGGGTTAATCCGGCCCGAGCCGCCGTAGCGTTTCTCATCGGTATTCAGGATCTCTTTCCACATCCCCGCTTCACTGACCGGCACTTCAAAGTTCTCATACCCGGCATCGGTGAGATTCATGACACAGAGCAGGATTTCCTTCTCCCCTTCCCTGAGAAAGGAGAACACCGACTGCCTGGCGTTGCCGCTGTCGGCCCAGCGGAAGCCGCTGAAGTCATAGTCCTTCTCAAAGAGTGCCCCGTGTGTAAGGTAGAGATGGTTAAGCTCTTTGAAGAAGCGAAGAAAGGACAGATGGCGCGGGTCTTCGAGAAGAAACCAGTCGAGTTCCTTCCCTTCGTCAAACTCGCGGAAGGAGGCGATTTCGTTTCCCATGAAATTGAGCTTCTTGCCGGGATGGGCATACATGTAGGCGTAGAGATTTCTCGCCTGGGCAAACTGCTGTTCCTCATTTCCCCACATCCGGCCGATGATCGTCTTCTTGCCGTGGACATTTTCATCGTGGCTCAGCGGCAGAACAAACTTCTCGCTGTAGAAATAGGCCATGGAAAAAGTCAGCTTTCCATGTTCATAAAAGCGGTAGAGGGGATCGATTGCATAGTAGTTCAGGGTATCGTTCATCCAGCCGAGATCCCACTTGTAATCAAAGCCGAGACCCCCTTCCGCTGTCGGTGCGGTCACTTTGACAAAGGCGCTGGAATCCTCCGCCGCAAGCATCACATCGGGGAACTCCTTCTTGATGAAGTAGTTCATCCGCCGCAGGAAATGAATTGCCTTTTCATTGGTGCCCCGGGCGGGATCGCCGCCCCGGTAGATGATGTTGGAGACGGCATCGGTGCGGATGCCGTCGATATGGTAGATCCGGCACCAGAAGACGGCGGCGCTGATCAGAAACGAGCGCACTTCATCCTTGGCCAGGTTGAAGTTCAGCGTACCCCATTGACTCTCCGCTTCTTCACTTGCGGCGTATTCGTACAGCGGCTGGCCATCGAAGCGGATCAATCCGAAGGAATCCCTGACAAAGTGCACCGGCACCATATCGAGGATCACGCCGATCCCGGCGTTGTGGCAGGCATTGACAAAAGCCGCAAATTCCTTCGGCGTGCCATAGCGGCTGGTGCAGCTGTAGTAGCCCGATGCCTGATAGCCCCAGCTGCCGTCAAAGGGATGTTCGTTGATCGGCATCAGTTCGATATGGGTAAAGCCGTGTTCCTTCACATACGGAATCAGCTGTTCCTGAAGCCGGGCATAACTCATCGGCCCGTCTTCGTTCCGCTTCCATCCTCCGGCATACACCTCATAGACCGAGATCGGCTTGTTCATTCCGACCGTCCGGCTCCGCATCCATTCCCCATCGCTCCAGGAAAGCTCCGAGAGGTCATAGACAACGGAAGCCCGCTTTGGCCGCAGTTCGCTGAAAAAGGCATAGGGGTCGGATTTGTCGCAGGTTTTGTCAAAGCCGTATCCGATCCGGTACTGATAGGAATCAAGGTGCTTCGCTCCGGGCACAAACACCGACCACACGCCCGAAAACCCGGTGCGCTCCATCGGGTTTCTGCCCCCGTCCCAGCCGTTGAAGGAGCCGATCACACTGATATGCCTTGCATTCGGCGCGTAGACGGTAAAGCGGACGCCCTCCTCGCCTTCAAAAGCGGGATGCGCACCGAAAAGCGTCCAGGCATCAATGCACTGGCCCTGATGGAATTCGTTGATGATCCTCTGCTCTCTCACCCAAGACCTCCCCCGTTTTTTTACTTGCCCGATACAAGAAAAATCATAACAGAAAACAGCGCCCTTCGGCGTCTGCCGCGAGCGCTGTCTTCGGTGAAATTTTCAGTGACAGGCGATCAGGAGAGAATCGGCTTGCATGCGTCCGCAAGCTCATCCTTTTCCTTCTTTGCCTCTTCAAGATCCTTGCCGAGGGTGGTGAAGTAGGTCTTGATCTTGGGCTCGGTTCCGGAAGGACGCACAACGACGCTGGCGCCGTCCTCGAGCGTGTAGATCAGAACATTCGCCTTGGGGAGCCCGGTCTCTTCCGGCTTGCTGTAGTCGACAACACGGACGACCTTGCGGCCGGCGAAGGAGGCCGGAACCTGTTCGCGGAGTTTTTCCATGATTCCCTTCATCTTGTCCATGCCGGAAAGGCCCGGGAATTCGAAGCTGTCGACCATGTTGAGATAGCGGCCGTATTCGGCATAGATCTCTTCCAGGCGCTGCTTGATGGAGGAGCCGATGGAGCGGTAGTACGCAGCCATTTCGCAGATCAGCATCGATCCGATAATCGCATCCTTGTCACGGACATACGGTCCGGCAAGATATCCGTAGCTCTCTTCGAATCCGAAGATGAAGCGGTCGACTTCACCATCCGCCTCGAGGTTGGCAATCTGATCACCGATCCACTTGAAGCCGGTGAGCACCTTGCGCAGCTCAACGCCGTAGTGCTCGGCAACCTTGGCCGCAAGCGGAGTGGAGACGATGGACATCACCGCCACCGGTTTTTCGGGCATGGTGCCCTTTTCGATCCGGCCCTGGCAGATGTAGTCGAGAAGCAGAACGCCCATTTCGTTTCCGCTGACGAGCTCATAGCTGCCGTCGGGACACTTCATGGCGATACCGACACGGTCCGCATCCGGGTCTGTCGCCAGCATCAGATCGGCGCCGACCTTCTTGGCGAGTTCCACGCCGAGCTTCATCGCTTCATAGATCTCCGGGTTGGGATACGGGCAGGTGGTGAAATAGCCGTTGGGATATTCCTGTTCGGGAACGATCGTGATGTCATCGATTCCCATGTCCTTGAGGACACGGGTAACCGGAACAAGACCGGTTCCGTTGAGCGGCGAGTAAACAAGCTTCAGGCCGGCGGTCTTGCAGAGACCCGGGCGTACCTGATGCGATTCGATCGCCTCATAGAGGGCTTCCTTGCATTCGTTTTCGACAAAGCGGATCAGACCCTTTTCCACGCCTTCCGCAAAGCTCATGTACTTCGCGCCGGTCAGGACATCGGTCTTCTGAATGCTGTCATATACCACGGCAGCGGCGTCATCGGTCATCTGGCATCCGTCCGGGCCATAGGCCTTGAAGCCGTTGTACTTGGCGGGGTTGTGGCTCGCTGTGATCATGATGCCGGCGTTGCACTTATAGTATCTTGTCGCAAAGCTGAGTGCCGGAACGGGCATCAGTTCGTCGTAAATGCGGACATTGATTCCGTTGGCCGCAAGAACGCCTGCCGCATCTCTTGCGAAGTTCCAGCCCTTGAGACGGCTGTCATAGCTGATCGCTACGGTCTGGGTTCCGCCCTGGGTCTTCACCCAGTCGGCGACACCCTGGGTTGCCTGACGGACTACCCAGATGTTCATCCGGTTGGTGCCGGCGCCCAGCGTTCCGCGCAGACCCGCGGTTCCGAACTGAAGCGCGACGGCGAAGCGTTCCTTGATCGCTTCTTCATCGTCCTTGATGTTCAGAAGTTCTGTGCGCAGATCGACATCCTGAAGATCCGCTTCGAGCCATCTCTTGTAATCATCCATGTACATAATTCATCATTCCTTTCCTAAAAATTATTCTTTTTTCTGTACGGGTGAAAAAAACAGAAGATGCCCTTAAGCATCTTCCTTTCAGTAAACCGTTAATCAAGCGATTACTTTCTGAGCACGAAGAACTTCTTCAATTGTCTTGATCGCGACTTCTTCGTCATCACCGTCACATGTAACAGTGATCTCAGACTGTGTCGGGATACCAAGGGACATAACGCCCATGATGGACTTCATGTTTACAGTGCGGCCCTTATAAGCAACCTTGACCTCGCTCTTGAACTTGCTTGCAGCGTTGACTGCTACGGTAGCCGGACGTGCATGTAAGCCAACCGGATCAACTACTGTTACTGAAATCTGTTTCATTCCTTTTACCCTCCTGTGGATTGATGAACTCATTTTACGATATGCAAAACAATCCCGCAAGCGCTTTCACCCAAAAAAGTAACCGCTTTCAGCTCGGTTACTTGTGATATGGTTCGTGATTCAGAATCCGGAATGCCCGGTAAATCTGTTCCAGCACGATCAGCCGGCAGAGCTGATGCGGGAACGTGTTGTCGCTGAGCTTCCAGGAAGTATCCGCCCGTTTCTGCAGGGATCTTCCGACGCCGAGCGACCCGCCGATCACAAAGTCGATCCGGTTTTTTCCGGCGGTGTGCACAGCGGCGATCTTTTTCGAAAGGCTGACGGAATCGATCGGCCTGCCGGCAAGATCGAGGAGGATCACGTAATCCCCGTCTTTGATCTGCTTCAGAATGCGCTCCGCCTCGATGTCCTTCACCGCTTCGTTTTCCGCATCGGAGTTGGATTCGGGGGCTTTTTCGTCTTTGACTTCGATGAGCTCGATCGCCTCATACGGCTGAATGCGCTTTGCATATTCCTGAATGCCCTGGCGCAGCCAGGCATCCCTGACTTTGCCGGCCGAGAGAATCCGGATCATCTGAGCTCCGCCGTCACACTTGAGATGACGCCCTGACGCTGAACGGAAAGCATGATCGAATCGCCGGGATTTTTCTCATAGAGATACTGCCGGAACAACTCCTCTGAGACGATCTCTTTTTCATCGGCGGACAGAAGCACATCATTGGGCTGGATGCCCGCTTCCTGGGCAGGAGAGCCCTCTGCCACCTCGGTCACCACCAGGCCCGCAATCGTATCGAGCAAGATGTTCATCGCGCTTTTCTGATAGAGTTCAAGATCCCGGATGTCCCTGGTCACCACCCCGAGGTACCCGCGGCTGACTTCCGAAGTGCGCCGCAGCTGTTCGGCGGTCAATTGAAGATCGGAGATTCCCACCGCCATCGAAACCCCGCGGAAGTTGGAAGAGAAGGAAGCGGACATCATGCCGATCATCTGGCCGCTCAGGTTGATTAACGGTCCGCCCGAGGTTTCCTCGATCATCGGAATGTCGGTCAGTATCGTTTCCGTGATCCAGTCCTTTTCCCCGCTTTCGCTGTGACGGTGAAACATTCCCGGAAGTGAGATGATGCCAAATCCGGTCTGACCGCTTTGGGTATGAAGGTTGCGCGCCCCGAGTACCACGGCGTATTCCCCCTGGGACAGCGAGGCTGATGTGCCAAGTTCGATCGCCCTGACCTCAAAGTCGGGATGGGTCAGAAACATCGCAATATCCGTCAGGGGATCCGATCCCTTCAGTTCCGCATCGACCGTGATGCCGTTGTCAAAGCGCACGACATAGGCCGCATCCTCCCGCAGTACCTCACTGCTGGAGAGAATCCAGACATCATCGCCGTTAACGGCGTAGATCACGCCGCTGGCGATGACTTCCCTCTCCTCGGTCAGGCCGGTCACGGAGACCACATGCTGGCGGGCATTTGCGACGACCTTGGTGATATCGGTGGTATAGCCGACGATCGTATTGTGAACAACTCCTGTCCCTTCGCTCTCTTCGGGAGAGGGCGCCTGGACCGGCGGTTCTTTTTTCTCAAGATTCAGAAGGCTGACGGTGAGCCAGATCATCCAGCCCAATAACAGTACGGCAGCTGCCGCCCACCATTTTTTCATCTCCCCATTCACCTCCCAGAAGCATTTCTTTCTGCCCGGCCACGCATAACAGCAGGTTCTTCCGCCGGTCGTGATGCGAAAGCAGCTGCTCTCTGCTGACTTCAAGCGCAGTCTCTCTCGTATTGGCCTCTTCGCTGATATGGGCCAGCACGATCATCTTTGTCTTTGCGGTCACGGTCCGCGTCAGAATGTCGGCGCAGTCCTCATTGCACAGATGGCCGCTGTCCCCGGCAATCCGCATCCGCAGATACAGAGGCCGCCCGGTGTTCATTAACATCTCCGGATCGTGATTGCTTTCGAGAATCATATAATCCGCCCCTTTGATTAACGGCAGATAGCTGTCTCTGACATATCCGGTATCCGTGATATAAACCAGTTTCTCCTGCCAGCTTTCGATGATGTATCCCGTCGTGTTTTCCGCATCGTGGGACAAAGCGAGCGGGGTAATCGTCAGATGCTCGATCTGAAACGGCTGCTCGGAAACGACCTGGGTGTAAGGCCGGCCGATATCGCACGGGGCATAGGCCGGAAGACTCGCAAACATCTTCAGCTGGGAAACGTGGTCGGTATGGGTATGGGTGATCAGAAGCGCATCGATGTCACTTACGGCGACGCCGAGTTCCTCCAGCCGCATGGAGAGATAGCGCCGGGTATTTCCGCAGTCGATCAGGATCGAGGTGTGCTCATCCTGAAGCAGGAAGCAGTTGCCCTTGCTTCCGGAGCACAGCAGTGCGAACTTCATCATAGGCTAACAGGGCAGAAATCCATTGCAGGGATCCTGGCGCACGCCATCATACATGATGAAGAAATGCGTGTGGGGACCGGTTGCGGCACCGGTCATGCCGATCTGTCCGATCACATCTCCCTTGTCGACGATATCTCCGACCTGGAGCGGTGAGCGCATGTTCATATGCCCGTAATAGGTTTCATATCCGTTGTGGTGATCGATGATGACATAGTTGCCGTTGACGCCGTTGTAGGAGTTCTCTTCGATGACGCCGCGGTCGGCCGCATAGATGTTTCCGTAGTGATCGTAAGCGTTCTGCACGTCGATCGCGCGGTGGCCCCAGTAACAGCCCCAGTGGCAGGAGACAAACGGGTTGTCCACCGGCCAGCGGAAGGTACCGGTGCCCACACCGGGAATCTGCAGGGTGCCGATCGAGATGATCTCATTGGTTGCCTGCAGGGTATCCACCGAGGAGGTAAGACTTCCTCCGACGAGCACCCCGTTGATCCACCGCTCGGTATACAGGGAATTCTTCGAGCCGTCGACACCCACCTGGGTGCGCACGGTCTCCCCTTCCCGGATGCTGGGGTCGGTCTGATAGATCGTCTCGGCGACGATCGGCTCCTTCTTCATCGTTTCCTTGGTCACGATGATATCGATCGGCGAGGTGAAATACGTCACGCACAGCTCCTCCCCTTCGGAAAGAATCTGGTCGGTGGATGTGATCTTGTCGCGGTTGATGTTCATGATCTGAGTCGCGGAAAGACCGTAGTTCTTGGAGCCGACACCGGCGACGGTGTCGTATTTCTTCACGGTGTAGTATTCCCGTTCGGTATTGTCGCCGTACTCGAGGTAATTGAGCACCTGGGCGGAATCCGTCATGATCTTTTCCGGCTCAATGTAGTCCTCCTTCATCGTGATCGCCTGCGATACCGTGATGCCCACCGATCTCGATCCGTAGGTCTTCAGCGGCGGCACCGACTCGCCGCGGTTGAGGGCAGCCAGCTCACCGGCATCGATAAAACACAGCATATAGCTGTTCATCGCTTCGTTGAAGAGCTCTTCATTGCGGACGTAGATTTCCGCATACACCCCTTTATCGTCGGAGAATTCGACGCCGGTGCACTTCAGGGTGAACAGGTTGTTCTCCTTCAGATAATTGAAGATCTTCTCATCGATGTTTTCATAGTTGAGAAAGGTCTGTTCGCTGGTGAGATAGACATCGGTGCCGAGGCTCACTTCGGATTCGGGAAAGTCAGCTTCGAATTCGCTGCGGTAGATCTCCCTGAGAAAGCGGTTCAGTGCGGATTTGTCGCTGAGCACGCCGATCAGTTCGCCGGAGCTGTACAGCATGTTGATCTCATGACTCTCGCCCGAAATGCCGGTCGTCGTCTGCTCGAGAAGGGATTTGCCCTCTCCGTAAGAAGACAGGGCGTAGGAAGGCGTGGTCTGCATGGGGAAAACCCGCGGCAGTACCACGGTGATGAGAACAGCCAGAAACAGGCAGAAGAGAAGAACCAGAAACCGTTTCATAACTTACTCCGCATGACGCTCAATGCTCATCAGGGCATTGGTCGTCGGTTCAAATGCGAGATACACGCGCCGGGTGGCACCGTTTCTGTGCTTGGCGACATTGATCTCGAGTTCCTCGCTTCCCGTTTTCTCCGCTTCCTCCTTGGCTTCTTCGCTGTAATACGACTTCCGGAACAATAACATGACGATATCGGCGTCCTGCTCGATCGCGCCCGATTCCCGCAGGTCGGAAAGCTGCGGCCGTTTGTCTTCCCGGCTCTCCACATTTCGGCTGAGCTGGGAAAGGGCGATGACCGGTACGTCCAGTTCTCTTGCCAGGGCCTTGAGGTTGCGGGAGATCTCCGATACCTCCTGCTGGCGGCTGGATTCCCCGCGGCCGCTGGAGCTGCCGGTGATCAGCTGAATATAGTCGATCAGAATCAGGGAGAGTCCCTGTTCGCTTTTGAGCCTGCGGCATTTGGAAAAGATCTCCGCGGTCTTGGTCACGGATTTGTCGTCAATGTAGATCTTGGCGCTCTTGAGCTGATCGCTGGCTTCGTTGATCCGGTTCCAGTCATCGTTCTGAGTGATCCGGCCGGTTCGAAGCGCATCACCGGCGACCCGGCTGCGGGCCGAAAGAAGACGCATTGCCAGCGACTCCGCACTCATTTCCAGCGAGAAGATCGCGACCGCTTCCTTCGGCTGATAGGAAGCGACATTCATCGCGAGATTCAGCGCCACCGCGGTTTTTCCCATCGAGGGACGCGCCGCCAGGATGATCAGATCCCCGCGCTGAAAGCCGTGGGTCAGATGATCGAGATCGCGGAAGCCGGTCTTTACGCCCGTCACATCCGAGCGGTTGTCCGACATGCGGTGAATCTGGTCGATCACTTCATTCATGAGGCTCGGCGTATCGCGGAATTCGGTGGTGCGCCGGTTGCGGGAAATGTTGAGCACCGAGCGCTCTGCCTCATCGAGATAGGTGTTGATATCCTCAGTACCGGCCAGTCCCATCTCGACGATCTTCTGCGCGGTTTCGATGAGATTTCTCTGCACCGCCTTGTCGTGAATCATCGAAACATAGGTCTTGGTGTTGGCACTGGTGACGGCGGAGGACATGAGCGCGGTCAGGTAGGCGTTTCCGCCGATACGCTCGAGTTCCCCCTGATCCTTGAGACGGGTCGCGATGCTGGTGGGGTCGACTTCGATCCCTTCCCGGTACAGGCTTAACACCGCGTGAAAAATCCGGCGGTTGCTGTCATTGTAAAAATCAGACTCCGCCAGTCCTTCTTCCACGGCGATCCGGGCCGAGCCCGAATAAACCATGATATTGCCGAGCAGCGAGGCTTCCGCCTCAGG
>JAFWCM010000301.1 GCA_017536885.1 Solobacterium sp.
CGATCTATTTCTGGAACGTGCATTGCGGACAAGAGCGTCCCTTAAATACAGAGATTTTTATAAATGTGATAAGACAAAAGAAGATGCATCAGGGTATGATGAGTAGGTTAATTCATCACACTTCTGCAAAAGCAGATTTATTAAAAAAAGATACCCGCAGGCATCTCATCAGAACAAACTTCCCAGAGCACCATATGACACAATGGTCATAATCACCGCGGCCAGGAAGATTCCGAGCAGAATCGACAGACTCGCTTTTTTCAGATCCATGTCGAACAACGCCGCAACAAGCGATCCTGTCCAGGCACCGGTTCCGGGAAGCGGGATTCCCACAAAGAGTGTAAGTCCCCAGAATCCGTATTTATCGATCTTCGGTTTGTTTTTCGCCGCTTTGTCTTCCATCTTCTCCACAACCCTGGACATGTGGTGATCCGCCATCCAGTGAAAGATCTTTTTGATAAACAGAAGAATAAACGGAATCGGAAGTATATTTCCGAGAACACAGATCACAACTGCTTTCCACATCGGTATTCCGAGCATACTCGCCAGAAGCAATCCCCCTCTTTCCTCAATCAGAGGAACCATGCTTACAAGAAACACCGACAGTTCCGGAGAGATGAACTTTCCGATCGTCGACATAAACCATGCAATAAAACTTTCCATATCTTTGTTCTCCGGTAACACATTCTACACGAACCGCCCCGGCGCGTAAACTGAAGAATTCTGCCTGCAGAAAAACTTTTGCAAAATTTTTGAAATTTGTTGTTGACAGAGGGAGGAGTGCGCGGTATTATGACTAGGCATCTGAAGAAGGATGGGCCTGTAGCTCAGGTGGTTAGAGCGCACCCCTGATAAGGGTGAGGTCGTTGGTTCAAGTCCATTCAGGCCCACCATCTTTCTGTCAGATTACATATACATGGGGTTATAGCTCAGCTGGGAGAGCACCTGCTTTGCAAGCAGGGGGTCAGGAGTTCGATCCTCCTTAGCTCCACTCAAAGATCAAGGGAATCGGTGATTCCTTTTTTTTTGCATTTTATATGCGTGTCTGCGGCAATTGTCAGAGAAATGCCGCATTTTTTTCGGTATACATTTTCTTGTTTTTTCGTTTCCCTGTCTGCTCAAACATAACAGTTTAATAGCCAACATATATCCATACCAACAGTGATCCAATAGAAACACACCGGATTTATCGATGTGTCATAATGATGACATGCATGAAAATGATCTTCCTGACCTGACACATATACCACCCGGCAAAGATATATGCCTGTTCTGCGGCTATACCGATCTCAGGATGTCGGTAGATGGTTTGGCAGCCAAAATGAGATATGAATACGGAACAGATGTGGTGATGCGGTTTCTGAAATCAAATATAATAATTATATAAATATCAACCGAATGGATTCGGTGGCACAGAATATCAGACTTCATAAAACAGGCAGATGCACAGATTTCCTGAGGTGATTGTGTTCCTGTTTATTTGGGTTCTGTTTCATTCTGTGGGAGAGGAGAATGGGTGATGAAAAAAATCCTGACCGTATTGTTGAGTATTGTCATGTGTTTCAGTGTCCCGTCTGTTTCTGTATTTGCCGAAGAATCGGATCTCTCCGGCTCAGAGGAAGAGATCAATGAACCGGCTGACAAAGAAACAGAAGAAATGGAATCACAGGAAAAAGAAGAGGAAGAGGATCCGAAAGCGGGGGATCTGACGCAGGAGAAGGAACCGGCTTCGTCAGAAGAAACGGAAATTCCTGAAGCCGAAGAAGAGATGGATTCCGGGGAACCGGTGAATGAGGAATCAGATCCGGAAGAGCGGCACACGGAAGAAGAGAGTGAAGCTTCTGCACAGGAAGCATCAGGGATCGACCAAGAACGGGATTCCGAAGTGACAGGCATCATAGATGCTGTTTCCGATTACACGGATGAAAATTTTGAATGGAAGCTATACAGCAACGGAAAAGCAGAACTGATCAGATATATAGGTCAGGGTGCAGTGGCTGAGATTCCCGCTGAGATCAACGGAAAAACAGTTTCATGCATTCGGGAATATGCATTTGAAAATAATACGGGACTCACAGGTGTAACGATTCCTGCCGGAGTTACAAAAATTGATTATCGTGCATTCAGCGGATGTACGAATCTTCAGCGAGTGGATTTCCATGCAAATGTTGCATCGATCGGAAACAGAGCATTTGAGGGCTGTTCCAAACTGACTACGGTCGGAGGTATTGACAGTGATGCGAACATTCGCCTGGGGTTTACAGGCCCGCTGGGAAGAATGTTTCGGGAGAATGTGAATGTGTATATAGAGGAAGATGTATGGGAATTCGAGAACGGCCCTCATCTTGGCCGGCATATTACATCGGTTTCTCTTCCCTCCAATATCACTGCTCTGGAAGCCAGTGCATTTGAAGGATGTCTGAATCTGTCCGAGATTACAATTCCGGACAGTGTCACATCCATCGGGATGTTCGCTTTTCATTACTGTCACAGTCTGACACAGATCAGGATTCCGAACAGTGTGGAAAGCATCGGAGAAGGAGCGTTCCGGTATTGTGATCACCTTACCGGAATTCATATTCCTGCCGGCGTTACATCCATTGGATCGGTTGATCCGTTTACGCTGAAGTATAAACTGTTTGAGGGCTGCCGGAATCTTGTCAGCCTCACGGTAGATCCTGCCAATCCGGTGTATGACAGCAGGGAGAACTGCAATGCGCTTATAGAAACCGCAGGCAATACCATGATTGCAGGAATCAGCACGTCTGTTATTCCTGCCAGCGTAACGGCTCTGCATTCGGAAGCATTCCGCGAATGTATCGGATTGCAGTCGATCGTGATCCCCGCGACTGTGAAAACCATGGGGATGTCCGTATTCGAATCCAGCGGTCTGAGGAATGTGGTAATCGAAGACGGCATAACGGCAATCCCTGACCGCACTTTTTCTGACTGTGAATCATTGCGGACACTTGACATTCCGAAGAGTGTAACAAGTGTCGGTTATGGTGCGGTCAGTTCCTGGATACCGGATCTCACCATCACCTACCACGGTTCGAAATCAGACTGGGAGGCGATCCGGGGCACGGAAGCGATCGACAATGTCACGATCAGATATCTTGAACCGGATGATCCGAAGCCTTCCCCGGTTGATACCAGGTTTGAATGGAAAGTATACAGCAACGGCACGGCAGATCTTCTCCGGTATATCGGTAATGACTCTGTGGTTGTGATCCCTTCACAGATCGAGGGGTATTCAGTGACCCGAATCTGTGACTCTGCATTCAGAGATAATATAAGAATCACAGGTGTAACGATTCCGGCCGGAATCACTGAGATCGGAGCGGAAGCGTTTTGCGGCTGCGTAAATCTCAGGAGTCTTGATATCAATGCAGAGAACTGTGCGGTAGAATACGGTGCTTTCCTGGGCTGTGAAAAACTGAAAACAGTCGGAGGAAAAGACAGCACTGCAAACATCCGCATTGGGTATTCCGGCATCCTGAGAAGACTGTTCCGTACGTCGGTTGAGAAGGATGAAGATGGAATCTGGCAGTTCGAAGGCGGATCGGGGCTTGGCATGTATCTGACATCCGCAGACGTTCCCGAAGGTATCACGGTTCTTGGAAGTGCTGTGTTCAGCGGATGTATCAATCTGACCAGGATTTCTCTTCCGGAAAGTCTGATCACAATCAGCCCGCAGGCTTTCTATAACTGCGTGAAACTTGCAAAAATCAGGATTCCCGACAGTGTGACAGCGATCGGAGAAGAAGCGTTTCGGGATTGTGAAAGCCTTACGGAATTCCATCTTCCTGCAAACGTTTCGTCCCTCGGAACCATCAGTCCGTATGTTCTGAGATATCACCTGTTTTCCGGCTGTAAAAATCTCAGAAGCCTCACGGTAGATCCCGCAAATCCGGTGTATGACAGCAGAGACAACTGCAATGCGATTATTGAAACCGCGGAGAACCGACTGATTCAGGGAATCGGAACAAGTTTCATTCCCGCAAGCGTAACCGAAATCTACCGGGAAGCATTCTTTGACTGTAAGGAACTGACGAGTATTACGATTCCCGGAGCGGCAGAAAAGATCGGAACAGGTGCATTTTCCGGAAGCGGTCTTAAAACCGTGGTGATCGAAGAAGGCATTAAAGAACTGCCGGACGGTGCATTCGTTGACTGCGATGAACTGGAAACCATAGAACTGCCTCACAGCTTAACCGCTGTGGACAGAAACTCCATCGCGAAGAAAGACGGAAACTACACCATTCTCTATCACGGAACGCCGGAGGACTGGCAGGAAGTTTTCCAGTATTATGCGCTTCATCAGGCAACAATGATCTATCTGATTCCTGTGAAGGGAGTTACGATCAGTGAAAAAGAAGTGACCGCTGCGCTGAATTCGAGCATCCGGCTGAGTGCGGAAGTTCTTCCGCAGGATGCGGCGAATAAAAATGTCTCCTGGACCAGCAGTAATCCTTCTGTTGCGTCAGTAAATAACGGAAACGTTACTGCTGTATCACCCGGAACTGCAGTTATCACGGTAACAACAGAAGACGGCGGCTTTACAGATACGTGTACAGTGCGTGTTGCAGAAGTGCATATTACCGAACAGCCGGAAGATGTCAGAGTCAACATCGGAGAAACAGCCCATTTCCATGTTGCGGCCAGTGGAACAGGTCTGACTTATCAATGGCAGTTAAGCAAAGACAACGGCCTTACCTGGGCAGATCTGAACGGCAGGAAGTTCCCGAGTGCTCTGACTGCGGATTTTGAAATCAAAGCCGGTACAGGCAATAACAATAATCTGTTCCGCTGTGTTGTCACCGATGCATACAAAGACTCAATTTCCAGTGACAGTGCAAAGCTGACTCTGGGAGCACCCCTGGAAATCACTTCGCAGCCAGAAGATGTCACAGCAGCTGCCGGAGAATATGCGCAGTTCCATGTCACCGCAACAGGTACAGGCCTGAAGTATCAATGGCAGTTAAGCAGAGACAACGGCCTCAACTGGGTGACCCTGAGCGGAACGAAATTCCCCAGTGCTCTGACTGCGGACTTTGAGATCAAAGCCAGCAGGAATAATAACGAAAATCTGTTCCGCTGTGTTGTCAGTGATCAGTACGGACAGGAAGTTGCCAGCAATAGTGCAAAGCTGACGCTTCAATCCGCATTGGAAATCATTTCACAGCCAAGTGATGCCATAGCAGCAGCCGGAGAGAATGCGCAGTTCCATGTCACCGCAACGGGTGAAGGTTTGAAGTATCAATGGCAGTTAAGCAGGGACAATGGCCTCAACTGGGCGAACCTGAGCAGAACGAAGTTCCCCAGTGCTGTGACCCCGGACTTTGAAATCAAAGCCAGTGCGAATGTTGACGGATATCTCTTCCGCTGTGTCGTCAGTGATCAGTACGGACAGGAAGTTACCAGCAATAGCGCAAAGCTGACGCTGCAGTCCGCATTGGAAATCATTTCACAGCCAAGTGATGCCGCAGCAGCAGCCGGAGAGAATGCGCAGTTCCATGTCACCGCAACGGGTGAAGGTCTGAAGTATCAATGGCAGTTAAGCAGAGACAACGGCATTAACTGGGTGACCCTGAACAAAACAAAGTTTCCCAGTGCGCTGACCCCGGATTTTGAAATCAAAGCCAGTGTGAATGTGAACGGATATCTGTTCCGCTGTATCGTCAGTGATGCCTCAGGACAGACAGTTACCAGCAGCTTCGCAAAGCTGACACTGCAGTCCGCATTGGAAATCACCTCACAGCCAAGTGATGCCACAGCAGCAGCCGGAGAGAATGCGCAGTTCCATGTCACCGCGGCCGGAACAGGTCTGAAGTATCAATGGCAGTTAAGCAGAGACAACGGCATTAACTGGGTGACCCTGAATAAAACAAAGTTCCCGAGTGCTCTGACAGCCGATTTCGAAATCAAAGCCAGTAAATCCGTGAACGGATATCTGTTCCGCTGTGTCGTAAGTGATGAATCCGGACAGACAGTTACCAGCAACAGTGCGAAGCTGACTGTAGAGACTTCGGTTCCTTTGGAAATCACTTCACATCCGAGTGATGCTGTTGTGATGATCGGAGAAACTGCGCAGTTCCATGTCACAGCAACGGGAACAGGTCTGAAGTATCAATGGCAGTTAACCAGAGACAACGGACTCAACTGGGTCAATCTGAATGGGACGAAATTCCCGAGCGCCCTGACTGCGGATTTTGAGATCAAAGGCAGCAAGACCAATAACGGATATCTGTTCCGCTGCGTGGTAAGTGATGCGCTTGGGAAACATGCTGAAAGCAACGGCGCAAAACTCACCGTACAGTAAGCGGAATTACATGAAATCTTCGTCTCTTCACGGTCATTGGAATCCACAGCATTGCGGTCAGTTCATGAGATTCCGATCGCCGAAAAAGATACGGTATATGCCTTGCGGCTCAGTCCCTGAAGTGACCGCAGACTGAATGGATCAGAGATTTTTCATCGGAGCCGACCGGATTCCGATCCCGCATGCATGAGAAAGGACGCTGTATGGCGTCCTTTTAAACTTTCATGCTCAAACCAAACCATAGACTCTTCTGACTGATTGTAATCATCGGAAACATTCAGAGAGAGATCACAGGCATCTGTCACGGAACAGCCAGACATGATTTCCCTTTATTCCCGGCAGAGCAGGAATACAGATTCAGAAATGATGAGCAGATCAGCAGGTATTTATCATCTCCCTGTTTGGGAAAGATTATGAAGAAGATTCCTCATGCATGAATGTCAAACTATTCACCTGTATGTGTCTGATGGCCAGTCAGAAAACGATAAAACCTGCAGAGAAGAAGTGCATGCCTTGAAGAACATCGCTGCGGCAGAAAGAAGGAATCTTCGGATCTGCGGGGAAGAATGCAGCAAGCCTCAGGGCAAAGTAGAGAGAAAATTTGGAAGAAAATAAGGTTGAAGCAGTAAATGATGAACTCACAGCACAGGATGTAAAAAAGGAAAACGCAAACCTGACCGAGCAGGACATCAGCTCGGTAGCCGGCGGTGCGTATTACCCGGATGGAGAAAAAGGCGGTTTAGTCATGGATGCTGAGGGAAAAAGATACATTGAAAAAATGGAACGGACCCTCAGAAAGGGAGCTGCCGAAGGAATGAAACGTCTGGGTGAGCTCAACTCTGTCGCATCGACCCTCCATATTGAAGGAGAAGATAATGGGGCCGGCAACTGCGCAACCTTGGTCAAAGACGCCAAGGACAAGATCTGATCTTTCAGAGAACAGCGGTTTCCGGAAGGAATCCGAAACATTCAGAATGATGTGAAAACGGAATGAGCGGCGAAGGCCATCATCGGCAGCTGCCGCTCATTTTTTATGAGGCGGAAAAAATATGAATAATTACCAGAAGTATAAAGAGCGCACTCCGGAAGAAACCATTTATGAAGTACAGGGAATTCTCAGCCGGATCGGGGTTTATCCGGTGCTGCGATGGACCGGAGAATGCAGGGAAGGGTTTTATTCCAACCGAATTACCCTGTATCCGACCAATATCGGAACCAACGGAAAAGGAACAGACGATCTCTACAGTACCGCCAGCGGATACGGGGAACTGATGGAGCGGATGGAAAACGGCATGTTATTCGACCGGCTGTTTGATTCTGAGAAATACAGAGAACTCGGATTTGAAGAAGCGCCGGATGAGAATGTCATCCCGCTGGAAGAACTGCTGAAAAACCCGGATCCCTTTACAGAGACAATGCTGTCTGCCCTTCAGTGCGAGGATGAAGCCTCCGACGGCAAGGCGCTCTGCCGGCTTTACAGCTATGAAAAGAACGGGCAGACGGTTGTCGGTACGGTGCCTTTCGCCGATCCGGCGAACAACCGCGTGATTCAGGTGCCGTTCTTTATCCTGCTTCGGTTCACGGGCTCCAACGGCATGGCCGCAGGCAACACGATGGAAGAAGCGCTGGTGCAGGGCCTGTCCGAACTGTTTGAAAGAGAAGTGATGTTTCGGGTTCTGGAGGGAGAGATCGTTCTCCCGGAAATTCCAGATTCCGCCCTTGAGCCATATGACTTCTTTGAGCGGATCAGAGAACTGCGCGAGAGCGGCATGAAGGTACGGGTGCTTGACGGTTCGCTCGGAAAGGGATGGCCGGTTGTCGCGACCGTTTTCCACAATCCCGAAACCGGTACTTTCGGCATTGATTTTGGCTCCCATCCGTCCTTTCCGGTTGCGGTGGAACGTACCTTAACCGAAGCGGCTCAGGGAAAGAAGCTGTACGATTTTGCACAGAGCAGCTGCTGCGGCAAGGCGGAAGATTCTGCCTGCAATGCCAACCGTCTGAATGTTTCGGGGATCGGCTCTGGCGTATACCCCGAATCGATGTTTTACAGGAAGCCGGACTGGGAATACCGTCCCTGGACGAGATTTCAGGGAAACGGAAATCCCGCGTTTCTGAAAGAGATGATCCGCCTGCTTTGGGAAGAGGGGGTTTCACCGCTTGTCAGAGATTCTTCCTTCCTCGGATTTCCGGCCTGCCATATCGTGATCCCGGGCTTTCGGCCGATGCATTATTTCAGCGGGGCAAACGTCCGTCTGAAGCGGACCGTCAACCGTGCCTCTGCGAGTTTCAAACACTTTCCGTTTCTCACGGAAGAAGAAGTGAAGCGGGTACAGATTCTGCTTCGCCACTGGGAACATACCCATGACAAATCCGTTATGGGGATACTGAAAGGGATTATGCCGGGTCATCAGTATTCCAATGAGCGCATCGGTGCCTTTCTTTCGCTTTCCATTGAAGATTATGCAGAAGCGGAATACTATTTCGAAAAGCTCGCCCGCAGGGAAGGATGGGGAGAAGAGCGGGAGTATTATTCGGCGATGAAGGATTTCTGCCGGATGAAAAAAGAAGGCCGTGACAATCCGGAGATCCACGCTTTCCTGAACTGCCTGCGAAGGGAGGATATTGCAGGACGCGTGATCACCGATACCGGGGATTATCATGTGCTTCTTCAGAGGGAGCTTCCTGTGCTGAAGTGTCCGGACTGCGCGTCCTATTCCCTGAAGGGGACATCCTGTCTGCATCCGGCACAGGAAGAGCTGTATGTTCGGATCGCCTCCCATATGAAGAAAGAGAATGCCTCGCAGGAGGAACTGCTGAACCTGCTTCATCCCCTGTACGAATCGCTCTGACCAAAACGGCCCGGTTCGTTCCGGCAGTCATTGCAATAGCAGATTCTTTGCTTTTTCCGGACATGAACAATCAGTTTGTCCGGAAAAGAATCAACGCTGATCACTTCAACGGAATCATCCGCAAGATTCAGCACCGCATTGTGATCTGTGTTATTCTGATCCATGTATTCTCCTCTCTTTTGACGTGGTAATCAAATGACAGGAAAAATACAAGAACAGAGGCAATTGGTGTTGAGTTTATGATAAACATCCATGTGTCTCTGTTTTTAGTCCCCCAAAGAATTTGAAGACCCAGGATCAAGTGATGTGTACCCGATGTCAAGGACATTTATTTTGGGGTTGTAGACAATAACTTTGGTCAGAGTGAAATGCGTATTGATTCTGAGTGATGGATACCCATGGGTATCCATCACTCAGAATCTCGCGCCGCCGGCTCCGCCGGTTCTTCCGGCGTGA
>JAFWCM010000302.1 GCA_017536885.1 Solobacterium sp.
AAGAACCGGTAAGACCGGTCAGAATTCCCGTGCCGAGTGCTGTGATCACCGCCGCGGAAAGAAGGAGTTTCCAGTATTTCTTCAGAACAGCTTTCAACATAGAACTGCTCTCACCATTCAATTTCCCTTGCGCTCTGCGGCCTCGTATTTTTCTTCATATCTATGATTTTTCCGTTCCTCATGCGGATGACGCGGTCTGCCATCCGGCCGATTTCCTGGGTATGGCTCACAATCACAACCGTCTGATGTCCTTTGCGGCAGAGAATTTCCAGCACCGTCAGGATCTGTTTTCCGGTCTCGTAATCCAGCGCTCCGGTCGGCTCATCACAGAGAAGTATCTTCGAATTCTTCGCCAGGGCACGCGCGATGGAAACACGCTGCTGCTGGCCGCCGGAAAGCATCGAGGGGTAACTGTTTTTCCTGTCCTCGAGTCCGACCATCGCCAACGCTTCCTCCGCCCGTCTTGCGTCAGAGGCGGTCAACCGCACATTTTCCAGCGCCGTAAGCTCCGAGATCAGATTAAATGACTGAAAGACAAACCCGACTTTTTTGCGGCGATACTCACACAGACTCTTCTCTCCCCGCTCATCGATTCGTTTGCCTTCGAAAAAAACGCTGCCCTCATCCGGCACATCCATTCCTCCGATCATGTTCAGAAGGGTGGATTTCCCGCTGCCGCTGCTTCCGAGAATGACAATCATCTCGCCCCGTTTGATATCAAACGAAACACCTGAAAGCGCAGAAACAGCCGTGTCTCCGCTTCCGTAGGTCTTATACAGGTTTTCCAGTCTGACAATCGAATCCATCTACGTAATCATACCCGAATATAGCCCGAAATGGGACTGTTTTCACGCCCATCCGGCATAATCAGCCGCCTTCGGATTCCGCTTCCCCGCTTGACCTGAACCTGTTTCTGCGATTTGCCGCTTCCGCCCTTGCAAGCCTGCCCGCATGACGCATGCATGCGCAGAAGGATCCGCTGTCTTTTTCTGCGGCACTTTCCCCGATCACAAAAGCGTCCGAATTCCGCACTATTTGCGGAACACAGATACGGTTCAAATTATGATAAAATGAATGCCATGTCTGATACGGATCGAAAAAAAGAACTCAGCGGCCGCATTCTGGAAACGAGCTACCGCCTGTTTCAGGAAAACGGATACAATGCGGTCAAGGTCAATGATATCTGCGATGCCTGCGGAATCTCCAAGCCGACCTTCTATCATTATTTCAGTTCCAAGGATGAACTCCTGTCGATTTTTTACTCTTATATCCTCTCCCGCTTTTCGGAAGAGATTCTCGCCCAGTCGGCCAACGATGACTACTGGCAGAGAATTGTCCTTGTCTTCGATACGATCCTTGATCACTCTCTGGAATTCGGCGTCAATATGTACTCTCAGCTGTACGTCGCCAATCTCAACAAGGAGATCGGCACCTTCAAGATTGAGGAATCTCTGACGGAACTGATGACGCAGCTGTTTGAAAAAGCCCAGAAAAACGGTCAGATTCAAAATCCCGCCGATCCGCGGTCTCTCTATCTCAGTTGTGTGTCCCTGTGCTTCGGACACGGTATTCTGTGGTGTCTCAACCGCGGCAGAACCGATCTCAGGAAGGATTTCCGCAGAGAACTTGAAATCGTATGTCAGGTAAACAAAGACGCCGGGCACTGAAGCTCCGGCGTCTTTTCTGTATTTTGAATGATTATCCTTTTGATTTTTCCAGCGCGGCTCTTTCTTCCGGCGTCTCGCACTCTCGCGCGTTTTCTCCGGAGCCGATCCGCTCCACGATTCCTTCCAGCGATTCCGGTTTGTGAAAGAGATACCCCTGGGCGAGATCGCATCCGATCTCCTTCAGGAAGTTCTTCTGCTCTTCGGTCTCCATGCCCTCCGCCAGGGTATCGATGCCAAGCTCCGCGGCAATTGCGGTCATTGCTCTCAGAATCTTCCGGTTCACCCCGGAAGGATCATCGATATGCCGCAGCAGATCCATGTCGAATTTGATGAGATTCACATCAAACCGGCTGAACGCGTTCAATGAGGAGTAGGCGCTTCCGAAGTCATCGAGCCAGATCCGGAAGCCGAGATTCCTCAGCGCTTCCAGCTGGGAAGCGAAGAAGGCTTCTGCCTTTACCATATCCTGTTCCGTGATCTCGACGATCAGAAATCTTGTCTTCGACTGATCCTCCGGGAAATAGGTGCGGTAAATCCGGTCGAGCTCGGAGGGTATATCGGCGTAATCGAAATCCTGCGCGGAGAAGTTCACCGAGACGGGAACCAGCGGGAACCCCGCTTCCACGCGCTTCGGAATTTCCTTGCAGACCTGTTCGGCTATATAGAGATCAAGGCGGTTGAGCATGTGATATTTCTCCAGCACCGGGATGAACTCGCCCGGTGAGAGCATTCCCTGCTCGGGATCGATCCATCTTGCCAATCCCTCCAGAGAGGAAACCTTGCCGGTCTTTACCCGGATGATCGCCTGATAATACACCTGGATCCATCCCTCACTCATCGCCTGTTCAAAGTGTTCGATGATATAGCGCTCCTTGCGGAACACTTCGCTCTGGCTCCCGGAATAATAGCTGAAGGTTTCGTTCATGTTCTGCGAGATGCTGCGGATCGCAGTTCTGGCGTGATCCAGGGCATCCGTGGCTGTTTCGTCGGCCTTGATAAAGCTGATGCCCGCCTGGATGCCGGTGGTGTTTCCATGGGCTTCCTTGCGGAATCTGCGGTCGGCGGCCAGGATCTTTCCGTTAAGAACCGACATGCCTTCAAACCCGTCTGTCAGGATGAAGTGATCATCGGCTCCTCTGACAACCAGGGCTTTGGGAAACGTTTCCTTCAGAATCCGGGCCAGGAGATGCAATAACTCATCGCCTTTTGCGATTCCGTACTGATTGTTGTAGGACTTCATCGAGCAGATATCAAAATACACCACCATCGGTTCTCTTCTCCCCACCCGTATGGCATGAATCTTCTCTTCCGCAAACTGCCGGTAGTAATTCAGATTCGGCAGTTCGGTGAGGGGGTCGGTATAGAACAGATCTTTCCGGAAAAGACGATAGCGCTCTTCCAGCGTGGAGATATACTCCGTGCTGCGGGAGACATCCGCATAGGAAAGCAATGCCAGCTCGGTGCCGTCTTCCATGATCTGCCATTTTCCCATGGCATGGATGAAATGATATCCGTCCTCATGGCGGCTGCGGAACACGACATCGTAGACGCCGCAATGATGGATGAAATCCTCACTGACTTTCATCACCCGGCCCGCATCATCCGGATGAATTCTCTCAAACTGTCCTTTCTCGAACCATTTCATCGCATGTTCTCTGTCCATGCCCACCAGTTCAAGAAA
>JAFWCM010000043.1 GCA_017536885.1 Solobacterium sp.
ACGCAGAGAGAGGACCTCCAGAATCATCCGGAAAACTACCGGAATTATTGAACTGAAGAATCGGAAGCCTGCCTTTCCTGAACGGAGAATGGCAGATCCCAGCCGTACAGAATACTCCCGATGGATGGATAAGGCTTAAGCAGAGAAAAACACATGATCTGGAAAGGAGCTGGATGATATGATACTCTCTGAGTTTGATGAGGAGAAGTTTGCAAAGTCCTTTTTCGACCAGGGAAAAGCTGAAGGTATCAAAGAAGGCATCATAAAAGGCAAAGCTGAAGGTTTCAGAATTGGCAAAGCTGAAGGAATAGAAGAAAGCAGCAGACAGATCGTGATCCGCATGATTCAGAATAACTGCTCCGATCAGGTCATTCACAGCATTGTGCCGGCCTACTCCCTCGAAGAGATACAGAAGCTGAGGGAAGACTGCCAAAGGGATCCGGAAAAATACCTGGAGGTTTTGAACTGAAGAAACGGCGTTTTCCCTGCTTAAAGAGGAGAGCGGAAGATCGGCCATAAAAAAGCAAGTAAAAAATGAGGAATCCTGCATGTTCGTAATTAACCTGATCGGCAGCTTCCTCATTTTTATTTCAGCAAGTGATCATCCCCTGTAAATTACGGGGATCATAGGATCGTGACACCGTGCGATATTGGTTTAAACCCCTCAGAAACTGGAGGAATCCATCCCCAACTGATGTCTCTGGATACGGATGATTCGTCTTTGAAGCAGAGTTGCGAGAGCTTCGATCCGCTCATTGGGAATGCCGGTCTGATCCTGATAGCGAACCATTTTATCGAGAAACAGCTGCGGCATGTCGGAAAGTACCGAGAAATCAAAACGATTCAACGAAGCACACAGACTCAGCAAATCCTCATGACTGAAATGTTTCGCATTGAGGAATTTACAGGTACGCCGTTTTTCATAATCCTTGAGTTCCGGGGTTTTGACAAAGCAGCCAAGCCCGGTTCCGGTATCGAAAATCGGAGCCATGGAAAGCCACTCACAGGTATCGGCGTCCACAATGATGCCGTGGTTCTGCAGATGACGGTCAGTATTCATCATCAGGTAGTCAAGGATAATCTGCTCATCGAGGCGGTCCGAGGCATCACTGATTCCATGACTTTCCAGAATATCGATGAAGATATCAATCCAGAACTCCTTTTTCCCCGGATTAACGGTCTTAAGCACATTCTCCGCTGTGACAAGATCACTGTGTTCATCCAGAAAGTTATAACAGGTGCTGACCAGCTGATGTTCATAGGTCTTCACTTCATATTTCACCGCATGCATGCCAAGACGCATTGCAATTTCCGAAGCCAGCCATTCATTGATGCATTCCTGCTGATGAAAGCCGGTGCTTCCCTTGTAGAGCTCGAGCCCGTCCGATTTCCTCATCCAGGCCTTGCGGTGATATCCGCACAGCGTGTTGTCGGGGGTATGCCATGCGGTTTTCGGGGGATCGTAGTGATCGCTTCGAAACATCGCCTTTGCAAATCCCTCATGGTCAAACGGGCGCGAAAAAAAGTTCAGGCGCTTATAGCGGTGTTCTTCATTTTCCGGGCACAGCCAGTAGTTATCCGATACCGAAAGCGCGTATTCCATCTCGAGGAGGTCCTTCGCATCATCCACTTCAAACCGGCGCTTGAGCCGTTCGACATCAACCCGGTAATCCGGGATACCCCGCCAGAACAGCCAGTAATTCAGGCTTTTAACATCGGTATCCATGGTGTCTTCACTGACTCCGATCGGGATATGACGCGGATTATGTACCGTTCTTACCCTTCGGAATCCGTGCGTATAGGTATCGTAATCGCCGCTGAGCACCTTTACATCCCTGTGCATCAGGGTCATCTTCTTTGTCAGATGGGGGATAAACATTCTCATACGCCATTATTCTACAACAACCCTGAACGAAAACCCAATCTGTATCCTGTCTGAAAAAAACAGAAAACAGGATACGTGATCCTGTTGACTGACTTCTTCTTTACTGTCCTGACTTTTCAAGATCGGCAAGCTGGCCTTCCAGAAGCTCGATCAGACGGCGGTTGTTCTGAACAATCACCATGATATCGCTCACATCGCTCATTTCGCGGTTTCTCGAAGTCTGTGAATCGTAATACGCCTCGCCAAGTCTTGTATACGCACGGTTCAGTGCCCTTCTGTGCTCTCCGATCTCAGAGCGGAGTTCCATCTTCTTCCGCTCGTTTTTCAAGGTCGTCTGAAAGTCTTTGGTGCTGTCGTTGACAAACTTCACAACCTTATCGGACTGGACATCGACATTTTTGAGCCAGGCTTCCGCCTGCTTCTGAAGCTCATTTTTCAGTTTGGTGAATTCATCTGCCATTTTTACTTTCCTGCCTTTCTGATCATATCTTCGATAATTCGGTAAATCTCCTGGATATCCGCCTCGGTGCGGCTTGCGAGATCTGCCATTCCGCTCACAAGCAGCTGGGCAAAATACTCGGGATTCGGCACATGGGTGCGGTTGAGCTGATTGCCCTCTTCAAACAGTTCACGAAGCTGTTTCGCTGCGGTCTCCTTAGCCTCATCCAAAGAACGAGAAGAGAGAATTGTGAGATCAATGTTTTCGTTGACTCCGTGAAAATTGTCCCACATCACCTTGAAGCTTTCAATGGTGCTGTTGATGAAGCCCTGAAGGCGTTCATCGTAATCCTCGCTGGGATCAAGGCTTCGCGCGATCGCCTGGCGGAAATCGTTGTTGTATTTCTCCGAAATGGCCTCGATCACATCATCCTTGGAATTGAAGTAATAATAGAACAGCCCTTTCGCCACATCCATTTCCTTCACAATCGCATTGATCGTCGTATCCACAATTCCGTTTTCCTTGAACAGCTTTTCGGCAGCGTCCACAAATTCGCTGCGCCGGATTTCAGTATCTTTGGTTTCTTTCATCTGCCTGACCTCCGTTTCAAATATATCTATTGACTGACCGCCAGTCAATAGATAAAGACGCATTTCTTGTGTAAGATATTGTCATGAATCTGAAATGTCCCGTATGCGGAAAACCGCTGGTAAGAAAAGAGAATTCTCTGGTCTGTGAAAACCGCCATACCTTTGACTTTGCCAAAAGCGGCTATGTCAATCTCTTCCCCTCCTCCTCTTCCTCCCACGGCGACAACAGGGAGATGCGAAAAGCCCGCACCGCCTTTCTGAATACCGGAAGCTACCGGTTTTTAAGAGAGTATCTCGAAGGTGTGCTTTCAAAGAAAGACGGCGTATTTCTCGATCTTGGCTGCGGGGAAGGCTATTACACCTCTGCCATGCCCCAGAAGGAAAAATACGGGTTTGATCTTTCCAAGGAGATGATCACCTATGCTTCAAAACACGACAGGTCGACCCGGTATATTGTGGCTTCGATCTTTGATCTGCCCGTATTCGATGCCTGTGCCGATGCCGTGCTCACCTGCTTTGCGCCCTGCTCGGAAGCGGAGATTCAGCGCATCCTCAAAGACGACGGCATCTTCGTCTTTGTTTCCCCGGGCAGAAGGCACCTCAGAGAGCTTAAGGATGTGCTGTATGATACGGTGTATGACAACGAAACAGAACAGCGTTTTTCTTCCCTGTCCATGGTCAGAGAAGAAGTGATCAGCGCGCCGTTTTCCCTGGAAAATGAAATGCTTTGGAATCTCTTTCTCATGACCCCCTACTATTACCGCACCGGCGAAAAAGGAAAACAGCGGCTCCGTGACATCGCTTCGATGTCCGTCACCGCTGAATTTCTGATTCGGATTTACACGAAGTGATCAGGGGCGGATATAGCCCTCTTCTTCTGCCGTCTTTCCGACTGCTTTTGCGACAGCGGATACCACCCGTTCATCAAACGGGGAGACGATGACATAATCCCGCCGGAGCTCTTCCGGCGAAATCAGAGATGCGATGGCCTCTGCGGCGGCCATTTTCATTTTCTCGGAGATTCTTGTCGCCCGCGCATCGAGCGCACCCCGGAAGATACCCGGGAAGGCAAGCAGATTGTTGACCTGGTTGGGATAGTCGCTGCGGCCGGTGCCCACAATATATGCGCCGGCCCTGATGCATTTGTCATAGGTGATCTCCGGTTCGGGATTGGCCATCGGGAAGACGATGTTCTTCTCGTTCATCGAAGCGATCATCTCCTCAGTGACGAGATTGGGAGCACTGACGCCGATGAAGACATCCGCACCTTTAAGCCCTTCCGCCAGGGAAGCGTATTCCTGATCATCGGGATTGGTGAATTCAAACAGCTCTGCCTTGAGCGGGGTGGGATTTTTCAGTGTCTTTCTTCCCACAAGACCTCTCGAATCAAAGACGTAGATGCGCCGGAATCCCAGAGCATACAGCATGCGTGCAATCGAACTTCCCGCAGCTCCGGCCCCCGACACCACGACTTTGAGATCCTCCGGGGAACGGTCAATCAGACGCAGGCAGTTGATCAATGCGGCGGTCACCACGATCGCGGTGCCGTGCTGATCATCATGAAAGACGGGAATACCGCACTCTTCAATCAGCCGCCGCTCGATTTCCACACAGCGGGGCGCGCTGATATCCTCAAGGTTCACGGCTCCGAATCCCGGTGACATCGCCTTGACAATGGATACGATCTCATCGGGATCCTTCGTATCAAGACAGATCGGCCAGGCATCGAGATTGCCGAATTTCTTCATCAAAAGCGCCTTGCCCTCCATGACGGGAAGCGCGGCCGCCGGGCCGATATCGCCAAGGCCAAGCACCGCCGTACCGTCGGTCACCACTGCGACGGTATTCCATCTTGAGGTATACCGGTAGGAGTTTTCCGGGTCTTTATGAATTTCAATACAGGGCTGGGCAACCCCGGGGGTATAGGCAAGGGAGAGATCCCTCGCATCATTCAGCGGCACTTTGGACATTGCCGCAAGTTTTCCTCTGTTTTCCTCGTGCAGCTTCAGCGCATCATCATAGACTGTCATTCCTCGTCCTCCATTTCATAGATATCGTTGCCGAGACTATCAATTCCCACAAAGCAGGGAAAGTCCTTCACCGTCAGTTTCGTCACCGCTTCGCTCAGCAATTCCGGCCATGCGAGCATCTCCCTTTCCTGCACCGCATGCGACAGAAGTGCCCCCGCCCCGCCGCAGCAGACGAAATACACGGCGTGATTTCTCTGGATCGCTTCTTTTACGGCTTCGCTTCGCCTTCCCTTCCCGATCATCGTCCGCAAGCCGAGATCGAGAAGCTCGGGGGTGTAGGCATCCATGCGGGAACTTGTCGTCGGTCCCGCCGAGCCGATCGCTGTCCCGGGCTTTGCCGGGGTGGGGCCGACGTAATAGACGGACGCATCTCTGATTTCAAAAGGCAGCGGTTCTCCGTTCCGTATACATTCATGCATCTTTTTGTGAGCCGCATCTCTTGCGGTATAGACGGTTCCGCTTAACAGCACCGCTTCCCCGGCCCGCAGGCTTTTTGCCGTGGCCTCATCCATCGGCAGTGTGACTGATCTCATAGCACGATCTCCCTGTGTCTGCATGCATGACAGCAGATATTCACCGCACACGGCAGGCCCGCAATATGGGTCGGTGCGGAAAGAATCGAAACTTTCAGCACGGTGGTATTGCCGTGTAATCCCATCGCTCCGATCTTCAGCTGATCGGCTTCCCGCTCGAGCTCTTCTTCCAGAGCTTTGTACTGCGGATCGGGATTGTATTCCTTCATCGGCCGCAGCAGCGCTTTCTTTGAAAGCACCGCGCTGTAGTCAAACGTACCGCCGATCCCGACGCCGACGATCATCGGCGGACAGGCATTGGGTCCGGCCAGGCGGATCGTATCGATCACAAACTTCTTCACGCCGTCCAGCCCTTCCGCCGGCTTTAACATCGCAATCCGGCTCATGTTTTCCGAGCCGAATCCCTTGGCGGTGAGTTCAATCTTCACTTCTTCCCCATCCGCAATCTCGGTATAGATCACGGCCGGCGTGTTGTCTTTTGTGTTGGAGCGGTCAAACAGCGGATCTTTCACCACCGAAGCGCGCAGGAAGTTTTCGGTATAGCCTTCCCTGACCCCCTGCTGAATCGCTTCCTTCAGACTTCCCCCGGCAAGATGCACCTCCTGGCCGAGTGTTACATACACCGTGACCAGGCCCGTGTCCTGACAGATCGGGATGTTCTCACCTGCGGCGAGTTCCGCATTTTCGACAAGCATCTCCATCGCGATCTTCGACCTCCTGCCGGTTTCCGCATCCCTTCTCTCCTTCAGCTTTTCCAGGATGTCAGAACTGCAGTAAACCGCCATTTCGCCGCAGGCCTGCTTTACTGCTTCCTTTATCCTGCTTACATCAACTTCTCTCATTTTCTCTTCACCATATTCACTTCCATTACCACCCGGGCATCCGGATAGGACTTGCGGATCTCATCGGTAACCGCCTTGCGGTACTGGCGCAGATCGCGCAGGGCATAGTCCAGCGTCGCATCAAAGGAGATATCCTTCCCCTCTCTGTCGGAGTAGAACCCGCGGATTTCCCGGGTTCCCTCCACCCGCATTGCCGCATTGATCACGGCGGCTCGGATCACTTCGATCTCCGGACAGTCTTTCGGACAGGGACGGAGTTCAAACGTCAGGCGGATGCCGGTTTCCTGCATGATTTTCTTCTTCAGGGCAGCGACGCGCTTCATCGCGGTGCTGAGTTCGGGATTGCTGCGGAGCTGTACCTTGATACTGCCGAACTGATTCATCGGGCCATAGCTGTGCAGCACAAGATCATAGGCATCCGTAAATTCCTTTTCATTTCTGATGAGATCATAGATCATCTGCGAGGCTTCGCTGTCATCGCTCCTTCCGATCAGATCCTCCACCGCATCCTTCATGATTCCCGCGGCGGTTCTCAGCAGCAGCACAGAGATGACGGCGGCGCACCAGGCATCGAAGTTGAGGTTCAGATATTTGGTAAGCAGGGCCGAGACAAACACCGCGCTTGACTGCAGGACATCGATTCTCGACTCCCTTCCGGCGGCGCTCAGCGGATCGAACTTCCATTTCTCCCCGACTTTGATCTGATAGGAAGAAAGCAGGTATTTTACGACGACGGAGATCAGCAGGAACACCATTCCGAAGGTGTCGAGCTTCATCTCCTCGGGATGAAAGATTCTGGTTACGCCTTCCTGAAGCAGTTCCCATCCGGCAAGCATGATCAGAAGCGAGATCGCAAAGGAGGCAAAATACTCCATGCGGCCGTAGCCGCGGGGATGGTCGGGATCGGGATTGCGGCGGGAGATATGGGCAAAGATCATCGCCACCGCAGAGGAAAGAGAATCCATGAACTGATTGACGGAATCGGAGATGATGGTCAGGGAATTGGAATATAAACCTATGATCAGTTTTACAACGGCGAGAAACCCGTTGACCAGAAGTCCCATCAGGGATGCCTTATTCACCGCCTGAAAGCGTTCTTTTTCCATCTTTTTGAATATCATGGAACTATCATACCGCAAATCCTTTCTGATCCCCCTTCTCTTTTCCGCGATTTTCCGCATGGAAGTACCTCTTGAAGTTGAAGTGAGAGAGTGCTATATTCTTAGCAGTCAGCACTCGAGAGTGCTAATCAAGGAGGTATGCAATGGGTAAGAAACAGTTTAAGGCAGAATCCAGACGTCTTCTGGAACTCATGATCAACTCAATTTACACAAATAAGGAAATCTTTCTGAGAGAGCTCATCTCCAATGCGAGCGATGCGCTTGACAAGCGCTATTATGAAGGTCTCACCGACCCGGCAAAGAATGTCGCCAAAAAGGATCTCTGGATCCGCATTGAGCGCCATCCCGATAACGGGACACTAGTGATCGAGGACTCCGGCATCGGTATGAGCGAGAAAGAACTGGAGAACAACCTCGGAACGATTGCGAAGTCCGGTTCCGCGGAATTCCGCGAAGCCATGGAAGAAGCTTCGAGCTCCATCGATATCATCGGCCAGTTCGGTGTCGGTTTCTACAGCGCCTTCATGGTCGCCAAGAAGATCACCGTGCTTTCGAGATCCGCCGGAAGCGACGAGGCGTTTGAATGGACCTCTTCCGGACAGGACGGCTATACGATCACCAACGCGGAAAAAGACACCGTCGGCACCAGGATCACCCTCGAGCTCAAGGACGATACCGAAGACGAAAAGTATTCGAAGTATCTCGAGGAGTGGACGATCCGTGATCTCGTCCGCAAGTACAGCGACTATGTCCGCTATCCGATCCTGATGGAAGTCACAAAATCCATCCCCGATCCCACCGATGAGGAGAAGACGATCGACACCATGGAAGAGGAAACCCTGAACTCCATGGTTCCTCTCTGGAAGAAAAATAAGAACGACATCACCGAAGAGGACTACAACGAATTCTACAAGGCGAAGTTCTCCGACTGGGAAGACCCTCTGAAGGTCATCCACTACAACGTCGAGGGCAATGTGAGCTACACCGCCCTGCTGTATCTTCCTTCGCGGACTCCCTTCAACTTCTATACCAGTGATTATGAGTCCGGCATCCAGCTCTACTCCAAGGGTGTCTTCATCTTCGACAGCGCCAAGGATCTTCTCCCCGAGTGTTTCCGCTTCGTCAAGGGTCTCGTGGACAGCGATGACATCAGCCTGAACATCTCCCGTGAGATTCTCCAGCAGGACCGCCAGGTCAAGGCGCTTTCCAAATCCCTGGAGAACAAGATCAAACGGGCGCTGGAAGAGATGCTCGAAAAGGAACGGGAGAACTATGAGAAGTTCTTTGAAAACTTCGGTCTCAACCTCAAGTACAGCATTTACAAGAGTTACGGAGCCGATAAGGACAAGCTCCAGGATCTTCTGCTCTACCGCTCCTCGCTTGAAGGCAAGTATGTGACACTGAAGGAATACACCGAGCGGATGAAGGAAGATCAGAAGGAGATCTACTATGTCTGCGGTTCCAGCATCGCCGAGATCGAAAAGCTGCCGGTGCTCGCCAAGGTCCGCGCCAAGGGCTATGAGATTCTCTATCTCACCGATGCGGTGGATGAGTTTGTGATCCGGATGATGAACAGCTATGCGGAAAAGCAGTTCAAGTCCATCACCGAAGCGGACTTCGACCTCGCCAGCGACGAGGAAAAGAAGGCCAGAGAAGCAGCCGCCGAAGAAAACAAGGACCTCCTCACAGCGATGAAGGAAGCCCTCGGCAGCTCCGTCAGTGAAGTGCGGATTTCCGGACGTCTGGAGGAAGACCCGGTCTGCGTCGTTGCCGATCAGGGCATGTCCATCGAGATGGAAAAGGTGCTCTCCCAGGATCCGATGAACAAGGGCCTCAAGGCGACCAAGATCCTCGAGATCAACCCGAACCATCCGATCTTCGCCAAGCTCAAGTCTGTTTATGAGAACAATCCGGATGCGCTGAAGGATTATGCGGATGTCCTCTATGATCAGGCGCTTCTGATCCAGGGCCTGCCGATTGAAGATCCTGCCGCATACGCAAGAAAGATCACCGAACTTCTTGTCAGAAAAGAATAATCATGAGTTCTGTAAAAGGCACCGACCGCGGTGCCTTTTCTCTTTCGTACCTATTGTTTCTGACTCAGCAGGACTGCCGCAAACATCAGTGCGCATCCGAATAATTCCCGCACCGAGAGTGTTTCATGCAATATCACAAAGCCGGCCAGAGCGGAAAACACCGACTCCAGGCTCAGAAGCACACTGGCCTCACTCGGCTCGGCCCCCTTCTGCCCATAGGTCTGCAGGGTATAGCCAATACCGGCGGAAAACACTCCGGCGTAGAGAATCGGAATCATCGCCTGCTTTATGCCGGCATTTGTCGGGGTTTCAAACAGGGCGGTGCCAAGCATACCGAAGAGGCCAGCCGCAAGAAACTGCACGGCGGAGAATTTCGCCGCATCCACCTGGGGAGCGAAATGATCGATCACAAGAATATGAATCGTGAAACAGACCGCCGAAAGGATTAACAGCACATCCCCTTTGCCGAGCGCTCCCCGTTCGGGTTTGGAAAGAAGATAGAGCGCCGCAAGCGCGATCAGACAGGCAATGAACACCGTGGGCTTCGGTCTCTTGCCGACAAGGATTCCGGCAATAGGCACCAGCACCACATAGAGCGAAGTCAGAAACCCGGCCTTACCGGCCGTTGTCCAGGCGATCCCCCCCTGCTGCAGTACACTCGCCGTCAGAAGAACAAATCCCGAGAGGATCCCCGCCTTCCAGAGCGTTCCTGCATCTTTCTGTTTCTCAGACCCTTCCCCGGTGATCTTCTTCAGCACGGGAAGAAGCAGAAACACGGTCACCGCCGCAATCAGAAAGCGGATACCGTTGAAGGCAAAAGGACCGACGGTGGCGCTGGCCACGGACTGCGCCACAAAGGCGCATCCCCAGATCAGTGCCGTCAGAAGCAGGCAGAGATTGCTTTTGATCCTTGTCATACACTGCCCTCCCGGCTGATGCGCATTGGATGGAAATGAAAGAACTCCGCATCGGCGGAGTGCTCAGTACAGCGTGTGATCGGCAGTGTTCTGAATTCCATGGTCTGAATGACTTTTATTATACACGCGCCTGCGGCGTTTACGCTCCCTTCGCCAGGCATAGGCACCAAAGGGAGAGGCAAACATCAATATCACCATCGAAGTCAGACACTCGGAAGTCATCGTCCTGCCGGCCAGAAACCATACCACATTTTTTGGAACAAGTACGGTGAGATAGAGAAATATCATAAAGAAGGCAAAGAGAATCCGCATGCCCGGCCGGATCGCCTTCTCTGAGCTTTCCATCCAGAGCACGGAAACGACGGAACTGCAGAAGGCAAGCAGTCCCATCGCTCCCGCAAATTCGGAGTCAGGGGAAACAGAGAGGAGCGGAAGTGCCGCAAGAGTCAGGCAGAGAACTTCCATCCCGCGTTTTGCGAGGCATTTCAGTGAATGAGACAGAACCGCTGTGACAGCCGCCGCAGTCCCGAGGAGGATGGCCGCCGGAAAAAATCCGCTGAGCGCATAGGCGTAGGCCAGAAACAGCAGTCCCTCATTCATCATGAATCTCGAGTCATAGTTCATTGTTCCGTCCTCTCTTTCCGGGATTATCGTAATGCCTCCCGTTGGTTTTTACTGTCCGAAAAATGGTACAATGACTAAGAAATATGAAAAAAAATCCGCTTCATGCCGAAAGGACTCTCACCCTGCTGAACATTCTGAAAGAGGAAACCGATCCGGATCACCTTCTCTCGATGACCGATCTTCTTCTGCGTCTTCAGGAAAAAGGCATAACCGCCGAGCGCAAATCTGTATATGACTCTCTGAAGGCGCTGAACCGCGCCGGGTTTGAGACCGTCCTCGTACGGAAGAAGTACCTGCAGGGCTATTATCTCTGTCACCCCTTCTCCCCTGCCGAAATCCTGATCCTCAGAGATCTGCTCGTTCAGTCGGTTTCCCTCAGCAAAGAAGAGACAGAGCGGATCGCAGGTTTGCTCGAAGGACTGCTGAGCAGGGCCCAGGCAGCGTCCCTGCCTTCCTTCCGCTCGACTCCTGCTGATCAGAAAACCGATAATTCCGAAGTCATTTCGGTGTTGGAACATGCGATCCGGGCAATCGGCGAGCAGCGCTATCTCGATTTTCGCTATTATGATCTTTCGGTGACCAGAACCAGGCATTACCGGCGCAATGCGAGACTCTACCATCTTCTGCCGGTGGCGGTGATGTCGGAGCTCAGCCGCTTCTATATCGTCTTCTATTCCCCCAAATACGGAAACTTTGCCAACTACCGGGCCGATCGGATGAGCGGTGTTGCCTTCAGTGATGAAATCTCAGATCCGGTCCTCTTTGATGAAGAGGCCTGGCAGCGGCACACCTTTCAGATGTATGCGGGACAGCCTTCGACAATCACCCTGGAATGCCCGCTTTCCCTGATCTCTCAGATTTATGATCAGTTCGGAAAGAACCTCATCATCTCCCGTCTTTCCGACAGTTCCTTTACCGTCCATGTCCGCTCCGCTCTGACCCCGCCGCTGGTCTCGTGGATCCTGACATTCTACCGCGAAATCACGGTCATCAGCCCCCGGGAGCTGATCGATGAGCTTCTGAATATTTCTGAGGTTCTCGAGAAAAAATACAGAGTAAAATAAAAGAAAAGGAGTTGCAGTATGAGCATACTGGATGAAAAAATCAATGAGCTTCAGAAAATCATCGATCAAGCGAAACGCATTGTATTCTTTACCGGCGCCGGTGTGAGCACCGACAGCGGTATCCCTGATTTCCGCTCTCAGGACGGTCTGTATCACCTCAAATACAAATATCCTCCCGAGGAGATCGTCTCCCATCATTTCTTCGTGGAGAAGCCGGAGGAGTTCTGGGAGTTCTACAAGGACAAGATGTTAAACCTTGACGCCGAGCCCAACGCGACCCACAAATTCATGGCGGAATGCGAAAAGGCGGGAAAGAGCCTCGGGGTTGTGACCCAGAACATCGACGGCCTTCATCAGAAAGCCGGCAGTAAAACCGTCTACGAACTCCACGGCAGCGTGCTTCGCAATTACTGCACGCGGTGCCGGAAGTTCTACAGTGCGGAATACATCAAAAACAGTGAGGGAATCCCCTGCTGCGAAAAAGACGGTGCG
>JAFWCM010000303.1 GCA_017536885.1 Solobacterium sp.
GGAGGAATATTGCCATGTGGAAATGCCCGAAGTGCGGACGCACATTCAAAAATACAAACCAGGACCATTACTGCGGAAAAACACCGGAAACGGTTGACGAGTATATCCTGGCGCAGGACGAAGAAATCCGTGACATGCTTCAGAGTGTGAGGGCGGTGCTGAAAGAAGAACTGCCCGATGCAAAGGAGAAAATATCGTGGTCCATGCCGACATACCGGAAAGAACACAACATCATTCACTTTGCGGCCAATAAAAAGCATATCGGACTGTATCCCGGTCCCGAGGCGGTGGCGCACTTTGCCGCAGCGCTCGATCAGGCCGGCTGTACTTACAGCAAGGGTTCGATCCGGATTCCTTTTTCGAAAGAGCTTCCGCTGAACCTGATCAGAGAGATCGCGGCCTGGTGCCGGGATACGGGGAACCATGCCTGAACTGAAATGGTTTTTCTGAGGTCATTGAGGAATTATATTCCCTGGGCTGAACGAAAACAGAATCCGCCTTTCCGGAATTCCCTTCATCATGAATTTCAAAGGAGATTCGATGCACAGCATTGCCGAACAGTTCCCGATTCCGGCAGGGAAAGAAGCGGGAATGGATCACTATGCAGGAATGCCGAACGGCGGCCTGTGTTCTGCTTCATGCATGTTTGTCCTTCTCCGGCACAGTAAGACAGAGAGGATTCTGAACCAATCCGAAGAAGCGGCCGGACTTTGGCTTGCGCGGCATCTGGAATGTACCTAAAATGGAAGTACGGAAACGTTTTCCTGAAGCAGGGGCAGTGAGATCATTATGACATTTACTGTATTGGAACGATGGAGTCCTGAACTTGCGTTGAGCAATGCATTCACGGATATGAAGGAATCGGGGATTGAGGGTCTGAAAAAGCATCTGACATCGAACGCTCTTAAAAACCTGGAGATGATTGAGTCGATCGCAAAAAGCAGGGAGCTTTCCATGCTCACATCGGCGTTTCTCGGTTCCAATGCCGTCAACACATTTCTGGAAAAATTCTCGGAATGCGAATGGTCGCTTCGCGATATGATGAAGGGACCGGAGACATCGAAGGCGATCATCGGCTTTGACTATCAGGACAGGATGGTCGGAACCATCGAGATGACACTGATCAGAGAGGAAAAGGTCTGGAAGATCGATCGTCTTGCGATCCCGAAGTTTGAGAAGTTTACCCTTGCAAAGGAAAAAGCAGGACAGCCTGCGGAATGAGGAAAAGATGGAGGAAGGTATGCTGAAAGACGCTTTTAAAAAAGAAACGTTAGTTCTCTGGCTTTCTTTAGGCGCATTGATCGTTGCGGCGATTAACCTGAATACTGCCCTGAACAAACTTGCCAGGCAGGGAGAGGAGTAATCCCTGACAAGTGCCGTACCGCCGGAAAGCGTGCGGCAGGCAGTATCTCTGAGAATGATAAAGGAGCCATGGTATGGAAAAGAAAAATCTGAGCTGGGGTCTGATCGCGGTATTCATCTCTGTGCTTGCACTGGTGTGCGCAGCCATTAACATGCATGTTTCAAGAAACATGCTCGAATCAGAGGAAGAATAAGCATCTTTCCCGGATCATCCGGAACCGATACGTCTGAAGATTCAGGCGTATTTTTTCTTCTGCGGAGTTCCGCACTCCATATCCCCAATGCGGTCAGATATGTCCGGCCGCAGGTTCGGTTTTTGTCTTCAGGGAGCCGGATTCTTCGCCTGTGATCCCAAACCCACAGAAAAAATCGTGCTTTCCCGTGCGATTTGTTAATAGAGTACGCAAACCATTTGACAATTTATCGCTATAATAAATTACAGTGAAACCGGTTCCGGAAGGAGCCTGTCTTTTCAGACACAACAATCGGTTAATTGTCCGCATCGGGGAAGGAGGAAAGGTGTGAATTTCATTGAGAAGACGAAAGAGCAGGGAGTATCTCTTCGCAGCACCTTTCTGGGGATGCTTTTGATCACCGTTTCCCTGATGGTCTTTCTTCTGCTTGCGATCGTTGAGACAATTCACTCCTTCAACAATCTCTCTCTGGCGACGGATACCTATATCGAACTGCAGGAAGCGGCCGACAGCCTGATGAAGGCATCGGATTATCTCACAGAGGAGGCGCAGTGCTATACGGTGCTCGGCAGCCGCAGGCATCTTGAAAACTACTTCACGGAAGCAGAGGTCACCTGCCGCAGGGAAAAGGCGATTTCCGCGATGGAAGAGCGGCTTCCCGATTCCGGTGCACTGAACGCGCTCAAAGAGGCGATGAAGGAATCGGTCTCTTTGATGAACAGGGAATACTACGCCATGGCGCTGATGTTGAAGGCAAATAATGACAATGATATCCCTGAGGCTGTAAAGTCGGTGGAACTTTCGGCGGAAGATCAGAAGCGCACCCCGGAAGATAAGATGCGCATTGCCCGGGAAATGATGCATGATGATGCGTACTATGATCAGAAGAACCGGATCCGCAGTGATCTTACCCAATGCATTGAAGAACTCAAAAACGGAACCCGCTCTGCCCAGAGCTCGATGCAGAAGAAGGTGAAAGGGGATCTTGTCCGGATGGCGGTTCTGATCGTGATTCAGTCGCTTGCCATCATTCTGCTTCTGTATGTGACAACCAGCCTTGGCATCAACCCTCTGCTGCAGGCGGTGGAACACATCAAGCATGACCAGGAACTTCCGATTACCGGTGCGAATGAATTCCGCTATCTCGCCAGCACCTACAACACGATGTATGAGGCCTACAGGAAAAGCATCGACAACCTTTCCTTTCAGGCTTCTCATGATGAGCTGACCGGGGTATACAACCGGGCCGGATATGATCTGCTCAAAAACGGGGTGGACCTGAAGACGACGGCGTTTCTTCTGGTGGATGCGGACCGCTTCAAGCGGATCAACGATGACCATGGTCATGAGATCGGGGATCTGGTTCTCAAAAAGATCGCCGTTACATTGATGAATCACTTCCGCAGCGATGACTATGTCTGCCGGATCGGCGGGGATGAGTTCATGGTTCTGATGGTTCATGTAAGTCCGGATGTCAGGCATCTGATCGAAACCAAGGTGATTGAGATCAACCGCGATCTCTCCGATACCGAAGACGGTCTGCCGGAGGTGTCGGTGAGTGTGGGCGTTGTCATGTGCAGAGATGCCTCTTCTCCCCAGGAGATGTTTCATGACGCCGATGTCGCCTTGTATTACGTCAAGGAACACGGGCGGAACGGCTGCTGTTTCTATGAACCGGAAATGCGGGACATCCCCCCGGGCAGAAGCTGAACGGGACAGAAACGGGCAGTTTAACAAGGAAATTAATAAGATCATAAATTGCGATATAATGGACTCTGTCGGATTCCGACCGGGTCTTTTCAGGTTCGGAATCAGTGCTGAGGGGAATCATTAGCACAATATAAAATAAGCCCGTATACGGCAGAAGAAACAGGAAGCGGATAGTCAGACTGAACTATGGAAAGATACGAGTTTACAAAAGAGCAGCTGGAATTCATCGAACATATGTGCATGCCTTTTGTCGTATGCCAGTTTGACAACAGCACCGTTGTGACACTCGCGGTATCTGACGGCTTCTGCAGTCTGTACGGCTATGACAGCCGCGCCGAGGCGTATGCCGACATGAATCAGAATATGTACAGGGACATTCATCCCGAGGATACTGCCGGATTTTCGAATGCCGTTCTGCACTTTGCGGCCACCGAGGAACCGCTCGATATACTGTACCGCTCCAAGAAGACTGACGGCAGCGGCTACCGCCTGATTCATGTCTCGGGAGTGCATGTGAGAGCAGTAAACGGCGCGAGACTCGGTCAGATCTGGTTTACCGATGAAGGGGATTATATCGAAGACAAAGGTGCGGGTTCTGCTGCCGAAACAGGGACAGCAGTTTCCATGAAGAACCATGACTACTCGGCAAGATATGACTATCTGACCGGTCTTCCGAATATGACGTATTTCTTTGAAAGAGCGGAGACCGGAAGAAAGGTTCTTCAGAATCAGGGAAAGAACGCCGCACTTTTATATATTGACCTCAGCGGAATGAAGCACTACAACCACAAATACGGGTATTCGGAGGGCGACAGGCTCCTGCGCTGCCTTGCCCGGCTTCTCAGCAGTACCTTCCAGGCGGAGTGCTGCTGTCATATCAGTGCTGACCGCTTTGCGGCATATGCGGAAGAAGAAGGCCTGGAGGAAAATCTCGAGAGTCTCTTTGCCCAGTGGCGCAGTCTGAACCAGGAGAGAAATCTTCCGATCTGCATCGGAATCTATCTGAGCCGGATGGGAGAGGTGCCTGTCAGTATGGCATATGACCGGGCCAAGATTGCCTGCGATGCGCTCAGGGGCATCTATGTTTCAACGTATAACTATTACACCGAGGAAATGAACAATGCCATGGAAAAACGGCAGTTCATTCTTGAAAATTTCGAACTGGCACTTCGGGAGAGATGGATTCAGGTCTACTATCAGCCGATTGTGCGGGTCGTCAACGGGATGGTCTGTGATGAGGAGGCGCTGGCCCGATGGATTGATCCGGAAGAGGGATTCCTTTCTCCCGCGGATTTCATTCCGTATCTGGAAGATGCGGGTCTGATCTACAAACTTGATTTATATATGCTGGACCGCATTCTGGAAGATATCAAAGCCAAGAAGGACGCGGGATTTCATATCGTTCCTCATTCCGTGAATCTCTCCCGCTCCGATTTTGACGCCTGCGATATGGTCGAAGAGATCCGCCGGCGCGTAGATGAGGCAGGGGTGAGCAGGGACCGCATCAGTATTGAAATCACCGAGAGCGTGATCGGCCGCAATTTTGATTTCATGAAAAAACAGGTGGAGCGTTTCCAAGCCCTCGGCTTCCCGGTGTGGATGGATGACTTTGGCAGCGGGTATTCCTCGCTGGATGTCCTTCAGAGCATCAAGTTCGATCTGCTCAAATTCGATATGGGATTCATGCGGAAACTGGATGAGAGCGCCGACGGACGGATTATCCTGACGGAATTGATGAAGATGGCGCTGGCCCTTGGCATCGATACGATCTGCGAAGGGGTAGAGACCGAAGACCAGGTGCGTTTTCTTCAGGAAATCGGCTGTTCCAAACTGCAGGGATTTTATTTCAGCCGGCCAAGACCTCTGGAAGAGGGAATGAAATACCACCGGGAACATCCGTTCTCCGGGTATGAGAATCCGGAAGAGTCTGCCTATTACAAGACGGTCTGCGGCGTCAATCTCTATGATGTCGGCGTGATCGCAAGAGATGAGAAGGCATCCCTGCAGAATACGTACAGCACTCTGCCGATGTGCATCATCGAAGTCAAGGGGGACAAAACCCGCTTCATGCGGACGAACCAGTCCTATCGTGATTTTTTCAAGCGCTTCTTCAACATCGATCTTTCCGATCTCGGGCCCGAGTTTGTGAACTACGATGCGAACTTCATGGAGAATGTGGTGAAGAACTGCTGCGAGCAGGGGGTGCGCACCTTCTATGATGAGAAGATGCCGGACGGCTCCGTTGTTCATTCCTTTGCCCGCCGGGTCGGCGTCAATCCGGTCAACGGCACCGCGGCGGTTGCCGTCGCAGTGCTTTCGATCCGCGAACTGAATGAGAAGCTGACGATCGAGCAGATCCTTTCGATCATCGAGGAGTTCGGCGAGCGCATGCCCGGAGGCTTCTTCATTTACCGGGCTGACGAGACGGAAGAACTGATCTATGCCAACCGGGCGGTCTTTGAGATCTTCGGCTGTGAAAGCCTGAAGGAGTTCCGGGAACTGACCGGATTTACCTTCCGCGGTATGGTGCATCCCGACGATTATGAAAAGATCTCCGCCTCGATCAACAGTCAGGTCAAGGAGAGTCAGCAGGACCTGGACTTTGTGGAATACCGGATTATCCGAAAAGACGGAAAGATCCGCTGGCTCGATGATTACGGCCATTGTATTCAGTACGATGATCACAACAGTCTGTACTATGTCTTCATTTCCGATGTCACAGACAAATACGAACAGGCTCAGTCCGATAAGGCGATGCGTTCCGCGGTCATCGAAGCTCTGA
>JAFWCM010000044.1 GCA_017536885.1 Solobacterium sp.
CCGTAGGCCATGGCAATCGCTTCCAGAAGGGTAGATTTGCCGCTGCCGTTTTCGCCGGCGAAAAAGGTGATCGGTTTCTGAAAGGTCAGAGAAGAAAGGGAAGCGATCGCGGGAACGGAACGCAGATAGCTGTCTTCTCCGATTTCGCTCCAGTCCACGGATATGGCGCGGAGCACAAGATCATTCCTGTTGTTCATAGCTTCATTATAGCTTTGCCCGATCTTCCTGTCTGTTCTTCCGAAGGCGCAGGAAACTGCTTGCGGAGGGAAACGAGGTTTATCACCGTTTGCGTCATTTTTCTTGTCATTCCTGTCATTGCGGACATGGAAAACCCGGAAGAGAGAAGATGCATTACCCGCTTAAAGCGAAAGGAACCATGCGGTTGCGTCCATTATGAAAACAGTCAGAATTGTTTTCCGAAAAACTCAGGAAAATGCACGGAATGTCACTGAAATCGCTTTCTGAGGCCGCATATACCCTGTATAATAAATTCAGGTTAAAAAAATACCGGAGGGAAAAGACAATGAAAAAATATGATGTGACTGCTCTGGGTGAGCTTTTAATTGATTTCACCCAGAACGGGATTTCCGAGCAGGGCAATCCGCTTTTCGAAGCGAATCCCGGAGGCGCGCCGTGCAATGTTCTTTCCATGCTGTCGCGTCTGGGACGCAAGACCGCGTTCATCGGAAAAGTCGGAAATGACGGTTTCGGCAAACAGCTGGCAGAGGCAATTGAGGAAGTAGGCATCGATGCCAGCGGCCTGGTATTCGACAATGAGGTTCATACCACGCTCGCCCTGGTACACAAACTGCCTGACGGCGACAGAGACTTCTCCTTCTACCGCAATCCCGGTGCGGATATGATGCTGAGAGAAGATGAAGTGAAGGAAGATCTGATCCGCGATGCGAAGATTTTCCACTTCGGAACGCTGTCTCTGACCGATGAGGAAGTCAAGAAGGCGACCCATAAGGCGGTAGCGATTGCCGAGGAAGAAGGGCTGATCCGCTCCTTTGACCCGAACCTGCGCCCGCCGCTCTGGAGGAGTCTCGACGATGCGAAGAAGGAGGTGGACTGGGGTCTTCAGCACTGCGATATTCTGAAGATCAGCGACAATGAAGTGCAGTGGTTCACCGGCATCGAGGACTATGACGAGGGAATTGCCTGGCTGAGAGAACACTATAACATCAAGCTCATCTGCCTCTCTCTCGGGGCGGAGGGAAGCCGGGCATACTACAAGGATACCAGTGTCTCGGTAGATGCCTTCCTGCAGGAAGAAACCATTGAAACCACCGGTGCAGGCGATACCTTCGGTGCCTGTGTTCTCAGCGGTGTCCTGGAATACGGACTCGATAATCTTGACGAGGATAAACTGATTGAGATTCTGACATTCGCCAATGCGGCTGCCTCGATTGTCACCACGAAGAAGGGCGCGCTGCGGGTAATGCCGGAGAGAAAGACTGTGGATGCGTTCATCATTATCAGAAGGTAAGGTATGGAGGAGAAGAAAAGCGTCGGAACGGAATTTGAGGACCGCCTGAAGGTCCATTATGATGAGCTGAAGTGGATTTACGGAGAACTGTTCCATGACAGCCATGCGTTTGATTATTTTGTAAGCATGCTGAAAAAGTTCTGCGATGAGCGGAGCCCGATTCTCAAAGCCTGGGACAAAAAGCGCAGTGAGGATGCCGGCTGGTACAAGCGCAAGAACATGCTCGGAATGCTGATGTACACCAACTGCTTTGCAAAGAACATCAAAGGGGTCAAAAACCATCTTCCCTACATCGAAGAATGCGGGGTCAACTATCTTCATCTGATGCCGCTGCTGGAGAGCCCGGAGGGAAGAAGCGACGGCGGCTATGCGGTCAGCGATTTCTGCAAGGTCGATCCCAAACTCGGCACGATGAAAGATCTCGCCGATCTTTCTGCCGCCTGCCATAAGAAGGGTATTTTCCTGTGCCTCGACTTTGTCATGAATCACACCAGCGAAGATCACGAATGGGCGATCAAGGCAAAGCAGGGCATCAAGGAATATCAGGACCGGTATTTCTTCTTCGATGACTGGACGATTCCCAACGATTTCGAAAAGACCGTACCGCAGGTCTTCCCGACCACGGCACCCGGCAACTTCACCTATAACCCCGAGACCGGAAAGGTCGTCATGACGACGTTCTATCCGTATCAGTGGGATCTCAATTACCGCAATCCCACCGTCTTCAACGACATGACCGCAAACATGCTGTTCCTTGTCAACAACGGTGTGGATATCATCCGCCTCGATGCGGTTCCCTATATCTGGAAGACGCTGGGCACCAACTGCCGCAATCTTCCCGAAGTCCATAAGCTGGTCCGCATGATGCACATCGCATCCGAAATCGTAGCGCCGGGCACACTGCTCCTGGGAGAAGTGGTCATGGAGCCGAGCAAGGTCGTTCCCTATTTCGGCAGTGTCGAAAAACCGGAATGCCAGATGCTCTACAACGTCACCACGATGGCAAGCACCTGGAATACCGTTGCGACAAGAAATGTCGGCCTTCTGAAACACCAGATGGAGACGGTCTGCCATTTGCCGAAGGAATACACGTTCCTGAATTATCTGCGGTGCCACGACGACATCGGCTGGGGCCTCGACTATGAATTCCTCGCCAAAGACGGCATTCAGGAAGTTCCCCACAAGAAATATCTCAACGACTATCTGCGCGGACGGGTCTGGGGCAGCGATGCCCGCGGCGAGCTCTACAACGATGATCCCCGCCTGGGTGACGCAAGACTGTGCGGCACCACGGCAAGTCTCTGCGGGGTGGAAGCAGCGGTCTATGAGAAGAATGACTGGAAGATCCAGGCATCGATTGATCTTGACATCACACTGCATGCATTCCTCTTCACCCAGAGCGGTATTCCGGTGCTGTACTCCGGTGATGAGATCGCTCAGCTCAACGACTACGGCTACCATGGCGATCCATTGAAGTCGGATGACTCGAGGTATCTGCACCGCGGCGACTTCGATTGGAAGCTTGCCGAAAAGCGCAATGATCCCGAAACCGTGCAGGGGATGATGTTTACGCGGCTCAAGCACCTGATCGATCTGCGCAAGGAGTATGACGTATTCGACGGCAATGCCGACGTCTGGATGGTCGAGACATGGAATGAGCACATCCTCGGCATCGGCCGTTATTACATGGGCCAGAAGCTGATCGGACTCTTCAACTTCTCGGAAATCGAGCAGACCGCCTGGATCCACGAAGAGGAGTATTACATTAACCTCGTTGACGGCAGTATGCTCAACAGCGATCATGTGACGCTCGGCGGCCATCAGTTTGTATGGATGTTTCATAACTATGAGCCAAGGCGCGAACCCGTCAAAAAAGCGGAAGTTCCGAAGAAAAAGAAAGCAGCAGCGAAAAAAGAATGAAACTCATTTTTCTCGATATTGACGGCACCCTGACCGAACCCGGTTCCAACGTGCCGCCCGATAGCGCTCTTGAAGCGATCAGAAAAACCCAGGAAAAAGGAAATCTCGTGTTTCTCTGCACCGGACGAAACAAAGCCATGCTGGAGCCTCTGCTCAAATACGGCTTTGACGGCATGGTTGCTGCGGCCGGGGGATATGTCACGGTAAAGGACAAAGTGTTGTTCGATATGCCGATGCCGCAGGAAGAACTCGAAGATCTTCTTTCCATCCTGCATAAAAACGGGGTATTCTGCACGATCGAAGGCAAGGACAGAACGTATGGAGATGAGAATCTCTCCGAGTTTCTGAAAACTGCCGACGGCGTCAATTCCGAGATCGAACGCTGGCGCAAAGCGCTCAGCGAAAGTCTCAACATCTATCCGATGAAGGAGTACAACGGCGGGCCGATCTACAAAATCGTAATCATGTGCGAAAAGAAAGATCAGCTCAAAGAGGCACAGGAGAAATACGAAGACCGATATGACTTCGTAATTCAGGAAGTCGCCGCCCACGGAAACTGCGCAAACGGAGAACTCATCAACCGGGCATTCGATAAGGGCAAGGGCATCCGCCGCATTGCCGAATATCTGAATGTGCCGATTGAAGATACATACGGATTCGGGGATTCGATGAACGATCTGACCATGATCGAGACCGTCGGGACATCCGTGTGTATGGACAACGGAGCCAAAGCGCTGAAGAAGATCAGCGACCTTGTGGTTCCTTCAGTGACAGAAGACGGGCTCGCTGCGGGATTTCAGCAGCTCGGACTCTGAAATAGTTCCACGACATGTAAGAGGAGGGTAAAAAAAACATGGCACTGGATTATCGGAAGTGTGCCCAGGAGATCGTCGATCATATCGGCGGACGCGACAATGTCGCCCAGGCTGCACACTGCGCTACTCGGCTTCGTCTTGTCATCAAGGACAACTCGAAAGTCGACAAGGACTATCTTGACAACATCGAAGGCGTCAAGGGCATGTTCGAGTCAAACGGTCAGCTTCAGCTGATCATCGGTACGGGAACCGTCAATAAGGTCTATGATGAGTTCCTCGATATCACCGGCATGACGGCTGCCACCAAAGATGATGTCAAGGCAGCGGCTGCCGCTCAGGAACCGCTGTGGAAGAGACTGCTGAAGCCGATCGGTGACGTATTCGTTCCGATCCTGCCGGCAATCGTCGCATCCGGTCTTATGATGGGTCTTGTCGAGGCTCTCGGTAAGGCACTTCCCGGCTTTGCGAGCAGCGACTGGTATGGATTCCTGGATATGGTCGCCAACGCGGCATTTGTATTCCTGCCCGGTATCGTAGCGATCTCCGCAGCCCGCGTATTCGGCGGAAACATCTTCCTCGGTGCGGTTATCGGTCTTCTGATGATCCATCCGAGCCTCATCAACGCATGGTCTGTCGCAACCTACGAGGGTGCGATTCCGACCTGGAAAATCTTCATTTTCCCGGTGCAGCAGGTAGGCTATCAGGGTCACGTCATACCAGTGATGATAGCGGTGTTCCTGATGTGTCAGATCGAGAAATGGCTGCACAAGCATGTGCCGGAAATGCTCGATCTGTTCATAACACCGCTGACCACCGTTCTCGTTACTTCCTATATCACCTTCACCATCATCGGCCCGATCTTCGCACAGCTTGAGACCTGGGTACTTGCCGGAGCGAAGATTCTTGTACGCAATCCGATCGGTGCCTGTGCCATGGGTGCTATCTATCCCTGGACCGTTGTCATGGGTCTTCACCATATGTACAACGTCATCGAAGCCGGCATGCTTGCGGAATCCGGGCTCAACACCTGGATGCCGATCGCATCCGCGGCAAACTTTGCCCAGTTCGGTGCCTGCCTTGCCGTAGGTATCAAGGCAAAGAACATGAAGACCAAGTCCGTAGCGATTCCGTCTTCCATGTCTGCAGCCCTCGGTATCACCGAGCCGGCGATCTTCGGTGTTAACATGCGTTTCTTCAAGCCGTTCCTTGCCGGTATGGCCGGCGGTGCGGTCGGCGCAATCTTCGGTGCTCTGACCGGACTTGGCGCAACCGCATACGGCGTCACCGGAATCCCGGGCTACCTCACCATCAACAACCCCCTGGTCTACACGGTTCTGCTTGCCATCTCCGGCGGTATCGCATTTGCGCTGACCACCATGATCTGGAAGGAAGAGGAAGCACCCGCCGCCAAGACTGCCTCCGCACCGGCCGCTGCCAAAGAGCAGGGCGCTCCGACTGCGTGGGCACTCGAAACAGAAGCCGGCGTCGTGAAGTCTCCGGTCAACGGTAAGATCATCCCCGCCAAGGATATTCCCGATCCCGTATTCGCACAGGAAACCATGGGTCCATCAGTCGGAATCGAACCTTCCGAGGGTATCGTCTACGCACCGTTTGACGGCACCGTCATGATGGTCTTCCCGACCAATCATGCGATCGGTCTCAAGGCCGACAACGGAATCGAACTTCTGATCCATGTCGGTGTCGATACCGTAAACATGGACGGTGACGGATTCCAGGCCTTCGTGAAACAGGATGACAAGGTCAAGGCAGGAGACAAGCTCCTGAGCTTCGACCGCGCCAAGATCAAGGCAGCGGATCATCCCGATACCGTAATCGTCGCCATCACCAATGGCTTCGACTACAAGGATATCAAGCGCGCCGCTTAATCGCCTGATGCCAAAGCCGCATTCCCTTTCCCGGGGCGTGCGGCTTTTTCGGTGCGGCAATGAATGCATCTGCAGACGGAGCGCATGCCGGCATGATGAATATCTTCAGCAGGCAGTCATTTCTGCTTCGGCATCCTGCGGATTTATTCAGACCTGGCTCACTATGGACATTGACAAAACGCCAAAGGAATTGGTGGGTATCCTGAAAAAGGTGATAACGGGCGATGTGTTTTACCATGGATGAATATCGTGTTGCGTGAAACTGCTGTGTGAATTGTGAGAGCTGAACTGTTATGAGCAATCTGAATTTTTTTTGCATGCATGGTGGAAAAAGCGGCTCCGATAGGTTAACATATTCCTGCTAATATTGTTAAAGTATTACTGGAACAAATGAAAAGTCCATAAAAAGCAGAGCAGAATCATTATTGATTTATTTGAAGAAACAGGGTCGGGCTTATGAAAGAATATGTTATTTCAAAAGAACTGAAAACGTTCATTGAGAAGATGAAAAAGCCTTTTGTGCTTTCTCAGCAGACGAATAAGGGACCTGTGGCCATTGCTGTTTCAAATGGATTCTGTGAAATGTTCGGTTATACAGATCGTGAACGGATCAATTCTGATATCAACCACAATATGTTTAAGAATGTTCACCCGCAGGATACTGCAAGAATCAGCAATGAGATTCTCCGTTTCTCTGCAGAAGGCAGTGAGCTTAATGTTCTTTATAGATCGATGAAAAAACATGGTTCCGGATATCGGTGGGTCCGAATGACGGGGGAATATGAGGATTCTGATAATGGTGTTCGGCTTTGTCTGATGTGGTTTTCGGATGAGGGGGACTATGAAGAGAATAATGACAGGGATCTCAACGCTTCCTTCAGCAAAGCTATCCTTCAGGAAAGTGTTAATGATGCACTGCGGTATGACTATCTGACTGGCCTTCCGAACCTGAGTTACTTTTTCGAACTGGCAGAAGTCGCAAGAAAGATCATGCTGGAGCAAGGGAAGGCTCCCGCGCTTCTTTACATAGATCTTGTCGGAATGAAGCATTACAACCATAAATACGGATATACCGAGGGGGATAAGATGCTTCAGAATTTCGCCCACCTGCTCAGCAGTAATTTTCATTCTGAACACTGCTGTCATATCGGTGCTGACCGGTTTGCGGCAATCGCAGAAGAGAATGGGCTTGAGGATACCCTGAACCGGATGTTTCAGGAGTGGAGACAGATGGGAGAAGGCAGGTACCTTCCGATCAATGTAGGTATCTTCCCGAACCGAATGGAAGAAATTCCGGCAGGGATGGCATATGACAGAGCGAAAATGGCCTGTGATGCAATCAAGGATAAATATTCATCTTCATTCAATTACTACAGTAATGAACTGAACGAGAGCCTTGAAGAAAAGCAGTTTATTCTGGATGACTTTGAAATGGCTCTGGCGGAGAACTGGATTCAGGTCTACTATCAGCCGATTATCCGTTCGGTCAGCGGACAGATCTGCGATACCGAGGCGCTGGCACGATGGATTGATCCGGAACGAGGATTTCTTTCACCGGCAGAGTTTATTCCGCATCTTGAGGAAGCCGGGCTGATCTACAGACTTGACTTATATGTCCTGGAACACGTCCTTGACCACATCAGGATTGAAGAAAATGAAGGGCTGTTTGTCGTCCCTCATTCCATAAATCTTTCCCGTTCCGATTTTGATGCCTGCGATATGGTGGAGGAAATAAGGAGCCGTGTGGATGCGGCGGGTGTCAGCCGGAATATGATCAGTATTGAGATTACGGAAAGTATCATCGGAAGCGACTTTGCGTTCATGAAACAACAGGTAGAGCGTTTCCAGGCCCTTGGTTTTCCAGTGTGGATGGATGATTTTGGCAGCGGCTATTCCTCCCTTGACGTTCTTCAGAGCATCCGGTTTGATCTGATCAAGTTTGACATGGGCTTCCTGCGAAAGCTTGATGAAGGCGATAATGGGAAAATCATCCTGACGGAATTGATGCGAATGGCTTCTTCTCTTGGTCTTGATACCATCTGTGAGGGAGTTGAAACCGAAGAGCAGGCTCAGTTTCTGCGGGAGATCGGCTGTTCAAAACTGCAGGGATATTACTTTGGCCGCCCGGTGCCGTTTGAGACAATTCAGGATATGGCAGAACAAAACACACTGATTCGATCTGAAAAACCGGAAGAATCGGAATACTATGAAAGCCTGAGCCGTACAAATCTGTATGATCTGAGGACAATCAGCACCGATGAAAGCAATGCATTCCATAATGTTTTTGACACACTGCCTATCGCCATCATGGAGGTAAAGGATGGGAAGGGAAGAATCATCCGTTACAATCACGCGTATCAGGATTTTGTCAGACGATTCTTCAACGATAATGTCCGGGATAAACCATTTAATCTCGGTAACTTTGATGTAAGTGAAGCGGCTCCGTTTTTTGCGTATATTAATGAATTTCTGTCTGGTACACTCAGCCCGTTTTTCAATCATAAACTGCCGGATGGCTCCGTGATTCATTCCTTCATGCGGAAAATCGGCACTAACCCTGTTACCGGCAATACAGCGATAAGCCATGCAATTCTTTCCGTTACTGATCCGGAAGAAAGTACTACCTATGCGGATATCGCACAGGCACTTGCGACCGATTACTACAACATCTTTGTGATTGATCTCGATACGAATGATTATATTGAGTATTCCTCCAGAATAGGCGGTGAGGAGCTTGATGTGGTACGCCACGGAAAAGACTTCTTTGAGTCGGCAAGAAAGGATACGATGATCCGTATCTACGAAAAAGACCGTGAGGGATTCCTTGCCGTGTTTACGAAAGAAAACGTTCTTCGTGAACTCAGCTGTCAGGGCGTATTCACAACCACATACCGGCTGATCGACACCGGAACTCCGATGTATGTCAACATGAAGATTACCCGGATGAGCGGAGGCAACCGGATTATTCTCGGGATCAGTAATATAGATGCCCAGATGAAACAGCAGGAGGAGGAAAAGAAACTTCGGCAGGAAAGGATTTCTCTCGGGCGGATTGCGGCGCTGTCACCGGATTATGTTGTTCTCTATACCGTTGATCCGAAAACCGGAACTTATATGATGTATAACCCATCCAGTGAATTTCAGCAATTTGCACTGGCTTCACAGGGGGATGATTTCTTTGGTGATGTAGTAAAGGATGCGCAGAAGGCAATTGCGCCGGAAGATATGGAACGGCATCTGGGCGTAATGAAAAAGGAGAATATGCTGAGGGTGATGGAGGAAAAAGGGTTCCTGATACATCGCTACCATCTTCTTCTCAACGGTGAAGCTGTACCTGTTACACTCAAAGCCACATTTGTTGAGGAAAACGGAGAGAAACTGATTATCCTTGGGGTAATGAAAAGCAGTTCATAACCATATCTCAGCCTGCTGACTCTCCTGAACACCAGCTTTTATAAAGAAGCAGAAAGCAACAGTACCGATGAGATGCTGCCTTGCCCGCTGAACAGGTTCCGATCCGGACCGCACAGTTTCATGGAACGAAAAAAGCTGACTATAATGGGTTCAGAGGTATACGGGAAGAAGAGCATTATGACAGCTCAGGAAAAGAAAACAGAGAACAGTGTATTTGAGCAGGAAGTATCCAAAGAAGAACTGCGATCGGTTGCCGGCGGCAGTAACTGCGGAAAATCAGCTTTTACCAACGGCAAATGCCCGAAAGGAGCTATCATGGTTAACCCCTGCCAGAATGGTGCCAGCTCGGATCTTTTGAGGTGATCAAGGAACAGATCGATTCCGAAGGTATTCCGTTCCGGCAGGAATGATACCGCAGGAAGCTGAAACTCCTTCACCGGGCTGAGTGAACCGCTGAGGTGATGTTCAGCTTCGGAAAAAACACGATCCCGGAATCGGAAGGAACCTGAAAGACGAATTACTGTTCTTTGAGGTTCCTTTTTCAAAGGGATAAAAGAACCGAACAATGGCTATGCCAGAAGACGGCAGGAGTAAAGTATGCGTGAATTGGTAAAGGATCCTTTTTATCAGCTGATCAGACAATATCCCCGGTGCATCATCGACTATTGTCTCATCGAAGATGATACGCCTTATCAGGGATACCGCTCGCATAAGGATGCGGTGCTTTTTGCGATGCTCAAAATCATCGAACGGTATATCGATGAGCAGTTAAAAGAGGAGCTCAGGGATCCTCAGGGAGTCCGGGAAGAACCGTTCCCGTGGAGCCTCGATCTTGCCAGAGCGCATGCTCATCCGATCGGTCAAGAGCAGCTGCTTCATGTGCCGAAGATCCTGGGACATGGCCATGCCGGAAACAGGATATATGACTGCAGTCTGCCGGATCCGCTGAACGGAGAGCAGATCCCGTACTGGTATGCGTTCTGGGAACCCCCGCATCCTTCGGGTTACGGACCGGAGGAATTCCGCAGAGTCAACTCCGTTTTATTCCCGAAGGGAACTGAGGAACTCGAGGTATATGAGTGGACAA
>JAFWCM010000304.1 GCA_017536885.1 Solobacterium sp.
ATCAAGCCAGACAGTCGTGTGAAGGACTACCAATCACTAATACACAACCGCCTGGCTTGACTAATTAATTAGCTGGATCTTTACAGATCCAACTCAATTTTACCACCATTATTTATCACACTTCTGCAAAAGCAGATTTATAAAGAAAAACAGCGAGAGGAAACGATAATGTCACAGGAAAATATAAGCTTTTCGAATCAAACCAAAGCTCTGCAGGCAATACTTCGCAAAAGAAAACAAAGAACTACTGATTCCGGATCAGAGACAGAACCGTTTCCTTTCGGAAATGATTCTCAGAAGGCAGAAAAATCAGCCGGTCTTTCTCTTTTTTCAGAGGAATTTTTAAAAGAACCGGAGCTGCAGGCAGATGATGACGGCATTGAGACAATATCGGAGGACGTGATCACGGAAGCGTTTTTAAATGCGGCCATCGGCTCTGCTGAGGGTGAAGAGGCGGACGGGAAGTCTCTGCTCACGGACGATCCGGAGGATGTGCCTTTGGACTGGGCGGAAGAAATTGCGGATGATGCGGAAAAAGAAGCGTTCCGGATCGCCGCGGAAGAACTCCTGGCCGAAGAGCCTCTGGCCGCAGCGGAAGAGATCATAGAAGAGTATGCCGCAAAAACGGTTTCGGAAATCGAGGAAAGCGTTTCACAGATTATGGAAGATGCGGAAAAGGATGCGGTGCGCATTGCCGCGGAAGAATCCCTGGAAGAGGCACTGATTTCAGAGATCGGTGAGATTGAGGAAGAATATTCCGGCGAAGACGCACCGTACATAGAAGATGCCTTTGAAGAGATCGGGGAAGACGCAGAGGAGGAGCCGCTCGATATTGAAGAAGAAACAGCAGGCGAAGAGGATCTGTCTCTGGAAACGGACGAGATAACAGAAGAGTGTTCTGACGAAGATGTTCCCGAAACCGAAGAGTCATACGATACGAGCGGAGAAGATGCGCCTGAGGAGTTTGATCTTACGGGATACGAGGCAGATGAACCTGCGGAACCCATGACAGAGAGTCAGGACTCTGATGCTCTGGCGGAAGACATTCCTGCATATAAGCGCAGCCTGAGCCAGGAGAGTCATAACAGCGGTGTTTCGGAATCGGTTTCAGATTCCGTCATCGATCTTCTGTTCGATGATTCCCCGGCCGGGAAGAAAACAGAAAAGGATCTGATCCGGGAAAAGGCTGCGGATTTCTGTGCCAGGGTGAGATCTGGGATCGCCGCCGAGATGAAAGAAAAAGAACTTCCTGCAGGCAGCGGGGTTGATGCGCTGTTTTCAGCAGATCTCAACAGCATGATGAAGGAAGGGCTGTTCGTAAGATTCCTGAAAACGAAGAATCAGATCGGCTGGGATGATGAGACTCCGGAAGGATATCATACCGTGAAGGATGACAAGAACTACGCCGATGAACTGATCGTATCGATTGCCGAATGTCTCAGAGACTTCGGGATGGATTCGAAATTCTACTATATGTATTCGGATTACAATCACTCCGATGATTCCGTAAAGAATTTCGGACTGTATGAAAAAGGGTATCTCATGGATGAGAATCATCTCCGGGCGATCTTCCCGAAAGCAAGCAAGTTCGCCGCCGCAGAACCCGGGGAAGCGCTGCTTCTGCCGTCGGACAACCAGTACGGATATCAGAAAACAAAACTGCTGGTGGTTGTGAGTGCGAATGTCACCGAAGCTGACAATGGAGATGACTTGCGGAATAAGGAATCGGAACAGAGGGATGCGGGCAGATCCGACGGAAGAAGAGTGCGGGAATTCACAGCCTTCTGTGCTTCCCTGTTAAAGAAGAACGGATATGAAAATGTTGCCGTGCTGCCCGAAGCCGGCGGACACGGGATCGATCTCATCGCGGTCAGAGACAAGGTGAGATTCGCAGTTCAGTGCCGATGCGATTCGCTTCCGGTGGATTGTTCCGCGATCAGGGAAGCCGCCGCCGGCAGGAACTACCATGGTGCTCATGTGGGAATTGTGATGACAGACGGCAGTTTTGCGGAAGATGCCAGAGAACCCGCAAAGCGCAGCGGCGTAGTGCTTTGGGACGGAGCCTTCATCGCAAAGCTCGAGCAATCGGCGTACTGAATACGGAACCGGGCAGTGACGGCATGTGTGTCCGATCGACCTGTTCTCGAAACCAATCTTCGCTGCCATTCATTCCGGCGGATAACGATGATTGTCAGTTCTGCCAGAAGATAAAACAGAACCGGGAGTTTTATGAATTGACATGCGTGAATGAAAGAAGCCGGCACAGACCGGAAAGGATATACAAAGATGAAAGTGACATTTTTCGGAACGACAACCCTGCTGTTTGATGACGGAAAGGATCAGATTCTTTTTGACTGCCATTTTACAAGACCGTCATTGCCCGAGTATATCTTCGGCGCGAAAGACACCGATCTCACCATAGCGGAAGAGATGATGAATACGCATCATATGAATCGGCTGAGGGCGATCTTCATCTCTCACACCCATCATGACCATGTCATGGACATGCCCTTCGTTGCAAGGATGAGCGGGGCGATGGTTTACGGAAGTTCTTCGGCGCTCAATGTCGCAAGAGGCGGCGCCGTCAGAGAAGAACAGCTTCAGGAATTTGAAGCAGACAGGACATACCGGATCGGAGACTATTCCGTGACGGTTCTGAAATCCCTGCATTCCAAACCGACGATCCTCAACAACGATATCGGAGAAACGATCGATTCACCGCTGCCTCCCCATTCAAAACTTCGGGAATACAAGGAAGGCGGCTCCTATGATTTTCTCGTTGAATCCCATGGCAGAAAGTATCTGATCCGCCCGAGTTTCAACTATATCGAAGGCCAGCTCGATCACTGTCAGGCGGATGTTCTGTTTCTCGGCGTTGCCGGACTTGGCAAGGCAGATGAGGAAACGGAGAGTCGTTTCTTTGCGGAGACAGCGGAAAAGGTGAAGCCGGAGCTGATCATTCCGATTCACTGGGATAATTTTTTCTCACCGCTGACAAAGCCTGCCAATCGGATGGTACGGTTTGTCGAGAAGACGGAAGTGGTGTTCTTCAGACTCGCAAAATACTGTGAGAAACATGATATTGATTTACTGATTCAGGTTCCGCGCACAGCCATTCACATCTGAATGCATGCATGATAACCGGGACAGGAATCGGGAGGACAGGAGAGAATCGGAAACTATGATCAACAGACTGCGGAAACAGATCAACGAATACTTTATCGGAAAAGAAGAAGTGGTAGACAATGTTTTGATCTGTCTGCTCGCATGCGGACATGTGCTTCTCGAGGATGTGCCGGGCGTCGGAAAGACCACCCTTGCCAAAACCCTTGCGGGGTCCATTGACTGCAGCTTCGGCCGGATTCAGTTCACCCCGGATACCCTGCCTTCCGATGTGGTCGGCGTTTCCGTATACAATCTCAAAACCAGGGAGTTCGAATATAAGGAAGGTGCCGTCATGGCAGAGATTGTTCTGGCGGATGAGATCAACCGGACCTCTCCCAAGACCCAGGCGAGTCTTCTGGAGGCGATGGCGGAGGGATGCGTGACGGTAGACGGGAAGAGACATCCGCTTCCGAATCCTTTCATGGTGATCGCAACGCAGAACCCGATCGAATTCCTCGGAACATACCCGCTTCCCGAAGCGCAGATGGACCGGTTCATGATGCGGCTGTCAATCGGCTATCCCGGAGCGGAAGAAGAAATCGCCATGGCAAAGAAATTCATGGCGGGCAAAACCTCCGAGACGATGAGCAGTGTTGTGAAAGAAGGGGATATTCTTGCGATGCGGGAAGCCGTGAATGCGGTTCATGTCAGCGATGCCGTGCTGCAATATATCCGGGAGATTATCGCTCTGACGCGGGAAGAGGAACGGTTTGTTCTGGGCGCGAGTCCGCGGGCAACGCTGTTTCTTCTGTCCGCCGCAAGAGCCAGGGCGTTTCTTGAAGGAAGGGATTTTGTCAAACCGGATGATGTCAAGGCGACAGCGGTCAACGTGCTTCATCACCGTCTTGTCCTGACGTCAGAAGCGCGGATCCGCAAGGAAGATACGGACCGGATTCTTCAGGCAATCCTTCTCAAAGCCCGTATCCCGAAAGAGTAAGGAGAGGCGGGATGAAGCGCAACCGCAGGATCCTGCTGGTGCTGTGGATCCTGTCACTGATCGGCATATCATTTTACGGAGGTGCGGTTTCCTACGGCATCTTTTTCCTGCTTACCTTTCTGCCGGTTGTTTCGCTTCTGTATATTCTTGCGGTAATCGCATTGTTTAAAATCTATCAGAATCTCGAGGGCAATTCGGTGGTATGCAAAGAACCGGCAGTGTTTCACTTCATCCTGCAGAATGAAAGTCCGCTGCTCTTTGCCGGCGTGCGGCCGGTGTTCTACTCTTCCTTTTCCGCGATCAGCGGGCTGGATGGAGAGACGGAATACGAACTTCGCCCTCATTCCGGCATCCGCAGAAAAACCGCAATCGTCTGTCATTACCGGGGAGAATATGAGGTCGGAATCAAGGCGCTGGAAATCACGGATCTCTTTCGCCTGTTTACCATTACCTACCGCAGCAGAGAACCGCTGCGAATCAATGTCAAACCGAGGATCGTGCATCTTAATGATCTTGAAAACAGAGAAATCATGCAGAGTTCGGTGCGGGAAGTGCGCACTTCACCGAGTGAGGCGGATGTGTTTCTGAGGGAATATGTACCGGGAGATGATCCGCGTCTCATCAACTGGAAGGCATCCGCGGTTCATGAAGCGCCGATGGTCCGGGAGCGGAGTTCCGAGCAGCAGGAAGGGATCGGAATCCTTCTGGATCCCCGCCGCTATGATGAGAGAAAACAGGGTTACCTGCCGCTGGAAAACCAGATGCTGGAACTGGTCATCGCCCTGAATCTTTTTTTCAGCCGGCAGGGTATTCCGGTGGAAACCTGTGTGCTCTCCCGCTTGCTTCAGGTGAGCATGGTGAACCGGGAAAACGGGTTTGATGCGTTCTATGAAATGATGTCGGGATACCGGTTTGATCCGGATCGGAACATGACACAGCTGTTTGAGGAAGTTATTAAGGGAACGAGAATTTTTGACAAGAAAACCGTGATCCTCGTGATTCACGAATGGAATGAGACGGTCACTTCCTTTGTCCATAGACTCAGTCAGAACAATGTCAGAGTACAGGTATATCTCATTGCCCGGGAGTCATTCAGCGAGCCGGTCACAATCTCTCGGACAGAGGTGGTACAGATTTCTGCGGAAGCGGATCTTGCGGAGGTTCTGTGATGATCGGCCTTCTCTATGATTTCGTCCATGTGCTTGTCATGGC
>JAFWCM010000305.1 GCA_017536885.1 Solobacterium sp.
CAGCGCCGCCAGCACCCGGTAGGTCTCAAACATCTGGTCGTGTTTGTTCACCGCTTCGATGAGGCCGTCCGTATACAGAAACAGCTTGGAGCCCGGCTTCATCTGCAGGGTATATTCGTGGTAGGTGACATCCGGATCGGCGCCGAGCACAAATCCGTGCCTGTCATCGACTAATTCGAAATACTCTCCCGGTTCCATCAGCATCGGGCATTCATTGATATAGCGGACAAGATCCTGCGCGGTTCCCCGCTCCCGGATCGAGAGCTGATCACGGACATATTTCTCGGACAGGGCATCCAGGGCAAAAAAGGAAATGACCGCAATCAAAACAACTCCCAGCAGAAAGAGGACTGCGATCTGGAACAGCATACTGACCTGAAGCTTTTTTCGGTTTAGAGTCAGCCATCGTTATCTGTATCTTAATATGAATTGACTGTGCTTGAGTATCCCTTTTCGGCAGAAAAAAGCGAAGTCATCATTTCTTCGCTTCAGGTTTCTGATCCATGATCGCTCCGCATTCGGGACATATTTCTTTTTCAACATTGCACTCGCAGCCGCAGTTACTGCACGTACATTGTCTTGAATAGTAATACCCGCTGATAAACTGATCCGAAGGGATTCTGATATGAATCCAATACGCATGCTTGGTTTTTGTTTTTTCCATATTCCGCTCCTTTCAGACATCGGGCAGAAAAAAACCTGCTCATAGTAAAAGATATTATAATACATCTGTTTCCTTCGGGTTGTGATTTTTTGTGCAATCTCTAACAAGCGATTGAAATACGGGGTTCCGGATCATTTCAGAATAAGCTTCAGTTTTCCCGATGTGGTGAAGCCGGTGACAATATTGGCTTCCTTTTTGCAGCAACGGCATAAGGCAAAAAAACCGTACAGACAATCCTTTCTCTCAAGGTCGGCATCATACAGGCGGTTAATGCATCTTCGGCAGATATAATCTCCCTGCTGTTTTCTGATCTTCTCGGCAGTAAGCATCTCTTTTCCCTGAAAGCATACAGTATCATTCGCTGCGGGTAAATGTCCAAAAAGAACATTATTTCCATTGCCGGAAACGGTAAGTACGGTTCCGTCCGATCCTGTCCCGTTTCCCGGCGTTTCTGCTCCGACTGCCGCTTATGGTCGGAAAGACAAGAGGAAATCAATGGCAAACCCTGAACGTGGTACATGCGTGCAGAACATACGGGCAGGGCGCTGAATCCGCGTGATTCCGCCTGTTTCTTCAGATATAATACAGAAAACGAAACCCTTGGTTTCATCACAGGAGAAAATGATTATGATCAGAAGAAGCAGTGAAAAAAACGTCGTCACAAAACCGGCGCCCTTTGACGGAGTCGGAGAAATCACGGTCAGAGACCTTCTGAACGGACCCGATAAAATGGAACACAAAGGACGTGTATTCGCACACACGACCGTTCATCCCGGTGCCGCTTTCGGCCTTCATACCCATAAGGGAGATGCGGAGACCTACTACATACTTTCCGGACACGGAGAGTACAACGACAACGGCACCATCATCGATGTACAGCCGGGAGATGTGTATCACTGCGCTGAAGGCGAATGCCATTCGATCCGGGCAATCGATGAACCGATCGAGATGATCGCTCTGATTCTCTATACCGATTAAGGATGCCATGCGCAATGAAACCGGTGTTTTCTGCGGCAGACGGGATTACTGAAACTGCACTTTTTCCGAAGTGCATTTTTCATGTTCTTATAATCAGCTCCGCCGGTTTCATCGGAATGCGGACATGAAGAACTTCTCTCTCTGCAGCAGCTGAGGAACATAGGTTTCCAGAATCCGGCAGAAGTCGTATTCATGTTCTTTCAGCTTCACATATGCACGGGCTTTATTGCTGTTGCCGGCATCCAGCCGGGCGTTCCATGCCAGGGCGTCAATCTCTCCCATCATGTTCTGATACAAATCCGTATTCTTCTGGTCTTCGAACAGAAGTTCCATATGCTTTTTCATCTCGAAGATCAGATCGCGTCTGGTTTCATCGGCATTCGGCAGGGCAAAGGGAATCGTATTCGTTTCGCCGCACATCACATCGGCATTGGCACTGGTTCCGTCGGAATAGTTGATCGATATGCCCGGCTGGACGTTGTAGCAGTACACATGAAACTCCAGAGCACCGTTGTCCTCGGTCGAATATCCCTCGATCGTCACTCCCGACGCCACCAGATTGTCCCCCTCATACACCGGCGTTGTCCGGTACAGAACACGTCCTTTTCCGTTTCGGACATAGTTGAAGGTATCGTCTTCATATTTCTGCATTCCGGTTTCGTTCAGATATCTTGTGCCGGTGATGAGATTCGTTTCGGTATCATTTCCATCCAGCTTATGGGCCACCAGATGACAGCGGTTATACAGATTAGCCGGGTTTGTGTTGACCTGGTCCGGATAAAAATCATAATTCCATCCGGTGGGAATAATCTCACTGATTCTTGCCCGTTTGCCGATGAGGGAGACATGATCGTAATCGGTATTCACAAATGCGGCTCCGATTCTTCCCAGGCTGTCCGGTGAACTGTATTTCCGGAAATATTCCGTCCCCGCTTTTTCTTCCTCCGTGAAGTTTGCCCGGTTTCCGTTTACAACAACGCAGGCATTGCCGGTATATCCTCTGATCCTGGTGTTGTTGAGCACCACTTCACTGTCGGCCGGATTGTTGGATAGATAATCGGCTAAGATATGGGAATAGTATAAAAATGCCGAAAAACTGTCGTCCTTCCCCATGGTCTCCCCGAGAAAGTTGTCCTGGGCACTGAAATCAAATACCTGATTCACGGTATGGCGCAGAAGGTTTTTCCGGCTTTCTTTTTTTGTACCGGAAAAATCGGTTCGGTTATCCCAGTCGTTATGCATGCGTTCCATCAGGGACGGGGTTTTGAGATCAATGCTTTCGGGACGGATTGCGGAAGATGTTTTTTCATTCACGGAAGCAAGTGCATCTTCCCCCTGCCCGTCTGCCTGTTCGCTGCACAGATACAGCGCATCCATAAGCAGCCTGGTATTTTCCCGGGAGGTATATCTGTCCGCATTGGCACCGAAAAGAATGTGAGTGACGTAGTATTCACTCAGATCATCATCGCAGGCCCTGACCGGAATCATCACCGTCAGGATCATCGCGGCTGTATACAGGATTGTTAAAATGCGTTTTATCATCAACATTCTCTCTCCGATGTCAAAGCCGGAATTATTTTTTACCGTGCTGAAACTGCGGTTCTTCTCTTTTCCGGCATTGTTTTATCCCGCCTGAAGATCAGCTGATCTTCCCAACACGAACAGTAAACGATGCGTCCCCTCTTCTGAAAATGTTATATCACATTGCAGCAGATAAACCCGCACCCCCTTGAAAATAGATCAAAGAGATCATTGGCTCATGTTTCCCGGAGTCCTGCCCCTCGGCTTTCCCCGGCCGGCAGAACACATGCCCGGAGGTGTGCCGCCCGTCCTGAAGCAGGCGGATCTGTCCCCCCTGGTCTGCGGTTTTCCAAAGAGAGAAAGAAAAAGGTCCCGATCACGTTTCAGTCAGCCGATCGGGACCCTGGTTTCACACAACAATCACTTTTCTGTTCACTCTATTTGGAAATTTTCGCGTTTGGACAGTGCTCCACAATGAAATCCTTCACAAAGTCAAAGTCCGCATCTTCGGCGTAGACCTGGTTATGCCCCAGGAGCTGATTCACATAGATCACATGCCTGCGGCGGACAGGCTTTACTTTGCGCACCTGCTGAAATACAGAAGCGGAGGTATTTCTCGCCGCTGCCAGGATCCCGGTGCCCATCATGCCTGCATTGCCCGTCGCAAGTCCTGCCGCAGCCGTGAGCCATCCGATCGCCTGGGATTTCTGAAACTCCTTCTCCATCTGGATCAGTTCCACACCTTCTTCATCCATGGTATGCAGAACCTGATAGGACCAGCCGTATATCGCCGCAAGAATCAGGTAGGAGATCACGCCGAGCACAAGCACTCCCAGCAGAATATAGAGAAGTCCCTTAAAAACCCCCGCATAGTCCGAAGCGCTCCACATGCGGTAGTCGCCTCCGATCACATGAAGCAGCGCCATAAACCCGAAGACGACCGCAAAAGACAGCAGGAGCACCTTCAATACCGTAATCAGGATCGCCGGGTTTTTCAGCATCTGAAATTCATAGACCCAGCGATATTTTCCATCCGGACACAGTATGATGTTTTCCGTAACCTTCCGGCCCACCTCTTCCGCATCCATCCCGGACTGTCCGAGCGGCCGGTCCTGTTGATAATTATTTCCCGGCCTTTCATGGATCGGCGGTATATCGGAAGCACTCTGTCTCATCCGGTCTGATTGCCCGGACTCCGCCGGCATCACCTCTGCCCCGCAATTACGGCAGAAGCGTGCATCATCGGGGATCTCCTGTCCGCAGTTTTTACAATACATAGGTTTCCCTTCCTTTCTTACATTTGCCTTGACGGCTGAGGTTTCCTCAGGCGCCCTGTCTTCCCGAACCGGCTATAAAGCAAAGCCGGAACCTGATCTTCAGAAGCGGCTGTATATGCAGGCAGCCGTTTCCATACATGCATGCGGTCTGCTCAGGCATCGCAATGAACGCCTGCCATGAAACGTCCCTGTCCGGTTATGCAGGTCTGTGATTCTTCCCCTGATTCCTTCGGTTCAGTACTCCCGGCAGGTTCTGCCAGTGTTATCCTGCCAGGGAATTCTTCAGAGACTCGATCGCCGCAATGATGCGGTCGCAATAGGCGTCAAATTCAGGATCCCCGATCTGGCATTCCGGATGACTGAGAATATAATCCAGGGCAATTCTGACACCCTTATGGAAAGGGACTGTCGTCGTCATCTGCGGAACGATCCGTTTCAGTTTGCTGTTGTCAAATACCGAGGAATACGATTTATCCCCAAGCAGAGCGCCCGTGAAATCGAACATCGGATCGGTCGCCGCAAGGAAATCCGAGGAAACATGAACCGGATGAAGCGGAACATGCAGTGCCTGCGCAATGGTCTCATAGATCTGATTCCAGGTCAGCACTTCATCCGATGTGATATGAAACGCTTCTCCGACCGCACGCCGGCAACCCATCAGTCCGGTGTATCCGACCGCAAAATCTTCGTTGAACGTCAGCGTCCAGAGACTAGTCCCGTCGCCGTGGATGATGACCGGTTTTTCTTCCATCATCCGCTTGATGATCCGCCAGAATCCTTTTTTCCCCCGAACCGCAAACGGAAGATGACGCTCATCATAGGTATGGGAAGGCCGTATGATCGTGACCGGAAATCCCTCCCGGCGGTATTTGTCCATCAGAAACTGTTCACATGCCAGCTTGTTCTGGGCATAGGGGGAATACGGATTGGCAAGCCCCATCCCTTCCGTAATCCGGTAATCGGCCGGCGGCCGCTGATAAACGGTTGCGGAACTGGTAAAGAGATACTGATCCGTATGATCTCTGAACAGACGGTAATCCCGCTCCATGTGCTCCGTTTTATATCCGATCCATTCGCATACACAGTCAAAATACTGACCGTCTATGGCTTTGCGCACGGCATCCTCATCATTGATATCCGCCTGTATGAAATGCAGGTTTTTCTCCGGTTCAACGGTTCTGTTCCCCCCGGTTGAGCAGACAGACTTCCCATCCGTCCTTCAGCAGTTTGCGGGTAACGGCCATTGAGATCTGGCCGGTCCCTCCGATTAACAATGCTTTCATATTTTCCTCACTTTACTTCTGATTGTTTTCCGTATGTTCCCTGCTGTATTTTGTCTTGTCGCTTTCGTCGAGATTCCGGATTACGCGGCACGGAATCCCTGCCGCGAGCACACCGGACGGAATATCCCGTGTTACAACACTGCCTGCCGCAATGATCGAATCATCGCCGATCGTCACATTGCCGAGAACCGTGACGCCTGCCCCAAACCAGACATTGTTTCCCACCCGGATCGGAAGAAGTATTTCATACCCCTCTTTCCGCATCTGCGGATCCGGAACATGACTCGGTGTGACGAATGTGCAGTCGGGACCGATCCGCACATCATCCCCGAACACGACCGGTGCTCCGTCAAGAATCGTGCAGTTGTAATTGGCGAAGAAACGGCTGCCAAGTGAGATATATGTTCCGTAGTCACAGTAAAACGGTGCAGTGATGCAGTATTCTCCTGATGTACTGCCGATCAGTTCCTCCAGGAGCTTCTTATGTCCCTCTTCATCATCCGGATCCGTATGATTGAACAGAAAACAGAGATGCTTCGCACGTTTGCGCCTCTTAGCCATATCAGGGTCTCCCTGACGGAACACTTCTCCCGCCAGCGCTTTTTCCCGCTCGCTTCTTATTCTGTCCATTGGTGTCTTACTGTCTTTCTTTATGTTTTGTTCGATGATCTCCGAGAGACTGATCTTTGCCGAAAAAGCCTTCTCTGATTCCATCTTCAATGAAAATCCGTAATCTGTAAATCCCTGTGATATCGTCCGTCTTCCCGCACTCTGTCTCTGACAACAGAAAATACAGGAATTCTCCGGTGAAGTATGCAAAACACTGACTTCGGATTATCGCATCTTATAAAATCTCAAAGTTTGCCGTTCTGATACAGGATCAAACTATGAAGCTTATGGTTCCAGTAGCTTGCAAATTCCCGAAAATGCTCTGTGATATACGGCACATATTCTTCCATCCGGAACAGATATACCTCAAAGAATTCATCTCCTGCTTCTTCTGCGTCCATGATCTGATTCCTGCAGTTCAGCAGTTTATAGAATTGCGGATTTTTCACAGCCGGCGGGCAGGTATAATCTTTCTCATAAACAACGGTCGGATTGAATTCCAGAACAATCGGGGGTTCATCAAAGGTCTCTTCTTCACGTTCAATACACGGAGTAAGAAGATCCAATTCCATTTTTACCGGGTTCTTCTGTTCGGTAAGAGCTATCAATCTGCTCAGATTGAATTGAAATATACCGCCGCTGATCAGAATATCCCTGGAAGACGGTTTTACAAAACCATAGTCGTCATTCGGATTTAATACCCGATCCGAGTATTCCAGCATCTTTCTTTTTTCACGGTACCGCTCGGAGCGAATTGCATTCCCGGATCGCTTTTCCGGAAGATATATTCCTTTTGAATACGGCATATAGGCATTCACGCTTTTCAGGGACAAGTGAAGCTTTTCTGCGATCTCTTCTGCAGAGAATCCCTGATCCGCAAGGGTTTTAACCGCTTGCGCTCGTTCTCCCATATGGTATCCTTCCGTGATCAGAATCTTCCGTACTTTTCCTGTGGAAATATTCAGACGTTCTGCTGTTTCTTTTAAGGATTGCGTCCATTCATACATGGTACATACATCATTGAATATCTGATCTGTCATATTGGTTCCTCCCTTTAGCAACAGATTACAATTCATAAAAGTATATGTCAATCTAATCAGCAAATGTTAAATGCCAATCTCATCGTGAACCTTCCGCGAATTATTCGTCTGCTGATTTGACCTTTTTGAAATCGTTCCATACACTCCGGAAAACTGCAGCCCTCATTTCTCATCCTGATCATGCCGGTTATTGTACTGAAACTTTGCATATGCGGTATCACGAATAATCTTCCGGGATGGAATACACCTTGAAACATTGAGGGAAGAAACTGCCCTCAAACCATGCGAATTGAGGGTCATTTCTGCCCTCAATTCCTTTCAGAGGGATTGACATTATAGTTTTTCTGGTTGTTTCAGGCTGATCAGGTTAATCTGAGCAGTCCCGAGTTTTGCTTTGTCAAACGATTTTCAGCATGTGATGAATGTCTGTCGTGTCAGGCAGGTCAGGTGCATTCAGGGCGGAATCGGCCGTCATGAATATCAGGCAGATCAGATCTGTCACTGCAGCTTTCCAGCTGGTGCATGCATGTCTGCGGGACGGCTGAAGCTGTGGCATGCGTTCTGTCGGTGCGTCTCTCTGCGCCTCCTTTGGTTCCTGTTTGACGCACCATATAAAAATGACAGCCTTACGCACTGCAAGGCCTTCATCATTTGTCATTGTCAGTTTCAGGCTGTTTTTTCCGCATCTTTTTTCCGTCAGGATAATCCGGTTTGCCTTGGAACCAATACCGCTCACTCCAGCTCGACAATGAAATCATGCATGCAAAGCAAATGTTTTACGTTCCGCATGGCAGCAAAATGGCATCAGGGGATGGTATCCGAAATCAATCCTTCAGGCATCCGAGAGGGATAACATATACACTGTCTTCCCGCTGATACCCATACTGTGTCCCTGTGATTACGATTTTCAGATCCGGCAGACGAATCGGAACCTGCCTTTCTTTTTTATTATGTTCCGTTATAAGCCGTTCGATCTCCAGCAGGTGTTTTGCGCCTTCATCCACTTCGTGCTGACCCAGCTTTATTCCAATCAATGCATATCTTCCATCTTCCAGATGTAATACAGCGTCAGCCTCCAATCCATATCTGTCTCTGTAATATGAGATATTTCCTCCATGTTCCGAAGAGTATACTTTCAAATCCCTGATCACCAGAGATTCAAACAAAAACCCGAGTGTCTTATAGTCGAGATCAAAGTATTGCGGAGAAATGCCTAATGCCGCCGCAGCAATTGAAGGATCAATAAGATTCTTCTTTTTTGAAGACCGTATTGATGTTTTAGAACGAATTGACGGACACCACGCTTCCACGTCTTCTATGATGTACAATTTGTTCAGCGAACTGATGTAATCCTGAAACGTCGGCTGTGACATCCCTGTGGTTGCTGCCGCGTCACCATACACTGTTTTTGTATCAGCGGTTGTACATATATTACGCGCATATGATCTCAAAATCGTTCTTGCCCATTGCGGGTTTCTTTTCGTGTTGTCAACATTTGATATATCAATGTCACAAATCTGATTAAACAGTTCTTTTGCTATTTGAAGTTTGGCTTTATCTGACTGAAGGCTGACTGTTCTCGGCCACCCTCCCCTGCAGATCACAAATTTGATATTATCGATTGTCAGATCGGATTTACAGGTTTCTATTTCTTCCGGATGGGCAAAAAGATCCATTAATGATATCGTCCCGTTGGAATCTCCTGACTCATATAAACTCATCGGATACATTTTCAGTGTGGATATCCTTAATGTACCTGTGTGAAGTGTTTCAACTTCTTTTGAGGATGATCCGGTCAGAATATACTGTCCGCTTAAGCCACTGTCATCTACATCTTTTCTGATTGCACCCCATATTTTCGGAGCATCCTGCCATTCATCAAACAAAATTGGTTTTTCACCTTTCAATAAATCCGATGGCTTTGTATTCGCTATCATCAGAAGGTTCTCTCGATTATCTTCATCTTGAAACTCAATTACGCTTCTGGCTTTCTGTTTCGCCGTCGTCGTCTTCCCGCATCCCTTAGGACCTTTTATCTGAACTGCTCCCAATGCTTCCATTCTTAATGCAAATTGCGCATCGACAATTCTTTTCTTATATTCCATAATAAAACACCTCTTCACCGGACTCACAACAACATTTATTTAAGTGATTTGCGGCATTTTATTTTCATTATTTGCGCAATTTCATTTTAATGATTTGCTGTATTTCATTTGCTTGATTTGATGTCACCGGAGAACATCAAATATCTTTCTTGCCGAATGATTGCTTTTAAAAGTGACATAAACAACGTTTTCATAATTCTTTTCAGCAAAAGCCCTGACGCCGGTTGTCTTGCCTGCCTAAGCCCTTTTACGATCAGGACCTTTTTATTGGATGACATTTTCCAAGCAAGCTTTTCCTCTTTTTTCTTTTGAACATACCACCATTACACACTTTTCCAAGCGTGTTCTCCGGCAACGTCGATTATTCCGGTAAACTCAGGTATTCTCCCGGGTTCTCATTCCCTTTCAAATCACCTTTCCAGCGATCTCTTTTCCAGGGATATTCCACCGGTTCCTTCTCTGGTGTTCCGGACATTTTCAGGATGTAGTTCAGGGCTGATTCCGGGTTATCCACACGGCTTTTCCATAGGAACTCCAGAGGTGTTCCAAGAGCTGTTTCAGATCAGATTTCTTCCAGTCATTATCCCAGAAACGGTCAGTTCCAGGAAAGTTTTCGAGGTCAAAAACATCTCATATTCATCAGTTTTTCAGAGGCATGCTATACAGCCGAAACCGATTTGTCAGGAGGTTCTATAGTTGTGGTCATTCAGGTCATATTTTTAATGTTCCTTTATGATGCGGGTTTCGTTCGGGTCAGGTGTGTCCGTCCGGTTCGTTTCTTCACTGCGGTGTGTCGGCCATCTCCGGCTCTGTGCGATACATCTGGTTGGTCCGTGTCATCAACTCTGTCCGTGCTTACTCTTGACTCCAGAACGTGAAAAAACCCTGCGACAGTGATTACTGCAAAAGGAAGGAAAGATAAAAAGGTAATGTAATCCTGTTATCTATTACGCTGATATTATACTCACCGAGTTTGATCATGTTGTCTGCATTATATCTGGCTTTATCGTTTAAAACGATTTTCGCTGACTTTGAATTTCCTGTTCGTGCTTTAACTTCAACAATACTCAGCAAATCATTAATAACTGACACAAAGTCGATTTCAAGCCCGCTCTCTTTATGAAAATAGTATAAAGGCATACCGTTTTTAGAAAAGGCATCCGCAATAATATTTTCGTATATCGCCCCTTTATAAATATTCAGATTATCATTCAGTATCTTACTTGCCGTGCCCCTTTCGAGCATAGAAACAAACAGACCGCTGTCAACGAAATACAGTTTGAATATATTATCGATCTTATAGCCTTCAAGAGGTCTGTCGATATTGCTGAGATTATAACAGATATTGATTAAGCCATAATCCTTAAGCCATTGAATAGCCGGCATATACTCACTGGATCTGCCTTTTTTCGAGATTGCAGAAAAAACAAATTTCTTGTTTTCTTTTGCCAGCTGCGCAGGAATAGAATCGAATACATTATTGATTCTCGTCAGTAAAACCATATTCGTTTCTTCCTGCTCATTTTCGTCCAGATGTTTTCCGAAATCATCTTTGTATTCTTCAATCAGATCACGCTGCTCATCATAAACAGCATTCATATCATAGGAGCTGACAAATACATCTACGACCCTGGGCATTCCTCCGACACAGATATATTCTTTAAAATACCTGATCATTGCCCTGTGTGTCGTTTCACTGATTTTTGTAAGATTACGATATGAATCCTTAAGATAATCTATTACGCTTTCCTGTATCCCTTTCGCCCACAAAAACTCTTCAAAATCCATTGGCTTCATATAAATGGTTTTCTCAAAACCTACCGGGACACCTTTTGATTTCTTCTTGTTGTAGCCTTTAATTCCTAACAGCGAACCGGTTCCTATCACATCGTATCTTCCATCTTCAACAAACTCTTTTATGCTGCTTCTGGCATTTGCACATTCCTGAATTTCGTCAAAAATGATTACTGTTTTGTAAGGGACAAATCTCGCATCCGGAAGCAGGGCTGATAAGTCAGTCGTGATCCTGTTTATAATCAGATCATCATCAAATATCTTTTTTGCCGAATGATTGCTTTTAAAATTAACATAAACAACGTTTTCATAGTTCTCTTCAGCAAAAGCCCGGACGCTGGTTGTCTTGCCTACCTGTCTCAGTCCTTTTACGATCAAGGCCTTTTTTTTGGATGACATTTTCCAGGCAAGCATTTCATCTGTTATTTTTCTTTTGAACATACTACAATTTTACACTTTTCCAAGCGACTTTCAAACAATAGAGCACACTTTTTCGATCGTGTTTTGTTGACAATATTGCACTTTTCCAAGTGACTGTCCCCAGGTAACCGCAAATATCCTCAAATAGTTAAGGTGTCTTTAATTCACGAGTTAAGGGGGTATTTTTTTGTTAATCAATATATTTTACCCCGTTAAATACGCCGTGCCCAAGCAACGCCGATTATCCTCAAGGGGTAAACCCAGATATTCTCACCAGCTTTTTCACCTCTTCTTCAGCCACTCTTTGCCAGTCCATTTTTCAGGGGTTTTCGCAGTGATATCTCCGTATGATTCCCAGCGGATTCAGGGTGTATTCCAGAGCTGATTCCGGGGCTGTTTCCATGGCCGATCCGGCACCGCTTCAGAGATACTCCAGGAGTATTTCAGGTCAGGTTTTCTTTCAGGAATTGTTCCCTGAGAAGTTGGTTCCGGGATGTATTCAAGGTCATATTTCTGCATATTTACGAGGTTTTTGAGGGTTTGTTCCAGGAACATTCAGGGATCTCCAGTGATCCTTCAGGAGTAATCCTCGGGAGTTCTCTGGATTGTTTTCCGGCGAATCCGGCCAGTGAATTTCAGAGATATTCCAGGATTAATTCAGGAACGTTTCCCGCTTCAGAAAAATCCCCGTAAAACAGAAAAAAGACCTCGTTCTTCACAAGGTCTTCATCGCAGTTATAAATTGGTTTCAGAAGTGACTCAGGATAGCCGATTTTTACCCCCAGAGGATAATCGGGGTTACCCCGGGATAATACCTGTCTCCGGGTAAAGCCAAATATCCTCAAGGGGCAAAACCGAATATTCTTTCCTCTTTTTTTTCTTTTTGAAATTATTAATGAAAGGATAAATTAAGAAATACCTTTCGACTTTTTCTTAAAACATGTCATATCAATAAAACAACGCAACTAGATGCTGCGTTGTTTTTGTATATGCTGTTATAAGTAAAATATTTGACAATAATATTTTATTACTGAGCTATCGCCATGTAAACGCCAATAAATTTAGTTATTTTTTTTGGCGAAACATTGTTAGTAATTTCACAAGCATATGTAGTATTGCTATTCTACTGTCGAAAACAGATACAG
>JAFWCM010000306.1 GCA_017536885.1 Solobacterium sp.
CTTCTTGGCTTCCTCTTCGGTAATCGAGCTTCCCGGCTGAATGAACAGCTTGGAAGCGAGGGTAAAGCTGTCCCTGGGGTGGCGTTCGACAAGTGCCTTGCGGATTGCCTCTTCACTTCCGGGATAGGCAAATGCCGTGTCGAAATACGTTCCCCCGGCTTCAAGAAACAGATCCACCATTTCACATACCTGGGAAATATCGATCGTATCGTCTTCGAGGCGCGGAAGCCGCATCATCCCGAATCCGAGTTTCAGTTTTTCTTTTCCTGTAAATACGCTCATACTGCAAGATCCTTTCGTTACCTATAATGTATCGGAATTCCTGCATGTTTGCATGAATTTTCAGCCAATGCATGTGATTTCCGTTTCCTTTGAAATTTCAGTCGGAGCTCCTGTCACAGAGTTTTCCGCTTCCCGCTGTATTGTTCAGGATCAGGGCGCAATCCATATAAAAAAGAGGAACCCGGGTAAGAGTTCCTCTCTGTGATCATGCAACGGTTTCTCAGATCAGGAAGTACTTCAGAATGAACAGCACTGAGAGAATATACATCAGCGGGTTCAGATCTTCCGTCTTTCCGGTGATGAGCTTGAGAATGGTGTAGCTGATGATTCCGAAGGAGATACCGTCAGAAATGGAGTATGCAAAGCCCATCATGGTAATGCAGCAGAAGCAGGGAATCGCTTCGGTGAAGTCACTGGTCCAGTCGATCTTCGTCACCTGCTGCATCATCAGGAATCCGACAACGATCAGCGCCGGGGCTGTCGCAAAGCTCGGAATCGTCAGGAACAGCGGTGTCAGGAACAGAGCGACCAGGAAGAGGAAGCCGGTGACAATGGAGGTAAGACCGGTGCGGCCGCCTTCGGAAATACCGGAGGAGGACTCAACGAAGGTCGTGATCGGAGAAGTGCCGAGCAGTGAACCGACGACTGTACCGACCGCGTCCGCTAACAGGATGCCGCGGATTCCTTCGACCTTGCCGTCTTCATCGAGCATGTCCGCCTTGGAGGCACAGCCGATGACGGTTCCCAGGGTATCGAAGATGTCGACGAACAGGAATGCGAATACGACGACGACGAATTCAAGAAGATGTGAGAATGCCGTCGCAAAATCCATTTTGAACATTGTCGGTGCCATCGAAGCCGGAGCTGAGATGATGGAGGTCGGGATTACGGAATAGTATCCGAGATCAGGATTGGGAACATAGAGGCCGACGAGCTGGCAGAGCATGCCGAGCAGCCAGGTCAGAAGAATGCCGTAGAGCATGTAGCCCTTGACGCCCTTGATCAGTAAGCCGGCAATGATCAGCACGCCGATCAGCGCGAGAATCGCGGAGATGCCGGCATTGGAGAAGGTGCCGTTGGACAGGGAGGCGTTGAATCCGAACAGTTCGACGAGAGTTGCGCCGTCAACGATGACACCGGCATTCTGCACACCGATGAAGGTGATGAAGAAGCCGATTCCGACAGAAACCGCAATCTTGAGGTTCTTCGGGATGGCGTTGAAGATCGCTTCCCGGACATTGGTCAGAGACAGGACGATGAAGATGACACCTTCGACAAAGACCGCTGTCAGCGCATAGGTCCAGGAATATCCCATACCTACGCATACCGTGTATGCGAAATAGGCATTGAGTCCAAGACCAGCCGAGAGAGCGAACGGCTTGTTTGAGAAGGCCGCCATGCAGAAACATGCGATTGCGGAAGCCACCGCGGTAGCGGTGAGAACAGAGCCGGAATCCATTCCGGAGGCAGACAGAATGTTCGGGTTGACCGCCAGGATATAAACCATCGTGATGAAGGTCGTTATTCCGGCGGTAATTTCCGTTGAGACATCTGTGCCGTGCTGCTTGAGTTTAAAAGTCTTTTCCAGAAAATCCATAAATCTTTCCCCTTTCTCCCCTGCAGACAGTTCGGAAACGAAAAACGCTCCTGCGCTTTGGCCGGCAGAAGCTCACAAAAATGCATCGTAGTCCCGCAGTTAAGGCTGCAGGGTAGAGACACTTTCGCCGGATCCGAAAGCATATACGATCTGCTGAGACATGTGCATTATAGCTCACTGCGGGGGGAATTCATACATGTCGAAAGCGCTTTTTCACCGCTTTTTTCGATGTTAGCGCTTACACAAAAAGAAACCTTTTCAGGATTGTGCTATTATGCTTTGTAACAAATGAATGGAGAACGCAGTTATGAGTAACTTTGTGTTTATCTCACCGAATTTTCCGAAAACCTACTATCAGTTCCCCAAAGCGTGGAAAGAAGTAGGCGGAACATCTCTGTGCATCGGTGAAGATCCGTATGATTCCCTTCCCCAGGTACTCAAGGATTCCATGGATGAGTATTACCGGGTTGATTCCATGATGGATTATGATCAGATGTATCGGGCCCTGGCGTGGTTTGCGCACAAGCACGGTAAAATTGACTGGCTCGAAAGCAACAATGAGTTCTGGCTGGAACAGGATGCCCGCCTGCGCACGGATTTCAATATAACCAGCGGTGACAACTCCGCGTCTGTCATGCGCTTTAAGACCAAGTCCAACATGAAGGCTTTTTATAAGAAAGCAGGTGTTCCGACCGCGCGCTACCATCTGACCACCACCCTTCCGGAAGGAAAGAAGTTCATCAAGGAAGTCGGCTATCCGGTGATCGTGAAGCCGGATGACGGCGTCGGTGCCAATGCGACCTGGAAGATCACCAATGATGAGGAGCTTGAAGATTTCTATCGTCAGAATCTCAAGACCCAGTACATCATGGAAGAATTCGTGCCGGGTACGATCGTGAGCTTTGACGGAATCACGGACCAGAACGGCAAAATCATCTTCTGCACCAGCCATGTGTTCCCGGATCCGATCATGGATATCGTCAACACCAGAGCCGAATGTTTCTATTACAGCGTACGTGAAATTCCCGAAGATCTGAAGACCCTTGGTTCAAGGGTCATCGAAGCCTTTGACATTAAGGCAAGATTCTTCCATACCGAGTATTTCCGCCTGACCGAAGACAAGCCGGGCCTTGGAAACAAAGGTGACATCGTCGGCCTCGAGGTCAACATGCGTCCCCCGGGAGGATATACTCCGGACATGATGAATTTCGCCAACGACATCAATGTCTATCGGATCTATGCCAACATGGCAATGTTCAACGAAGGGCTTTACAAAACCGACCGTCCGTATTTCTGCGTCTACTGCGGCACCCGGGATTATATCGAATACCAGAACCACAGCCCGGAAATCTACAAGAAATACGGTCAGGCCATCTGCATGCATGAGCGCATGCCGTCGATCCTTGGCGCGGCGATGGGCGATGAATGCTATATCGCACGCTTCAAAACGGAAGAGGAAGTCCTGGAGTTCATGAAGTTTGTCTACGAAAGAAAACACAGCGCCGAACCTGCCGCAGAGAAAGCGGGCAAACCGGACGGAAAGGCATAATCAAAAATGAAAACAGAATACTTCAAAGAATACAGTTCCAATCTCGGAAGAGATATGGAATTCAAGGTTTACGGACATTCCGGAAAACCGGTTCTCGTATTCCCCTCCCAGAGCGGACGTTTCTTTGATTTCGAAAATCAGGGAATGATCGACTGCGCGAAGGATTATATCGAGGACGGGCGCATTCAGATGTTCTGCTGCGATTCCAACGACGACAATTCCTGGTCCTCCCAGAGCTGGGACAACCGGATGCGGATTCAGTGCCAGGAACAGTATGTCAACTACGTCTGCGATGAGCTGGTGCCGCGCATCTTCGACATCAACAAAGACGCCAACGGCGGCCACTACGCTGCGGGGATTCTCACGACCGGATGTTCGATGGGAGCGACCCACGCTCTCAACTTCCTGCTGAGAAGACCGGACCTCTTCTCCGGGTGTATCGCCCTTTCCGGCGCGTACAACGCAAGGCTGTTCTTCAATGATTACTTTGACGATCTGGTCTATGCCAACTCCCCTGTCGACTACATCAACGGCATGCCGTATGATCACCCCTATGTCGAGATGTACCGGCACAGAGACATCATTCTCTGCTGCGGCAGAGGTGCCTGGGAACATCCGATGCAGGAAGACAGCGCCCGCATGAAGGAGCTGTTTGATTACAAGAATATTCCCGCATGGGTCGATTTCTGGGGCAGTGATGTCGCCCACGACTGGCCATGGTGGAAGAAGCAGCTCCCCTACTATCTGAATTTTGTCTGCTGAACGAAGCCGAAAGGCTTCGTTTTTTTCTTCTGCTTTTCACATAATCCTTTCTTTCAACGTGAGATGCTATGATAAAATCTAATTTAATTGGAGATTGACTATGACAACAGAAAACAGATCGGAAATCGAATCGGTCCGGGAAGATATTCAGCTTCTGCGCCGGCTTTCCGAAGAAAACCGCAAAGCGGTTACCCACCGCCGCATCATCGCATACGCGGAACTGGCAATTCTGATCCTGCTTGTAATTGCGTTTTTCCTCATTGTCCCGCGCATGTTGAATCTGATGACTGCCATGGAAGAAACTCTGGTGAAGATCAACTCAGTGACCGAGCAGGCAGAGCCTGTGGTGGAAAGTTTTTCAAAGCTTGATTTCGAAGGTCTGAGTGATTCGATCAACAAGCTGAATGCGGCCGCGGATCAGTTATCCAATTTCGTGAACAGCTTCAGCGGCATCACAGGTCTGTTTGGAAGATAAACAAAGGGGAGGCACAGCATGAGTGAAACAAAGTCGGAAATAACGGAAGAAAAGCCGGCGGCGGAAACCGCACCTGCGGAAACATCCGAAACCAGGGCGCAGGAGACTTCTGCCGTGGAGGGCGGAAAGCCAGAGAAAGCAAAAAAGCCTAAGGCCAGGAAAAAAGCGAAGAAAGCAGAGGCGCCTTCCGAAGCAGGTGATCCCGCGGAAAATAAGGAAGAGAAGCCGAAGAAAGAGACGAAGAAAGAACCGAAGAAAGAACCGAAGAAGGAAACCAAAAAAGAGCCGAAAAAGGAAGCGAAGAAGGAAGCTGAATCCAAAGAGGAAAAAGCGGACAAGGAACCCGGCGAGAAAAAAGGCGAAACGACAACCACCTTCAACGATGAGACGATTGCCGACCTTGCCAAGCTGACCGCTCTGAACGGAAGAGGCGATCATATGCAGTTCTCGCTCGGCACCAGAACTTCCGTCGGATACGGTGAAAAGCCGGATATCGTTCAGGGGGTTCTCACCCTCGACAACAAGATTCTGAGCATTCCTCAGTTCAAAATCGAATTCAACGGCTGGCACTGGGTTCTGATCAACTGCAATCTCAAGAACTCCACCACGATCAACGGCGAAGAGATCAGAAGCGAAGAGCCCGTGCAGCTCACGGACGGCTGTCTGATCCGCATCGCTTCGGGCAACCGCTCCCAGGTGTTCATTTTCGAAACTTCCTATGATCCCAATGTGGAGTGGAAGTCCTATCTGCTGAGAAACAAGAACAAACCGATTACGATCTATTCCTCGGAAGCTCTGCGGCAGATGTCCGACGCAAGTTCGGAGCGCAAGAACCGCAAGGATTATCCGCATGCGGAATTCATGTGCATCGGCCAGAGCTGGCACGTGATCAATGTCAACCTCGACAAGGGAGTCACTGTCAACGGCAGGAAGGTCACCGGAACCAAATCCTGTGAACTTCACGTCTATGATGTGATCCGGATCGGATCGACCATCTTTGCCTATCTGCCGGGACGGCTGGTATACAACCTCACCAACGGTGCCCGCAAGAATCTCATCATCTCGATCGCCGACCGCACCGTCAACGTCTCCTGGAACAAGAAGAAGGTTCTTCTCAAGGATATCAACCTGACCATCGAGCCGGGCAATCTCGTTCTTCTGCTCGGTGGCTCCGGTGCCGGAAAGACCACCTTCATCAACGCTGTGACCGGTTATGAACCCGCCAATGCGAAAGTGCTCAACGGCGGCGTTGATGTCTACGAAAACTACAACCAGATGAAATATGAGATCGGCGTTGTGCCCCAGCAGGATCTTCTGCGCGGTACCGACAATGTGTACATGACACTGTACAACGCCGCCGAACTCCGGATGCCGGCCGGATACTCTCCCAAGGAGATCGCTGCCAGGGTAAGCGAAGTGCTCGACATGTTCGGCCTTCTCTCCCAGAAGGATTCTCTGGTCAAGAGCCTCTCCGGCGGACAGCGGAAACGCCTTTCCATCGCCTGCGAATATATCGGCGATCCTTCCCTGTTCATCCTCGATGAGCCGGATTCCGGACTGGACGGCGTCATTGCCCGCGAACTCATGGAACGGCTGCGCAGAATTGCGGACAGCGGAAAAATCGTCATCGTCATCACCCACACCCCAGATCGTGTCATCGATCTGTTCGACCAGGTCATCGTACTTGCCAAGGACAGCAACAAGATCGGACGGCTCGCCTTCTTCGGGTCGATCGCCGACGCAAGAGAATTCTTCGGCAAGCAGAAAATGGAAGATATCGTCAAATGCGTCAACACCAGGGAAGAAGGCGGTGACGGCCGCGCCGATGAGCTGATTGAAGCATATGAGAACATGAGAAAGAAGAAGGAGGGTGAAGAAAATGCCTAGTTTTTCCGAAGAAAACATAGACAATACGAGACACGCCGAACGATGGGATCAGATCTGGATCTATCTCGGAAAACTGTTCCGAATCTTCTCTAACGAAAAAGGCTGGAAGGTCTTCCCCATGGCCGCAATCGTATCTCTGATTGTCGCCCTGGTCATCGAAAACGTATTCGTGAATATGGAAGGCACCCAGGTAGGTGCGCTCGCATTCGCCTGCGTCTGTATCTGGAACGGCTTCTTCAACAGTATTCAGGCTGTCTGTAAGGAACGTCCGATCATCAAGCGCGAACACCGCGCCGGCATGCATATCAGTTCCTACATGATTGCTCAGATGCTCTATCAGGCAGTGCTGTGTCTCGGCCAGACCATCATCCAGCTGATCATCTACCATCTCTGCGGCATCCCCTATCCCAAAGCGGGGCCCGTCAGCGGATCCTTCCTGATCGACTTCGGTGTCACCCTGTTTCTGATCACCTACGCGGCTGACATGCTTGCCCTGATGGTATCCTGTATCGTCAAGAGCACAACCACAGCCATGACGGTAGTGCCCTTCCTTCTGATCATCCAGCTGATCTTCTCCGGCGTTGCTTTCAACCTCAAGGGAGTTGCGGACAAGATCGCTTACCTCACCATCTCAAGATGGGGTATCCGGACGATCTGTACGGTGGGAAATCACAACGGCCTGCCATCGATCAGTCTATATGCGGCAGTCAACAAGCTGACCACCATCCCCGAATTCCGTCTGATCTATGACTACCTCGTCAAGACAGAGCTCTGGACCAAGATCGGCGAAACCTCCACCCAGAACATGATGAATCCGGAGTATGCGTTCACCGCATCCAACACCTGGTTCGAATGGGGTGTCCTGATCGGAATGTCATTGCTTACCGCCATTATCGGTACAATCTTCCTCGAATTCATCGACAGAGACCGCCGTTAATCCAAAGCACGTGCTATAATACATTGCACGTGCTTTTATCTGCGCCTGTGGTGGAATGGCAGACACGCCAGACTTAGAATCTGGTGGAGTGATCCGTGCAGGTTCAAGTCCTGTCAGGCGCACC
>JAFWCM010000307.1 GCA_017536885.1 Solobacterium sp.
ATCTCAGTATTACGGACTATCTGATCTGGGGAGGATTTCCGAAGCGGATTGAATTTGAATCTGGTGAAGCACAGAAAGCATACCTTCGAGATCTTAAGGAAACCATTGTTTTCCGGGATCTTATCATTCGCAAAACATCAATAAACCGGAGGAATTCAGGAAACTTGCGGATTATGTTCTCATCACGAATTCCAGAACATTTTCCGTAGTCGGTATTACAGAATATATGCGCAGAAATGGATCCGGAGTGACCGACAAAACCATCAAAAAATGGATGAGCTATCTTGAGGAGGCATATCTGATTTCACACCTGAGCCGATATTCCACAAAAGCAAAACCTGCTCTGGACTATTACTATAAAGTGTATGACGCAGATGTGGCGTTCAATTCTCTGGAGGTATTTGACAACCGTTATGATTTAAGTCATAACCTGGAAAACATTATCTTCAACGAGCTGACGTATAGGGGCTATCATCTTTCGGTGTTCATTACCGGCAAGGGCCAAGAAATTGATTTTATCGCGGAAAAGAACGGTAAGAAATACTATATTCAGGCAGCGCTGAGTGTAGCGGAAGAGAAAGTATGGCAGAAGGAAATGCGTGCTTTTGAGGGATTGTCACAGATTGACAGAAAGATTCTGATCACGACGGACACGATTGATTATTCGACCAGCAATGTGACGCACATTTCCCTGGATCGTTTTCTGTCCCTTGCCTCCTTGTCTGAGGCTTATTGAAGTGTAATTCCGGGTACTGTCGTTTCAGATCCGCAAAACTGAAACCACAGGACTGTGTTTTCGGAAATGAAGACTTTTACAACGTCTGCGGAAGGGGGGAGGCGGCGCGTCTTGCGTTTTGATGATCCGCAATATGCCCTACAGCAGAAAAGAACTGCGTCGATGGCTCTCTTCAAAAAGAATTCGAAGTCTGATTCTCTGAGGTGATAAACTGATATAAAAGAATAAGATGCACAATAGATCGTATTTAGGAGGCATGCCATGAAACAATATATTACAAAAGCAGAGAATGGCTTTGTCGACGCTTCCTGGCTGAACGGAATCAAAGACAGTCTGAATGGCGGGAAGGTGCTGTTTCATATTTATACCGGTATTTCCGATCGGGAAATACTCATCGCGTTGATGAATACACTGCGGGAGGCATTTCCCTCCTGCAATGTGGTCGGAACGGAATCGGGAGGGGAGATCAGAGAAGGATCTCTGATGGATAAGGGAATACTCATTTCCTGTCTGGTATTTGAAAGCACGGAGATATCCGTACGCATTTATGATGGTCTGGCCGGGCAGGAGCGTATGATTGGATCACGCATCAGGGAAGAGATCGATGGAGAGGTTTCCCACGATCTCAAAGCGGTGGAACTTCTGCTGCCGGGTGCGCTTCTCAATACCCTTGATATGTATGAAGAGCTCAAGCATTGTGATCCCTCTGTTGTCATCTTCGGCGGATATGCCGGAAATCATGATGCGGATCTTGAAAATGCCTTTGTCATGGCAGACGGAAAGACCTACGCGAACGCCTGTGTTGCGATTCTGTATTACGGGAAAGACTTCCGTATTGACGCCGCCAAATCTGCGGGCTGGGAAAAACTGGGCATGCCGTTCAAGATCACGAGTGCGGAAGGAAATCTGCTGAGAGAAATCAACGGCATTCCGGCAGCGGATATCTATCAGAGGTATCTGAATATCGCGGTAGATGATGACTTTATCGATAATACGAATGAATTTCCGATTGCCGCTTATGTCGGCGATGAGGAAATCCTCCGTCATACCAATACGGTGATGGAAGACGGATCTCTGCTTCTTGCCGGATCTGTACTGGAAGGATGGGATATGTATCTGACCTTCGGGAATCCCACCGGAATCATCGAAGAAGTGAACCGCCGCCTGAAGCAGATTCATGCCTTCAATCCCCAGGCGATACTTCTTTACTCGTGCTATGTAAGGAAGCTGTTCTGGGAAAGGTTTGTCAATGTGGAACTGGAGCCATTCCAGAAGATCGCACCCTCAGCCGGGTTTAATACCTTCGGTGAAGTGCTCCGCAACATGAAAACCGGAGAGATCATGGAATATAACATCACACTGCTCTCCATTGCCATGCGGGAAGGGGACGCAGAACCGCGTGAGGATGCGGTGCCTTATGCCGATGATGCAATTCTCAGCGGTCAGTCTTCTCTGATCAAGCGGCTGGCAAAACTCGTGAGTTCCAGTACGATGGAGATTCAGAATGCATACCGGAATCTTGAGGCAATGAATGAACAGCTGAAATACGCATCGGAACACGATACTCTTACCGGCCTCTATAACCGCGGCCGGACAGAGGAATTGATCGAAGAAATGATGCGGGAGAGCCGGGAAACGAAAAAGACCACCTCTCTGATCATGTTTGATATCGATCATTTCAAGAAGGTCAATGATACCTACGGCCACCGCAAAGGGGATAAAGTCCTTCGGGAAATCGCAGAGATCGCCGAATCCATGCTGGATGCCGAAAAGGGAGAAGCTGCCGGAAGATGGGGAGGAGAAGAATTCTTCATCGTCCTGTTAGACAATGAAAGCGTCAGCGGGCGGGAGTTTGCAGAGAGATTCCGCAGAGCGGTGGAAGAACATGACTTCGGAGATGGCCTGAGGATAACGGTAAGCCTCGGTGTCATGGATGTCACCGGAAACGAAGAGCCGAAGCATGTATACGCTCAGATTGACGATGCGCTCTATGAGGCCAAGGAAAACGGCCGCAATCGCACGATAGAAGTGAAATAAAGTATCAGGGAATATGCGGATGAATGTCGTCTGCGTATTCTCTTTTTTTACAAAACCTACCGTCAAAACGCAGCGGTTCAAATGCCTCTGGCAAGTGATTTATGTCCTGCGTTTAACAGAAAAAACCGGCATGAGTGCCACCGGGGAAAATCTGCGGCAGCCTTGCCGCATAGCTCTAGGCAACATTGTTTTTGTGTTAATCTGCCGATCGGCATTGGCGTTTTCTTCTGGCAGAGATCTGATTGTGACAAGACAAAGAGTAATGATTCAGGAATGATCATCATAAGAAAAACACTCTGATTACGCCGTTAATCCCCCGTGCGATTCAATACATCATCATTGGACAGGCCCTATAATCTCACACTTGGCAAAACTGCCAAACGCACCGCGCTTTCGCGGGGCAGTGAGGTTCAATGTATAATAGAAGGGAATACTGTATCAGAAAGAGGAGATAAGAACTTTATGAATATCATCCTGTTATCCGGCGGATCCGGAAAGCGCCTCTGGCCTTTGTCAAACGATATCCGCTCCAAGCAGTTTATTAAGATATTTAAAAAACACGGGCTTGATATGACGCTGGACACCGAAGATGACTATGAGTCCATGGTCCAGCGGATTTACCGCCAGATCAGAACAGCTGATCCCAATGCGGATGTGACCATTGCCACTTCGAAATCCCAGGTCTCTGCGATTCATAACCAGCTCGGAGAAGAAGTCGGCATTTCCGTAGAACCCTGCCGCAGAGATACCTTCCCGGCAATTGCCCTTGCGACCGCGTATCTCAAAGACTGCAGAGGGGTGGATGAAAATGAGGCGGTAGTTGTCTGCCCGGTAGACCCTTATGTGGAAGACGGGTATTTCAGGACACTGAAAGAGATGTGCGATTCCGCCCAGAAAGGCACTGCGAATCTTGTTCTGATGGGCATCGAGCCGACCTACCCGAGTGAAAAGTACGGATATATCAAACCGAAGAAAGACGGCTCCTGGGGCTTTACGGAAAAGCCGACTGCCGAAAAAGCAGCCGAGTACATCGAAGAAGGGGCACTCTGGAACGGCGGTGTGTTTGCCTATAAACTCTCTTATGTTCTTTCCAAGGCAAGAGAACTGCTCGGCACCGATACGTATGAAGAACTGTTCACCGGGTATTCCGGGCTTAAGAAAATCTCCTTCGATTACGCGGTAGTCGAACAGGAAGACAAGATTGAAGTGGTTCGTTACAGCGGTACCTGGAAGGATCTCGGAACATGGAATACCCTGACGGAAGCGATGGAGGAAAAGACCATCGGTGATGCGACGCTGAACAAGAACTGCTCCAATGTACATGTCATTAATGAACTCGGCATCCCCATTCTTGTCATGGGCGGCAAAAACATGGTGATCTCCGCATCTGCGGACGGAATTCTCGTATCCGACAAGGAACAGAGTTCTTACATCAAACCCTTTGTGGATGCGATCGATCATCAGATCATGTTTGCGGAAAAGAGCTGGGGAAGCTATCGGGTACTGGATGTTGAAGAGGAGAGCATGACCGTCAAGGTAACCCTGAACCCCGGACATAAGATGAATTATCACAGCCATGAAAAGCGGGATGAGGTATGGACAGTGATCAGCGGATCCGGCAAGACGATTGTTGACGGGATGGAACAGAAGATAAAGCCGGGAGATGTGGTGACGATGGCCGCCGGCTGTAAGCATACGGTCATCGCCGGGAAAAAGGGCCTGCAGCTGATTGAAGTGCAGATGGGCAAAGACATCAGCGTCAAGGATAAGAAAAAATACCGAATGCCATGAAACGAACCCCTTTTCTTCTTTCTCCCGCCGCAAAGGATTATCTCTGGGGCGGAAGCCGGTTGAATGATGATTTCAACCTCGCGCTTGACGCATCTCCTCTTGCCGAAGCCTGGGTATGTTCCACCCATCCCGACGGAGAATCTTCTGTCCCTGCATTTTCCTGCACGTTATCGTCTTTATTGAAAAACCATCCCGATTTCCTGGGCAGTCATACACTGGAAACCACGAAAGGGAAACCGGAGCTTCCCATTCTGATCAAGTTCATCGATGCCAGAAAAGATCTGAGCGTTCAGGTGCACCCGGATGATGAATACGCCCTTCAGCACGAAGGGCAGCTCGGGAAAACGGAAATGTGGTATGTCCTCGATGCAAGACCCGGTGCCGAACTGATCTACGGGTTCAATCGGGAAGTGACAAAAGAACAGATCAGAGAAGCCATCGGGCGGGGGGAGATTGATTCCTTTCTGAACCGGGTGCCGATCCATAAGAATGACCTGTTTTTTATCACCCCCGGCACGGTTCATGCGATCGGTGCCGGTGCGCTGATTGCGGAGGTTCAGGAAGCTTCCAATATCACCTATCGCCTGTATGACTATGACCGGGTGGATAAGACCGGGAAAAAGCGCCCTCTGCATGTGGATCAGGCGCTGGATGTCTTAAACCTTCAGGGAATGGGTGCGGTCCGCCAGCCGATGCGTCTTTTGAAATACCGAAGGGGATATGCCTCTGAACTTCTGAGCCGCTGCCGGTATTTTCAGGCGGAGCGGGTATTGCTCAACACCGAGGTTTACCGCCGGCTTGTGGACTACAAAACAACGGAAAACAGCTTTCATGCCTTATTGTGCTTCGATGGCTGCGGCAGTATCAGCGGGGAAAACTTCATGCTGAACTTCTTCAAGGGAGACTGCATCTTTGTCCCCTCGGACAGTATTCCGCTGAAACTGCACGGCAAGGCGCATCTTCTGGATGTAAGCTGCTGATCCATATACCGAAAGAAAGAGAGAGCAGAATCAAACTGTTCTCTCTTTTTGAAATCCGGGATAAATTCCGGTGCTGATCAGCATGCAGATCCGGGTGAGAGATCTGTCTGTGGTTTTATAAAATCGAAATGTCCATGCCTGCAGACTTTGCCGGGTTTCGTCTGATTCCAGGGGAAGTGCGTTAGTATTGGCTGCTGCTGACCGGCGGATCAGCGGTCCGTTTGCCGTTGAACTGTTACTTCGCCGAAGAATCGTCGTCGGACGCATTCAGCTTTTCCATCACGCGCTCTTTCAGACTGCGCACATCGAGTTTGCCGTTGGCGTTGAGAGGGAAGGAAGAGAAAGCAAAGAAATGAGCAGGGATCTTGAATTTCGCTATATGCTGAGCGAGGAAATCCCTCAGGCTCTTTTCATCCGGCGCATCGCCGTTAAATACCACACAGGCCTCGACGCTCTCTCCCCAGTCAGGATGAGGCATACCGAATACCTTGACCTCCCGCACCGAAGGTTCTGCCAGAAGTGCTGTCTCCACTTCAAACGGGGAGATATTCTCACCCTTGCGAATGATGATTTCCTTAATGCGTCCCATCAGTCTCACAATGCCGTCCTCGTCGATGACAGCGAGATCACCGGTATGAAGCCAGCCATCCGAGTCCATGGCCTGCAGCTCGGGAGGAAGACCGAGATAACCGTTCATTACACAGGGGCCTCTGAGAATCAGCTCGCCGATTTCCCCGCGCCCCAGAAATCCTTTTTCCTGGTCCCAGATGCGGGCGTCGACGTCGTCAATGAACCGGCCGACGGAACAGATTCTGCGTTCGATCGGATCCTCAGAATGATTTATGGAAATAACGCAGCTGTTCTCTGACTGTCCATACCCCACTAAGACCGTGCCGTCTTTCAGCAGATTCTCAAGACGGAGCACATCCGATGGACTTGCGAATCCGCCGCCGATCACGCATGTTTTCAGTTCCTTTGCCGCATCTTCGAACTGCGGAACCGCAATGAGATCGTTGTAGAGGGAAGGAACCGATGCGCATTGTCTGATCTTATTCCGGGCAATCATGTCTGCGACCGTCTCGGGTTTAATACGAGAAACCAGATAGGTATGGGCCCCTTTGAGCATCCATGCATGGGCGAAAATCAGTCCGAACACATGAAACAGCGGCAGGGGAATAATACCGGTTTCGTAAACACTCTTCTGCATTGCTTTCAGGGTGGAAGAAGCGTTGGAAAGAACTCCGTAAGAGGACAATTGAACCGCTTTTGGAAGAGAGGTTGTACCGGAAGTGAAAATGATGATCTGGGTGTCACGAGGTGAAACACGGTTTTTCAATACCGCGATTTCGTTCTCATCCAGAGCAGCGGAGTCATCCGCGCACTGCGCGAATAACGCATTCAGATCAAGGATGTGATCTTCCTTTATACCGCCGTCAAGGAAAGCCTTTGTTACGGCAGCCTGATTCCCGCCGGCGACATAGCTATCACCGACCAGAGCCCATTTCGCGCCGACCAGTTCACTCAGCTGCGTCACTTCCGAAGAGCTGAGACTGTAGTTCACGAGCGCTGCCACGCCTCCGGCCATGGCAATACCAAAAACCGCCGTCATATATCCCACGCTGTTGTAGGACAACAACATGACTTTGTCACCTTTTTGCAGACCCTTTTTGTATAATGCCAGGGCAAAGCGGAAGGAGGCGTCTCTTACCTCCCGAAAGCTCATGGTATATTCATTGCAGGTAAGAGCCGGCTTCTCGCCGTATTTCTCTGCTAATTCATTGAGCCATCCCGCGTATAAACAGGTATCGTTATTCTCCATTCTTTATCCCCCTCTTAAAAAATGAAAATATCTTTCACTGATCATCATTGCGGCGTGTTCCGCGGATCAGTCAGTTCCTCAGCGTGCCTGCACGTACGGCGAGGCACCTCAACTGTTTCGGTGCGAAGATTTCTTTCTGCTCTGATCGCTTCCATTGGTCAGCCATTGACGGAACAGTACAGAGTGTTTTGACGGATGTTCGGGGAATTTGGGCATCAATCATATGAGATTGACATAAACTGATGCCGGGAACCGAATCGGTCCGTCTCCTGGCATGGATACCCCTGCAGATCCCCCGCGATCTTTCTTACGCCGGCAGTATTCTTCAGCGTTTCCGATTACGGATGTTCATTCCTGAATCAGAACACCGAGAATCGTCTGTTCTTTGAACGTTCAGCGTTTCCGAAAAAATCTTCGTCTTATTTTATCATTGACGCTGTCATCCGAAAACAGGAAAATTCTCTTTGTCAAAAGAGAAGATTCGGCAGTTTGGCTGACTCTTCCGAAATCCTGAAACCCGCCGGTGCCGGTTTCATTCCTGCGCTGATGAACTGAACTCCCACTCTGAGATCAGAAACAGATCCGAAAGCCTGCCGATATACGACCGGCACGAAATCTGAACAATGCATGCGTGAATGATGCGCGGATTTCCTTCCGATGCGGTGCAGCATCCGATTTATGAATGCCCCATGGAAAAAGCAGATAAGTCTCTGAGCAAAATATTGTGAGACTCCCGTATAAAAAACCAGACAAAAAAATCATTGCATGAAATCGGGCTCATGACCTCCCCGGGGCGGCGGACAGGAGCCGGGGAGAATCCCTTCAAAGCTTTTTTTCCCGAAATGGAAGGCAGAAGATTCCATGCCTTCTGCCGGTATTTTTTATCGAAGCACCGCTCTGAGCTGATTCCGTGCTTTTTTTATCTCATATGATAGGATTAAGACAGAAGGGACAGAAGGGGAATAAAGAAACAGGGCGTGTGACAATTTCATCTGTCTGCGGCATCCGTTTTTTGAGAGGGTCGGGGACCGACACGAACGGATCGGAAAACGAATGGTGTAAAGCCCTTTGCATTCCGCAAGACAGGGAAGGGAACCGATCTGTCTGTACAGACAGTCCTGGTATCCATGCAAAGTCTTTTCCTGCGGTCCATCCGCGACTCTTTAAAATACGGAGGATTCAGAGACGGAGAAAACCATGCCGGATGTTTCGCGTCTCATTGCGATCGGAAGGGAAAGCGAACCTCCTGAAAGCATCATGACAGAATGAAATGCCGACAGCTGTCCATCGGAGAAGCACCGCTTTTGAAAAAAAGGCGGACCGGGCATCCGGGAAGCTCTGATCTTACGATCGTCGTCTGCCGAAACAGGAAAGAACTGCTTTAAAGCAGAAAAAAGAAGGAGAACCTATGATGAAAGAAACTCTTACCAATGATCCCAAAGCAATGTACAAACTCTCGTATGGCCTGTTTGTATGCACCGCGGTAAAAGACGGAAAACCCAACGGCTGCATCATCAACACGGCCATCCAGGCCGCAAATCCCAATATCATTTCGATTGCGGTAAACAAGGCCAACTACACATGTGAACTGATCAGGGAGACGCGGGAATGCAACATCTCGGTCATCAGTGAAGACGCATCCTTTGATCTCTTTCAGAGATTCGGATTCCAGTCGGGAAGGGATGTCAATAAGTTCGATGGATTTACATCCTGCGATACTGCCGCAAACGGGATTCCCTATATCACCGAAGGCACCAATGCGTATTTTTCCCTGAAGGTGAAACAGGAAGTGGATCTCGGAAGTCATATGCTGTTTCTCTGCGAGACTCCCTTTATGACCGTATTATCCGACCGGCCTTCCTGTACCTATGCGTATTACCAGTCAAATATCAAACCCAAACCGCAGCCGGCCGGAAAAACCAGTGAAGGAAAGACCATCTGGCGCTGTGTGATCTGCGGTTATGAGTGGGTTGGGGAAGAACTCCCCGATGATTTCATCTGCCCTGTATGCAAACACCCCAAGGCGGATTTCGAGAAGATCGTCGTCAGCTGAACCCTGCCTGAGGCAAGCTTCTGCGGTATTGCGGTGCCCGGTTCAGCCCGGCAATCCTCTAAAGAGTCAGGAATGGCTGCCGCAGGGCCGGCAGATCATCTTCAGCAGAGCCTGAGAGAACACGGAATCAGAACCATGAATCTTCGGAAGAGTCATACCGCTTCCGGAGATTTTTTTCCGATGATGGAAAAGGGAAGCACCGGCACGTTTGCAGAATTCGGAAATCAACAGAAAAAAATCCGGTCGGGCAATCAGCTCTGACCGGATTCTGTTTTTATGCTCTGTTTGCCCTTGAAGAATTGCTCATTCTTTGATCGTGACCCAATCCTCACCGCCGGCAATCCACTGATCTTCCCCGATGAGGTACCAGTCATAGCCATATGCTTTCTGCCGCTTTGATGCGGTGTAGGTTTTGCCGTTTTCTGCCTTTCCGACAATACGGGAAGATATGCTCGGAAGGCTGCGGATATTCAGGTTGTCGACATTGACGGTGATTTCAGCCGTCTCATCGGAATGCGTTTCCGCCTCGGCCTGTTTCAGAGATTCATATTCCACCCAGTCTTTCTGACTGGCAATCCATCTCTGTTTTCCGATCCGGAACCATTTATACTGGTCATCAATCTTGATCTCATAGACCTGATAGCGCTCGCCGTTAGTCGCGTATCCTTTCGAGGGCTTATTGGTATTCGGTCCGGTGCGGACTCTGAGGCGATCGACATTCACCAGGGCATAACCGATCGCCGGTTCTTCGATGACTTCTTCTTCGATTCTGGTATCGGTCAGCTCGGGCTCGACTTCCCTGACAAGCGTGGTCTCATAGACCATCTGGGTTGATCCGCCGCCGTCCATGCGGATCGCATCATGCACGTTCAGTCGGCTCAGGAAATCTTTGATCGCACCTTCATCCATGGTTCCGTAGATGGTGATCAGAAGAAACTGTTTGTCCGCTTTCTGCGCCAGGATCGTAACGGCTCTGCCATAGGTGCGGTAGTCAATCGCTCCGGCATCCCCGTTGGTGATATCCCGCTGTTCCCCATCCGCAAAGTAGGTATAGGAACCGGACACGGCATAGTCTTCATTGATCACATAGCCGGTAGACCAGTGCCAGGAGCTGTCTCCGTTCCACTGTCCGTTTGCCCAGCCGTGATATTTCAGCGAAAGATCATTCCCGCTGATATATGCCGTCGCAAACCCGTTTCCGTAGGCAGGGGTGTTTTCCGTACCATACCAGTAGGTCCAGACATTGTGACGCCTGACCGCTCCCACGGGCTGACCGAAGAGATCCCCGGAATTGGCAAAATACCCGGCATTGATTCCGCCGGCATACAGCAGTCCTTTCTCCAGCGCAGCCTGATCTGTGAGCTCATCGAGATACATGGGATCTTCATTGTAGTCAATCTGCACATGGGTATGCTCACTGGGAGTGACCCGGAGAATGTCATAGAGGACATCATCCAGAACACCTTCCTCGTGCGTAATATCTTCGCTCTCTCCGTCGGTATAGACATTGATCGCAGTCGCGAGCTTTCTTCGCAGTGTATGTACTCTTGTATTTTCGTCCCAGGCCAGAGTGACTTCTTCGGCATTGACCGGAAGAATCCCGCCGATCATCACGGCAAGCACCGCACCTGTTCGAATCAGATATTTCATGTTTTCTGTCATAATTTCACCCGTGCTAATTATACAGAAGAAACGCTGTGTTTCATGAAAAAACAATGAAACAAATGAAACAGGCAAAATGAAACAGCCGGAATGAAACAGGAATGATTCAGGCAAACCGCAGGGCATGCCTGCCGCACAATTCCGCCGTCTGTTCCTTACCCCATGCCCAAAGCAGCTGCTGTGAAATGACAAGGCACAGCGGGTTCTGCAGTGTTGTGAAAGCGCCGCACCGCCGGCGTCCGTAAAAAAGCATGGACCGCTGCTGTACGCTGCGGTCCTGCTTCGATGCGTTTTCTTTTCTTTGGAAATTCGCCCCGGGGAAAAGGAGGATGCCCTTCGCCCTGCGGCAGCGGCCGGAGGAAAATTCACTCTTTCGGATTGTTCTGATCGTCTCCCGTATGGATGGTGAGCTGCGGGAACGGAACCTCGATACCGTTTCTTTTGAACATCATGTAGACTTTTCGATTCACCGCTCTTGTCACCCGGGGACGGAAGGCCTCATGGCATCTGGCTCTGACGAGAAGCGCCACACCGCTGTCGCCGAGCCGTCTTACGCCAAGGTAGACGAGGTCGCCGATCATCTCGGGGATTCTTCCTTCCGGTTTTTTCAGCTCTTCGATTAACAGTTTCTCCACCCGTTCGAGATCTTCTTCATAGCAGATCTGATACTCCAGGAAGAGATTGGCCGGATGGGCCGACATATGGACGACATTCTGGACTTCCTTGTTCGGAATGATCTTGATATCTTCGCTGTCCACATCGTAGATCTTTGTCATGCGTATGCCGAGTTCTTCCACGATTCCGCGGAAGCCGTTGACGCTGATCATGTCTCCCACCTGAATGTTTCCTTCAATCAGAAGGAAGATGCCGGCAATGATATCACCCACCAGGCTGTTTGCGCCGATACCGATGACCACCGATACGATTCCGGCGGACGTCATCAGGGCAGTCGGATCCATGCCGAGATATACAAGGCACCGGTAGAGAATGACAAATCCGCCCGCATAGGACACAAGGCTCGCAATCATCCGGATCACGGTCCTGGCCCGGGTGGCAAGCATTGTGGTCATGATATCCGTCAGCCAGCGAAGCAGGAAGAGGATAAGTCCGCCTTCCAGCAGGATGATCAGAGATTCGGTCAGGGCAAAGACATTCAGTCCGTGTTCCCAGTTGCCGCTCATCACATACCCAAGCATGCTGTCATCCGTTGAGCCCGGGCGCGTATAGCGGATCAGAAGAAGAACAGCTGCCATTCCTGCCATCGCAAATGCGAGGTTTCGAAACACCTTGAACTCTGCGGTCTTTCCCGTGACGTGTCCTTTTTCCGGATTCTTAACTTCCGTATCGTATTCTGTTTCCGGACAGGTATATACGCTTAGACCGATCACTATAAGAATGATAAATGCGAACATGGCAGCGGTGAGGGTGAGCGTCAGCCGCTGACGAAGAAGGATATCCTTGCGGATCGCAAAGAAGATGATGTCCGTATTATACTGGCCTGTCACCGCATAATAGGTATCCCGGTTCATATGAATGTACTGGCACAGATTATCCTGCACATCACTTTCCTTTAATCCGTAATCAAGGGCATTTTTTTCAATGAAGCTGCTGTCGGGATGCCATGTAAACTTTTTGCTTTCCTTATCGACCGTAAACACAAAGGCGCCTTCGCCGGGCTGCACCGACTTCAGGGTATCACTCAGCGAATTCTTCCCAAGCATCACTTCCAGAAGTCCGTTGCTGTATTCCCCGTTGACATATCCGGCGATACTGCCGTTTTCTGTTCTTGACGGTACACTGATGCTTGTTTTTTTCGGGAGGGCAGAGGAAGAATCGGAAGGTTTCGTCTCGGCAGTGCTGTCAGAAACTGCCTGCTCCGTCTCTTGTGTCACCCCTATGCTGGGAGCGAGATACGAAGAGGATGCCGCAATTGTCATGCCGTATTCATCCGTAACCCACAGGGTGTCAAGATCGAGAATCGAGGTCAGAAGATCGAGTTTTTCCGGCGATATAGAATCCGGTTGTTTTTCGAGATACCCTCCGGCGAGCTTTACCAGCTTTTCTGCGTTTTTCTGATACAGGTCTTTGATCTCCACGAGAATATTCTCATCGTGCTTCTGTTCCGTCTGGATTTTCGAAAGCTGAGCAGTGCTGTTTTTTGACCAGCTGCTCATCAGGTAAAAAGTCTGCAGATAGAAGGAAGAAAAGAAAACGGCAACTGTACAGAAGATCGTGAATGTCAGAAGTTTCACCTTTCTTCCGCTTTCCTTCTGCTGGCGCAGTACAGGATGGTAGTTCTCTTCGATCACCGTGTTCTTCTGTTTTAAAAGAAGTACGGCATAATACACCAGATCCGCTGCGAGAACGGCGAATATAAACCACATCAGATATGTTACCTGTTTTCTCAGGGCAGAGAGTTCTTCGTTCGGAACACCGCATACCACCCAGGCATTCTGATCCTTGAAATAGACGGGATAGAGATACATGGACGTACCGTTGACGTTCTGGGTGACAAACTCTCCGTCATGAATGTCGTTCATATTGAGGCCGAGCGCTGAAATATTCTTGTTCTGGAAAGAGGAGTCCGGGTAATAGAGAATGTCTCCGGTGTCTGCCGACCAGACAAATGCAAAGCCTCTGGATCCGATCACTTCATTTTTGAGCGTATAGTTCCACGCATTCATCATATTTTCGTAGGCAAGCTGCGACTCTCCGTAATCATTGATTACGCATGCAAGATCTCCGTCGAGCGAAAATGAATAGAAAATCGGGAAGGGATTGCTGAAGTTATAGAAGGCTTCGTTCGCAGAGGGTTCTTCTTCAAATTCCCCGGTCTTTGAAGATTCTGAAGAATTCTCCGCTTCCTTCTGTCCCATTTCCGTCAGCTGGCTGTTTGCCATATCAGTGAGATAAGTGATTCTTTCCTGCAGGGCTTGTTGGGAGTAGGGATAGATCACCGCTCTTTCCATCTGGAATGTCTCAAAGGTTTTCAGAAGCGGTGCGTAGACCGGATCCTTCAGATCCTTGTAAAAGCCGACGGAGGAAGCGATCACATTTCCCTCTTTGTCAATCACCAGGATGTCACGCGCATTGATCTCTGAATTCAGTTCTGTCAGAAAGTCCTGGGATTTCAGAAGCTCCGGATGATCCTGAGCATTTAACATGATCATGCGCAGGAAGGATTCATGCACACCATCCGACCACAGCCGTATGATATCATCCCTGAATTCATAGGAACCGAAGGCATCACAGATATAGCTGCTGTTGTCCTTCATCTCTTCCTCAAGGCTGTTTCTCGCAAGGTTGGACTGAGAGGCCATGAGGAGAGAGATAAACAGAAGGATTCCGGTAATTCCGAACAGAATGGTCAGAATGATTCTGCTTTTTGTCGATATCTCTTTTTTCATCGGTTATCCTCTCTTTCGCTTTGCGCGAAATCATTGTGCCGTACTTCATCTTCTGCGTTATATGGAAAACAGAGACCTGCAGGGTCAATGATCAGCCAGACCGAAATCAGTGCTTTTGAAGAAGCGCTGCCTCCATCGCTGTTGATTTCATTTTAACATTTCTGGTTTTTACCCTGCAGTGGCGTTGCGTGAATTCTTCCATACGGACCGCATTCTTCAATCCGGGCAGAAAAGCACAGGGAAATCATGCGATTTCCGGCAGCGAAAGACTGCCGTCTTTCTGCCTGGGCGGGAAGGAAAAGAATGGTTCCGAAGCGCAATCATTCAGAGATCTTTGCCCGGAAAGGAAATGATTTTGTCTTTTTTTCATGCGAAAGCAGGTTTGAATGCATATACAGAACTCTGTCATACAGTGTATGATATCTGATGGAAATTGCCAGAAACCAGATATATTAGGAGGAATAAAAAACATCTATGAGAGTGGTAATTCAGGAAAACTATGACAACATGTGCAAGTGGGCGGCCGACTACATCGCCGCAAAGATCAGAAACCACAAGGAAGACAGGCCCTTTGTATTAGGTCTTCCGACCGGTTCCTCTCCGATCGGCGTATATAAGGAACTTGTCCGTCAGAACCAGGCAGGGGAGCTCTCCTTCGCAAACGTTGTTACTTTCAATATGGATGAATACCTTGGCCTTCCGCATGAACACGATCAGTCCTACTGGTATTTCATGCATGATAATTTCTTCGATCATCTTGTCGATATGAAACCGGAGAATATCAACATTCTCAACGGTATGACCGACAACCCGGAAGAAGAATGCAGAAAATATGAAGAGAAGATCGCAAGCTACGGCGGAATCGATCTGTTCATGGGCGGCATCGGTGTAGATGGCCACATTGCCTTCAATGAGCCGTACACCTCTCTCAACAGCCGTACCGGTGTCAGAGACCTCACCACCGATACCAGAATCGTCAACTCCCGTTTCTTCGGAAATGATCCGGAGAAAGTCCCTGCCCAGGCGCTCTCCGTCGGTGTAGGCACCGTCATGGATTCCAAGGAAGTTCTGATTCTCATCAACGGCCACAACAAGGCAAGAGCTCTTGCGGCAGTTGTTGAGGGCGGCGTCTCCAGCAAGTGGACCTGCTCCGCGGTTCAGCTGCACAACCATGCGATCATCGCCTGCGATGAAGCGGCCTGCGGTGAGATCACCGTCGATACCTACAAGTATTTCCTGGATATCGAGCGGAAGGAACGTCTGTAATCCTGCCAGATTATCGCCGAGAGGAGAAAAAACCTCCTCTCTTTTTTTCTGCCCGGCTGCCGGCCTGGTCTGATTCAGGAACAGATATCGTACCTTGCATCGCAAAACAAAACACAGCCGGAAGCGGCTGTGCTGTCTGCGTGAGAATCTCCCTCTCTCCCGGTTCATCGGGAAACGATATGGTTCAGCGATCGGAATCTTTGGATAAATGCCGGTCTGCGTATTCATTCAATGCGGTTTCCATACTCATGATGGTCTGGTTTTTATCGGAGTCGAGAATAAATCCGGTAAAGATGAACAGCGAAGAAAGAAGCAGGATGAACAGTCCGAGATCCCGTGACCAAAGCGCGAATACCAGGATGCCGATCACAAGGAACAGAACGAAGAACAGGAAGAAAAAGTACAGAGGACGATAATTCTTGTACAGATCAAATAAAGTGATGATGACCTTGGCGCCGTCCTGCATGGTATTCAGCTTGGAGAAAGACCCCTCCGGCCGGTCCCGGTAGGAGATGGGGATTTCACAGATCTTCATCCGCATGATCAGCGCATAAACCGTCATTTCGGTCTCAATCTGAAAGCCTTCCGACTTCACCGGCATGCATTTGACAAACCGCCTTGAAAAGACCCGGTATCCGGTCATGATATCCCGGATGTTTCCGTGAAAAAGACGGTTGATGAGATCCCTGACCAGATTGTTTCCGAACTCATGAAACGGCCGTTTGTTTTCGCTGTAATAGGTGCCGTTGGAGAGACGGTCACCGATTGCCATATCCGCTTCCCCCCGGAGTACGGGATCGAGAAGCGCGTGAATCTCTTCCGCGGGATAGGTATCGTCTCCGTCTACCAGAACATAGGCATCCGCATCGATATCCCGAAACATCGAACGGACCACATTTCCCTTTCCCTGACAGGGCTCTTTGCGCACGATTGCCCCGGCTTCTTCCGCAAGGGCAGCCGTGTTGTCGGTGCTGTTATTGTCATAGACATAGATCTCTGCATCGGGAAGCGCGTTCCGAAAATCCAGTACGGTCTTTTTTACCGTGATTTCTTCGTTATAGCAGGGGATCAGTACGGCGGTTTTTTTCATGGTTTCAATTATATCACACAAGAAAACAGGCAAAGGACCTGCAAGAAGGAATGCCTCCTTTCCTGAGAAAAGCCCCGATCTTCGCCGAAACCGGATTCTTTTCCGGATTCCTGTGTGCAAGTCGGGAGGGGAGATGCCGCAAACGGGGAATAAATGCTTATAATAGGAAACGTCAGGTATTTGTGAAAAATACGGAAATTCATACATCGTTCAGGATTCGCTGAATATGAAGGAGTAATAAAAATGGGGATGGACAAAATAAAAAACGCTGCGAAATCAAAAGGGGGATTGATTGCGCAGTATGCCATAATGGCTTTATGGTTTGCGCAGCTGATCAACAGCGATGCGTATTATGTAAACTATCTTCTTATCGCTGCCATCGCGGGCATCTGCTGTTATCACAACCGCAGGTCCGGAATTTTTTTATGGGTGAAAGGGAAAACACTTTACAGCGAAGTGATCCTGAATCTCTTCGCCGTTCTGTTTTCCTGCATGATCTCTCTGGCGAATTATAAGGTATGGGCCTTACCGGAGATGCCGGACCAGTTCGGCTTTCTCTTTGCCGGATTCTACCGGATATTTCTCGGAACCATTTCATTTCTCGGCGGATATATTGCGTTCTGGCATATTTTCCATGCCCTGTTTTATAATCTGAAATCGCTGATCTACAAAAAGGAACAAACGCAGAAAGCAAGCCCGAAGATGATATTTTTCGTGAGTTTTGCCCTGCTGGTTTTAACCCGCTGGATTGTTCTTTATTTCTGCCAGTATCCCGGCGAGCTCACCCCCGACAGCATCCATCAGATGGGCCAGCTGACAAGCGGCGTCTACACCAATCATCTTCCGTTTTACCACACGATGGTCATCAAGTTCTTTGTCAATCTGGGACAGTCTCTTTTTCACGATATCAACGCCGGGGTTGCGCTTTACAGCGTATTTCAGATTCTCTTCACCTCGCTGTGCTTCTCTTTTGCCCTCAGCACAATGGCGTCCATGAAGGCTCCGTTTCCGATGATTCTTGCGTCTCTGCTTTTTTTTGTTCTGATGCCGTACCATCTGATCTACGCGATCACGATGTGGAAAGATATCATGTTCGGATGTTTTGTTCTCCTGCTGGTGCTGTCGGTTTACCGGTGCATCGGGAACCTCGGAAACAGTCTCTTTAACCATATTCTGTTTTTCATTTCCGGCATGGGGGTCTGCCTGTTTCGAAGCAACGGCTTCTTTGCCTACGCAGTGCTGTTTCTTTCGTTTCTGCTTCTCTGGAAAGCGAAATACAGAAAGATGCTGGTGATATTCGTGACGGTCATGATCGCGAGCTATATTCTCAAACATCCGGTTCTGTCGATGCTGAAGGTGGCGCAGCCGGATACGATCGAGTCGCTTTCCATACCGGCGCAGCAGATTTCCCGCGTCGTGAAGGACGGATGTCAGCTGAATGAGCGGGAAAAGGAGACATTAAGCGAAATCATCGATATCGAAAAGATTCCCGAAGCATATTCTCCCTTCATTTCGGATCCGATGAAGAATCTGGTCCGGCAGAAAGGAAACCAGGACCGGATCAAAGAAGAAGCGGGAAAGTTCATCCGATTGTATGCTTCCCTTGGCATCAAACATCCGGGTGAGTATCTCATGGGCTGGATCGATCTCACCCGCGGATACTGGAATGCCGGATACGATTACTGGATCTGGCGCTGCCGGGTGTATGACAATGACCTCGGAATTGAACAGACCGTAAGAAGCTATACCCTGAACCGGGTGCTCGAAGAGTATCTCTGGCTGTTCACCGATGTTCAATTGCTGCGGCTGTTCTTAAGCATCGGGCTGTTTGTCTGGATGGATATGATACTGCTGCTGATCGCGCTGCTGCGGAAGGACAGACTAGGAATCTTCGTCACTCTGCCATCTCTTGCTCTCGTCCTGTCGCTGCTGATTGCGACCCCGGTGTTCTCCGAGCTCAGATACATGTATGCTCTCTTCTGCTGCCTGCCGGTGATCATCGCCATGACACTGCGGCCGCTCAAAGCGGAAGAGACCAATGCCTGAAGCGCGGGGCAGAGATGTTTGGCGGCTGTCCGGCAATGGTATAATCTCAATGGCAGGAATTGCCTGATAGAAAAGAAAACAGTTAAAACAGGGTATGAAAACAGAGAGAAAAACAGCGATTGATGCACGCATGATCAATATGTCCGGCATCGGAACCTATATCCGCCATCTGCTCGGAAGGGGAATCTATGACGTCGCTCTCGGCGAGGAGGAGGAGATCCGAAATTACGACAGGGATGTGAAGGTGATTCCCTACCCCGCAAAGATCTACAGCCCGCAGGAACAGATCCTGTTCCCGGCGAAAGAGCTGAAGAAAGAAGGGGTGAATCTGATTCATTTTCCTCATTACAATGCGCCGTTTTTCTGCGGGATTGACTATGTTGTGACCGTGCATGATCTGATTCATATCATTTTCCCTCAGTATATGAAAAACAGAATCGCCGCCGCATACGCAAAAGCGCTGATGGCAAACAGCCTTCATAACTCGCGGCATATCTTCACCGTATCCGAACACTCCCGCAAGGATCTGATCTCCTGTTTTCAGGTTCCGGATCAGAAGATCACCGTAACGTATAATTCAACCGATCCGGTATTCCGCAGACTCCCGGAAGAAGACTATGCCTGTCTCGATGAGAAGTACGGCATCGCCGGGAAAAAAGCGATTCTCTATGTCGGAAACCTTAAGCCGCATAAGAATGTGAAAACGCTGATCCGGGCCTTTCAGGAGATGAACCGCCCGGACACTGTCCTCCTGCTGGCGGGAAAGGACTTCAACGATGATGCCCTGAATACGGCAATGAAGGAGTCTTCCGGAATCATACGCTGCGGGATGGTCAGCGATGAAGAACTGATTCATCTTTACAACCGGGCGGATGTCTTTGCCTTTCCGAGTCTCTATGAAGGATTCGGCATCCCCCCGCTGGAAGCGATGGCCTGCGGAACCCCGGTGGTCTGTTCCAATGCCTCTTCGATCCCGGAAGTTGTGGGCAATGCCGCACTCCTGTGTGAGGCAGAGGATTCATCTTCCCTGAAGGAGAATATATGCAGAGTGCTGGACGATGAAAGTCTCAGGAATACGCTGATTCAAAGGGGAGCCGAACGAGTTGCCCGCTTCTCCTGGGAGGAAACCGCGGCGAAAACAGCAGAATGCATCCGCATGATTCAAAAGCCGTAAGTCATTTATGAAAGGAATTGTTGTATGGAATCCATAACATTCGGCATCTGCACCTATAACCGCAGACAGATTCTGATGAACTCAGCGAAGTCGCTGGCTTTGGTGCGGGGGATTGAGAAGGTACATATTCGAATCTACGATGACTGTTCCAATGAATACGATGAAGCCTTTCTGCGTTCTCTGTTTCCCGATGCGGTATCCATTACCCGTCAGAAGGTCAACCTCGGGGCGGATAAGAACACTTCTCTGATGTATGAGGATTTTCTGAAAAGCGGGGATGAATGGCTGTTCAATGCGGATTCGGACCTGATCTACCGGGCCGATCTTCTCGAAGCCATGGAGTCGCTGAAGGAAGAATGCGGCGGGTTTATGACCTTTTTCAACTGCATCTCCCACGGGGATGTAATAGAAGCCGGACGATTTGTGGAAAAGGACAGCGTCGGGGCGGCCGGGTGTTTTTTCCGGAGGGATGTCATTCAGCTGATCCTGGAAAAGATGAAAGTGCGTTCGGTTTCCTTTGATGTCGGTTTTTCCAAAGTGCTGAGACAGAACGGATATCCCCTGTATGCATGCAGGAATTCCATGGTTCAGCACATCGGCGTCACCGGCTTCAACTCCGCCAATATCATCTTCGACTACGGCCGGGGATTTGTCCCGGACAGCCAGGTGAATGCGCAGATTGTGGAGGATACGTTTGAAGCCTATGTCGCTTCGGTCCGTGAATTCAGCCGAAGGCGGTCTTTCTGGGCCTACAATTTCATCACCAGTACGATCCCGCGGAAGATTGACCGCTACGGAAGAGTGCTGCGGGAACTCAATGAGAACCGAAAGGGTTCCGGGAAAGGCTGAGCCATGGACCGGGAAAAGAAGGTAACGCTGTCGGTGATCATGCCGGTCTATAACTGCGCCTCTACGATCGAACGGGCGCTGAAGAGCGTGCTTCATCAGAAGAGCGATGACATGGAAGTTCTGGTGATTGACGGAGGCTCATCTGACGGGACCGTGGAGATCATTGAGAACTATGCAAAAGAGATTGATTATTTCGTGTCGGAAAAAGACCGCGGCTATGCGGATGCGCTGAACAAGGGAATTGCCGCTGCCCGGGGAACGTTTTTTACGATGCTGGCAGGGGATGACTGCTATCTGAAAGATGCTTTGAAAACCGTACTGGAACGACTCGATGACGGGGTGGATGTCTGGTGCGGATCGATCATCGAAAAACGCAAATTCGGTTATGTGATCCTTCCTTCCTCCCCGGATTTCCGCGAATTATACCGATGCTGTTCCTTGCGTCAGCCGGCTTCCATGTACCGGCGAAGTGTGGTAATGGACAGCGGATGCTATGACATCCGCTATCGCTGTTCCTCGGACCGGGATCTGTTTCTTCGCCTGTATGAAAAAAACTATCGCTTCCGGATCGAAGCGCTTCCCGTCGTGCTGTTTGGGACCGACGGGATGAGCACCACCTCCGATCTCGGTCTGAAAGAGGATGTGGAGATCTCCGTGAAGCACGGCATGGACCCGAAGGAAGCAGAGCGGATTTATCTGGAATCGCGCAATGATCTCATCGGAACCAGGCGTATGGCAAAAGAGAATCTCTATGCTGCGCTGAGCCGGCTTCATCTTCTTGATCTCTTCCATGCCCTGACAAAACGGCCGAAGGGATATCTCCATGCATCCGGGTTTGAGCTCCAGCAATAACCCCCAAAGAGAACAGGCGGCTGCCCTTCCGCATACCTCACGGTGAAAAGTCACCCGGGTATTTCTTTGCAGAAGAGGTGTATATAATAGAGTGTCGCAGGAAGCTGTTCCTGCAGAACGATCAGAAAGAAGGTCACAGATTGGCAAAAGAAGAAGCGGAAATGAGTGTAAACCGCCTGAATAAAACGGAAAACACCCTGAGAAATATCGTGTTCGGTCTGTTCGGAACGGGAGCCGGACTGCTTTTTCCTTTTATCGTCAGAACCGTGCTGATCTACCGGTACGGGGAAGATTATCTCGGATTGAACGGCGTGTTTCAGTCGATTATCACCGTCCTCAACCTGGCGGAACTCGGCTTCAGCTCCTCGGTGGTATTCAGCCTGTATAAACCGATTGCGGAAAATGATGTCAAAACGGTAAATGCGTATCTTGCCTATTTCCGAAAGGTCTACCTCACGATCGGTATTGTGATTGCGGTTGCCGGAACCCTTCTGATACCGTTTCTGCCGCTGATGATCAAGGACCCGACCACGCCGGGAAATCTCAACTGCTATATCTGGTATCTGTTCTTCCTCAGCGAAGCGGTGATCAGCTATGTGTTCTACGGATACAAATTCATCATACCGACCGCCGTTCAGCGAAATGACATGATCAGTGCCGTGTCCATGGTTACCACAACCATGAAATCGGTGCTGCAGATCATCGCGCTGTATGTCGGGAATCATTATTTCATTTTCCTCGCGATGTCGCCGCTGATGACGATCGTTCATCATGCGATTCTCGCCGCGGTGGTGACGAAGCGGTTCCCGCAGTATAAACCGGAAGGGATGATTTCCAAAGAGCAGCGGGAAGAGATGCGGCCGCTGCTTGCTGGAATCCTGATCAGTAAGGTCCGTGCGGTCAGCCGGAACAGTTTTGACAATATCTGCATCTCCACGTTTATCGGGCTTGCCGCCGCGGGTATTTACCAGAACTACTTTTTCATCATGACAAGCATTTCCACGGTCAGCGGAATCATCACCTCGTCCATGCTTTCCGGCATCGGAAACAGTATTGTGACCGACAGTATCGAGAAAAACTACCGTGACATGCGGCGGTTTAACTTCATGTTCATGATCATTGCCGGCTGGGCATCGATCTGTCTTCTGTGCCTGTATCAGCCGTTTATGGATATCTGGGTCGGACCGACAAGAATGCTCGGAATGGCGGAGGTGATCGCCATGTCCCTGTACTTCTATGTGCTGAAACTCGGAGACATGCGGTGGACCTATACGGAAGGGGCAGGGCTCTGGTGGAAGTGCCGCTATCTTGCCCTGGCCGAAGCCGCATGCAATATGATCCTGAATGTGGTTCTCGTAAGGCTGTTCGGCGTGCTCGGCATTATCAGCGCCACCCTGGTCTCTCTGATCTTCATCGATAATATCTTTGCGACCCGGATTGTATTTGATGAATACTTCAAAAACGGAAAGCTCAGGGAATACTTCGGGGATCAGCTGAAATACTTCCTTGTCAGCACATTGATCGCAGTCATCACCTATGCGCTTTGCTGGCTGGTTCCGTTTGCGGGCATCGGCGGACTGATTGTCAGAATTCTGATCTGCGGCCTGGTGCCCTGGCCGATCTACTATCTGATCTACCGCAGGAGTGCGCTGTATCTTGATGCAAAAGAGTGGATGCTCGAGTTTATCTCCCGCAAGCGGAGAGAAAAGGCGCAGTGAGCTGACAGAGAAGAAGGAGGAAAGCACATGGATCTTTGGAAAAAAGGAAAAGACAGGGTGTATGACTTTGCCTTTGTCTATGAAATCAAAAACAGGGAACAGGACAGTCTGCTTCTTTTGAAAAGCGAGATGGAATACCGCGGTTACAGCGTGAAGATGATTGAAGACTGGGAACAGGCGATTCATCGCGATGTGCCTCCTTTCGCAAAGACGGTGGTATCCTTTGCCCTTCACAGCAAGGAGACGATGGACTTTATCAGCCAGTTTGTAAGAGGCGCTGACCGCTTTGTCAATCTTCAGTGGGAACAGGTCTATACCAACGGCGACCGGGCTCAGAAAGCCGAAGAAGGCGGCACCACCGGCGTTTTCGACGAAGCGAAAAAGGCGATGCATATCTGCTGGGGAGAAAAGACCAGGGAAGATCTCACGCAGAAATACGGTCTCAAAGAAAGCCATGCGGCCGTCACCGGATGTATTTCCCTGGATTTTCTGCGGGAGGAATTCCGCCCGTTTTATCTTTCCAAAGAGGCACTGCAGAAGAAATTCGGCATCGACAAGTATAAAACGATGTATCTGATGATTTCCTCCTTCAGCTATGGTCAGCTGCCGGAAACGGTGATCAACAGCGAACTCTATCAGAACCAGGGATTTGATGTCCGGGCGCAGGTCAGGATCGAAGTGGAATCACAGCGGATCATTCTGGACTGGCTGGAAGAAGAAGTGATCCGCCATCCTGATATTCTGATGGTCTACCGCCCTCATCCCGCCGAGTCGAATATTAAACGGCTTGCGGAGCTGGCAGAGAAGTATGACAATTTCCGGGTCATCCCAGATCTCTCCATTCGTCAGTGGATCCTGACAGCGGACCGGATGTTTACCTGGTGGAGCACCTCGGTCGCGGAGATCTATGCGGCGGGCAAGGGCTGTTCCATTCTGCGGCCGGTGGAGCTGCCGCATGAAAATGATCTTGAAATCTATGAAGGCGCCAGGTTTGTGACAACCTTCGAGGAATTTGACCGGAACTATCTTGGCAGGGATACGTTTCCGATCAGCGATGAAGTCATGCAGAAATACTATGCGATCGATAAGGACATTCCCGCCTTCATGAAAATTGCGGATGTGCTCGAGCGGGTATTACACGACGATGAATTCAAAGTCGAAGGATATGAGAACCTTCGCGCAACCCCGGTTGTTACGGCAGCCGCAAACGCAAAGTGGAATCTTAAGCAGTTTGTCTTCGATCATGAGCCGCTCTGCAAAATTGCCGAGAAGATTGCCGGCGATCGGATTATCAGTCCCCGCGGCGATCTTGCGGCACTGAAGAAAGAGTTTGCGTATTTCCGCGAGATGGCAGAAAAAAACCACCAGGACTATGATGAGATGAAAAACCGGCTGATCACACTGACCCGGCTTTCCGACCCGTTCCGAACCCGCAGAACGAAAGAAGAGCCAGCAGAGAGAGAAGAGACAGAAGGAGAGATACGATGAAGGAAAACCATGCAGTAATCATCGCCGAAGCCGGCGTGAATTATAACGGCGACATTGAAATCGCAAAGAAGATGGTAGATGCCGCGGCGGATGCCGGAGCGGATATCGTCAAATTTCAGACGGGCATTCCCGAGAAGGTGATTTCGGTATTTGCCGAAAAGGCAGACTACCAGAAAGTCAATACCAACGACCCCTCTGGCGAAGAGAGCCAGCTGGACATGGCCAGGAAACTGATGCTGCCATGGGAGGTATATCCGGAACTGATCGCCTATTGCCGCGAAAAGGGGATTGAATTTCTATCCACCCCGTTTGATATCGATAGCGCGGAATTCCTTCATTCCCTGGGGATGAAGCAGTGGAAGATTCCCTCCGGGGAGATCACCAACCTTCCGCTCTTACGAAAGATCGCATCCTTTCATGAACCGGTGATCCTTTCCACCGGCATGGGCACATTGGATGAAATCGAAGATGCGATCCATGTCCTTCTGACCGGCGTGAAGAAATCGGATATCACCGTGCTTCAGTGCAATACGGAATATCCGACTCCCTATGAAGACGCCAATGTCCGGGCGATGATTACCCTGGCGGAACGCTTCGGCGTCAAAACCGGATATTCCGATCATACCAGGGGAATCGAAGTGCCGATTGCCGCTGCGGCGCTGGGTGCGGCGATCATCGAAAAGCACTTCACCCTGGACCGGACCATGGACGGTCCCGATCAGGTGGTCAGTATTGAACCGGATGAACTGAAACAGATGGTGCAGAGTATCCGCAATGTCGAAAAATCACTCGGCAGCGGAATCAAATATCCAAGCTATTCGGAAGCCAAGAATATGAAGATTGCCCGCAAGAGCATTGTGGCATCCCGCCCGATCAAGGCGGGGGAGATCTTCTGTGAAGAGAACATCACCTGCAAGCGTCCCGGCGACGGGATTTCCCCGATGAAGTGGGATGAAATCCTCGGAAAGAAAGCACAGCGGGACTATCAGCCGGATGAAAAACTCGATGAAAGGGAGCTTTCCCGCGCATGAATCCGGAGATCAGAGAAGTACTGAAGGGGAAGCGGATTCTGTTCATCGGGGCATCGGGCCATTATGAGCTTGCGGTGAAGAAGGCGCAGGAATACGGAGCCTATGCGATGTGCGTTAACTTCAATCCCAACGCGGCCGCGAAGAAATACGCGGATCTTGGCGCGGATGTGGATACGTATGTTCCCGAAGAAGTGCTTGCCTTTGCCAGGGAGAACCGGGCCGACGGCATCTTCACTTCCTGGAATGAAGTGAATCTCTATACGGCCGCTTATGCGGCGGAAAAGCTCGGCGTTCCCTTCTATGCAAAGAAAGAGCAGCTGGATGCCCTGATTACCAAGGATGCCTTCAAGCGCACCTGCAGAACGTACGGGGTTCCCTATATCCATGAATTCTTTGTCGGAAACAGACTTACGGAAGCGGATATCGCAGCGATGGAATATCCGGTGATCGTCAAACCAACCGACAGCGGCGGCACCCGCGGGATGACCGTCCTCTATTCCCGGCAAGGGCTGGAGGAAGCCGCGGAAAAAGCGCTGGAAGTATCCATCAAAAAAGAATTCGTCGTGGAGCCCTACCTCAGAAACGGACAGCTTCTTGTTATGGATTTCATCGTGCAGAACGGAAAGGCAGTGCTCTGCAGTGCGGCCGACCGTTCTTTGATCCGCACCTCGGAGAATGAAGTGCCGCTTTCGATTGCCTTCATGTATCCCTCAAAATATATTGATGTGATCAAAGAACAGGCGGTGAGGCCGATTCAGAATCTCATCACAGGTCTCGGGATCGAAAACGGAATCATCTCCTTTGAGGCGATGGTCAGCGAAGGAAAGCTGTATGCAATTGAATCGCAGTTCCGTTTCGGCGGCACCCATTTCTATACGCTTCTCGAAGAGGAATACGGCATCGATCTTCTCGGCATGATGCTTGCTTATGCGATCACCGGCCGTTTTGATTATTATTCTCTGGATCGCGTTTCGCCCGAATTCAAAACCCTGTATGCATGTCAGAACCTGCAGGCATACGGCGGCAAAGTGAAATCCATTTCGCACCGTGAAGAGATGATGAAGCTGCCGGGGGTATTGTGGTCGGTCATGATCAAGACGATCGGAGACACCGTCCCGGCCGATGGATCGACGGCGATCAATTTCGCCAAGATCGGAATCACCGGAGATACCGAACGGGATCTTTACCGGACGATGGACCGGATCCAGCATACCTTAGTGGCAGAGGATGAAGAGGGGAAGAATCTCATCAAGCAGAATATCCCTCCCGAGTATCTTTAAAGAAACACCGCAGAAACAACAAGAGGCAGAAAAAATGAAGCGGTTCGACTATCACCTTCACAGTGAATATTCCATGGACTCAGGAGAGTCCCTTTCCAATATCTCTGCCAAAGCAATCCGCGAAGAGATGGAAGAGATTGCGGTCACCGACCATGCGGAGCTGCAGAATCCGGAAGATCTTCCCGACTTTCATCGCCGCCAGGCGGAACTTGCCGAACTGAATCAGAAGTATGAGGGCTCTTTGAAACTGAAAAGCGGAATAGAACTTGGCCAGCCGCATCGCTTCCCGAAGGAAGCGGAACAAATTCTTTCGGAAACTGCTTTTGATTTTGTGATCGCTTCGCTTCATGAACTCGAAACCCTCGGATCCCCGGCGAACTTCGCCTTTGACAAGACAAGCGCGCCGGTCTTCTTCCGTCAGTATTTTGAAGAGCTCAGAGTGATCGCTGAGACGGCAGACTATGACGTTCTCGGACACGTCACCCTGCCGTTTCGCTATGTACCGGAGTCTCTTTCTGACCTCCATCATCCCATGCTTTATCGCAGGGAATATGAGGAAATTTTCCGCATTGTGATCGGGCGGGGAAAAGGCATTGAAGTCAACACCAGCGGCTTACGCACGAGACTTGGGGAACCCATGCCCGGATCGGAACTTCTTTCGTGCTATCATAACCTCGGCGGCCGGGTGATTACCGTCGGTTCGGACGGCCATTCCTGCCGCAGTGCGTTTCTCGGGATCGAAACCGGGATGGAGACTCTGAACCGTGCCGGATTTGAGACTGTGACAGTATTTACCAACAGGATTCAGAAACAGGTGAAGCTATGAAAAAACTTGTTGTTCTCACCACCAACCGGGCGGATTTCGGATTGCTGAGACCGGTGATCCAGAAGCTTCGCAAAAAGGAGTCGCTTGATGTAAGAACGGCGGTATCCGGCTCCCATCTCTCTCCCGAATTCGGCATGACCTACCGGGAAATCGAAGAGGCGGGAATTCCGATCGACCGGAGAATAGAAATTCTTCTGAGCGGGGATACGCCCTCTGCGATTTCCAAAACCATGGCCCTTGCCGTGATGGGGTTTGCGGATTATTTCGAGGAACGAAAGCCCGATGCGCTTCTCGTGCTGGGGGACCGGTATGAAGCGTTTTCGGTATGCATCGCCGCGGTCAATGCGAGAATTCCGATCATCCACCTCTATGGCGGAGAAACCACGGAAGGGGCGGTAGATGAGTGTTACCGCCATTCCATCACCAAGATGGCGATGTTTCACTTCACGGCGACCGAAGAATTTCGGCAGCGGGTGATTCAGTTGGGGGAAGATCCTTCCCGGGTATTCCTGGTCGGAGCGATGGGGGTGGAAAACGCCCTGCATTTTGATCCCCTGAACGATGCGGAGTTTGAGAAGCTCACCGGGATCAATGATGAGCGGCCTCTGGTGATGTGCACCTTCCATCCGGTGACGCTCGAAAGTGATACGGCAAGACTTCAGATCAGGAAACTCCTGTCTGCCGTGGAACAGTTTCCCGGGTATTTCTTTCTGTTTACGAAAGCGAATTCGGATGCGGACGGAAGAATCATCAATCAATGCATTCAGGACTATGTCAACACCCATGAAAATGCGGTATTGGTTGATTCGCTCGGGGCGAGAGGGTATCTTACGGGATTGCGCAAGGCAAGCTTTGTATTGGGCAATTCCTCGAGCGGTCTTGCCGAAGTGCCGAGCTTCGGGATTCCGACGATCAATATCGGTGACCGGCAGAAGGGAAGAATCAAAGCGGCCAGCGTGATCGACTGTGCTCCCGAAACGGATGCTATCATCGCGGCGATCCATAAGGCAGAAGATCCGGATTTCCGCAGCGTCTGTTCGCTGCGGGTCAATCCCTACGGAGACGGCAATACCTCTTCCGCGATTGCGGACCGGATTGAGGAACTGATGAAAAACGATCTGAATGTGAAGAAATCGTTTTATGATATGAAAGCGGCAAAGGAGCTGTGAGATGAAGAAAAGAGTACTGATCAACGGATTCGGACGCATCGGAAGGACGATAGCGCGAATCAATCTGAAACATGATGTGTTTGAACTGGCGGCGATCAATGACATCAATCCCGACAACAAGAATATCGCCTATCTTCTCAAATACGACAGCACGTTCGGGCGGCTGGAGAATGAGATTACCAGCGATGACCAGGGAATCGTGATCGATTCGCATCCGGTGCGGGTCACCCATGAAAAAGAGTTTAAGAACATCGATTTTTCCGGCATCGATATCGTGATTGAATCCTCCGGAATCAAAACCAATATCCTGCAGATGGAAGAACTGGCGGAAACCTCTTTCGTCGAGCGCTTTATCGTAACCAATGTGGATTCGAAGAAGGCGCAGAACATTCTCTTCGGCGTCAATGAGCAGCTGATCAGAGATCCAAAGAAGAGGATCCTCTCCTCCAGCATCTGCGATGTGGTATCCCTTGGCCCGGTGTACAACGTTCTGGAAACCGCCTTCGGCATCGAAAGCGGCTTTCTGACCACCCTGCATCCATGGCTTTCCTATCAGAACCTCATGGACGGCCCGGCCAAATCCTGGTCGCAGCCGGGGGATGTCTATTCCCATTATGCCCTGGGACGCTCCGCGGTCATGAGCCTGATTCCCAAATCCACCTCGGCCGTCCGGGCCCTGGGAAATGTATTTCCTGAGGCGGTGGATAAAATTGCCTGCTTTTCCTACCGCACACCCACCAATCTTGTTTCCAGCGGTGTCTTCTCCGCCGTGCTGAAGAAGGATACCTCCAGCGAAGAGCTGATCCGCCTGTTTCAGGAAGCTGAGAAAAAGCAGAAGTACCATGTCTTCCGTACTACGGATGAACCACTGGTTTCGGTGGACTATATCGGAAATGATTACTCTGCCGTTCTCGATACCAGATGGATCCAGGTCGTCGGCGGAAATCATATTGAAGTGGTTTACTGGTATGACAATGAATGCGGGTATTCTTCCCGTATTGTGGATATTGTCCGGGTTCTTTCCGAACCGGAGTCCTGAGGCAAGCGATGAAAGTTCTTGTGGTATCCGGTTCCTTTAAAGATGTGTTCAGTCCTCCGGAAGCGACGAATCTGATCCGGGACAGTTTTTTAAGGCACGGCTATGACGTTTCCGGCGTGCCTTTTTGTGATGGGGGAGAATATACCTATGAGGTATTGAAGGAAATCCTTTTTGATGCGGAGGAAATCATCGTCGACGATGTGATCTTTCCGGATGGATCCCGAAGGCCCTGTCATTATCTGATCGACCGGGACAGCGCCCACATCGTCTCGTCGGAAATTCTGCGTCTGCTTCCCGAAGAAGATGCCCGGAAGAATCCGCTGCTTCTTACCGATTACGGATTCGGCCAGCTGATCGGTGATGCCCTGAAGCGCGGCATCAAAACACTGAAGCTGTATCTTGGCGGCACCTCGACCGTCTGTTTTGGCATGGGGATGATCCAGGCCATGGGGGCGAAGCTGTATGAGGATGAGGGAACCCTGATTCCTGTACCGGCGGTACCGGCAAATATGAAACGCCTTCAGCGCATCGAAATCGATCGTTCTTTGTTTCAGGATGTCCGGGTGACGGTGATTGCGGACGGCAATGCCTGTGCGGATGAGATGAAAGGGATCACCGCTCTCAAAGTCGGCAGGGCATTTCAGAAAGATAAAGAAGAGATCGTCCGGGAAAGCGAAGAAGTCAAAGAGCGTGTCACCATGGTCACCGGCTTTGGGACAACGCGGGATTTCAGCGGTGCGGCCGGCGGGCTTCTGTACGGCATCGATCTGGTGTTTGATGGGGACTATGTCCTGGGCGGCATCTATTTTACTGATCTTCTCAACATCAGAGAGAAGATCAGAGACTGTGATCTTGTCGTCACCGGCGAGGGCCGCTATGACAATACCGCCTGCGGAAAAGCCCCGGCCAGCGTTGCCGCGATCGCAAAGTCCCTCGGAAAACCGGCGGTCCTGGTCTGCGGGCAGATCGACACGGATGCGATTCCGGAATATTCCGGGGGAATCCTCCGGGATCTTCCCGAAGCAAAGGAACTTGGCTTCCATGCCGTATTGACCTGTCAGGAATACTATGATGAACATCCCCCGGAGGGAAGTTACCCGGAACAGATCGAGCAGTATCGTGCGCTTACCCCGGTTCTTCTCGATCAGCTGATCGGAGAATTCCGTTTATGAAGGCCGTGATTCTTTTAGCCGGCGTGGGACGGCGGATGGGCGGTGAAACAAACCATCTTCATAAAGCGCTGATTCCCCTGCAAGGAAAACCGCTGCTGGATTATCTTCTGGAAAACCTTCGAAGATCCAAAATCACTGAGGTGATTCCGGTGCTTGGATATCAAAGGGAAACAGTCCTTTCCTGCATCGAGCGCTGCTCGTCTGATCTTGACGTCAGACCGGTATACAACCCGGACTATGCAAACTCCAACAATCTTGTTTCACTGGTTTCTGCCGAAAAAGAAATCGGCGGGGAAGATTTTATTCTGATCAACGGAGACATGGTTTTTGATCCGGACATTCTGATCCGGATGAAAGAGATCTGCCATTCCTGCATTGCGGTGGATATGGTGCATAAAGCAGAAAAGATTGACAGTCCGAAAGTGCAGGGAAAGCAGCGCATTACCGATCTTGGCCGAGAGATACCTCTGCCCGAAAGCATCGGCTATGCGATCGGAATTTATCGCTTTCAGGCCGATCTGCTTCCCGACTTTATGAGTAAGGCGAAGGAATACATTACAAGGGACCGCATGCATGGCTTCCATGATCCCCTGCGGGATCTCTTTGCGGATCATGAAATCCTGCCGGTAAATATTGGTACACTGGAATGGAAGGATATCGATGATCCGTCCGATCTTAAGGAAGCAGAGGAAATCATAAGGAGACTGTATGGAAGTGAATGAATTCAGCGGAAAGAAGATTCTGATCACCGGTACTTCGCGTGGGATCGGAAAAGCTCTTGCGGCCTATTTTGTGAAAGAAAAGGCGGAAGTGTATGCCGTCTCGCGAACCGCCTGTGACATTCAGGAACCGAACTTTCATTTTCTGAAGGCGGATATTCAGGATACCGAAGCGATTCTCCGCTGGCTGGATCAGAAAGAAGTCTCTCTCGACATCCTGATCAACAATGCCGGAATCATCTGCTATGAGAATCTCCTGGATGTCTCGAGAGAAGAAATCCAGAAGGTATTTTCGGTGAATGTCATCAGCACCCTCTGTCTTTGCCGGGAGATTGCCCGCCGGATGATGGGACAAAACCGTCCCGGGGTCATCGTGAATACGATCTCCTTTGCGGCGAAGATTCCCTCTGTTGGCTCCGGCATCTATGCCGCATCGAAAGCCGCCCTGGAATCTTTGACGAAGACCATGGCGGCCGAATGGGCGCCGTACGGAATCCGGGTCAACGGATACAGTCCGGGAGTGATCGAGACGGATATGACCGCTCCGGCGATTCAGGCAAACCGGGAAGCGATGACGGATGTGATTGCGCTTCACAGGATCGGGACAACCGAGGATGTCGTAAAGGCTGTCGCCTTCCTTGCGGGAAGTGACTCCTCCTATCTTACCGGCATCAATCTTGAAGTCTCGGGCGGAAAGCTGATTGTACAGAATGCCGGCAGAGCCTGGAAAGAAAGAAAAGAAAGGGAAGAAGGAAAATGAGCCAGCGGAACAACGATATTGAAACAACCTACACGCATACCTATTCCAGTCGGTTTATCATCGACCGGGATCCGGAATTCGGCCGGATGAAGGAAATGGGGCTGGAGAACTACGACCGGCTGTTCTTTGTGATGGATGAGAATGTGGAACGGATCTACCGGGATAAAATCCTGGCGAATACCGTAAGTATCAATCAGGAATTCCATATCCTTTCCGTCAAACCGGAAGAGCACTCCAAATCGATCGATTTCTATCCCGTTCTGGTTTCCTTTCTCGAAGAGAAAAATGCCGGAAGATATGATGCGGTCATCGCCGTGGGCGGGGGAATCATTATCGATCTGGTGAGTTTTACCGTATCCACCTATATGAGAGGCCTGCCGTTATTCATCATTGCGACTACACTGATCGGACAGACTGATGCGACCACCGCCGGTAAAACCTGCCTCAACAGCAGGAATGCGAAAAACCTGCTCGGGACATTCTATTATCCCATCGTCGTCTATAACAGCATTGAAATCCTTCGGACCTGTCCGAAGCGGATTACCCGTCAGGGACTTTCCGAAGCCTTCAAATACAGCCTGCTCACTGACGGAAAAGCATTGCAGGATATCATTGATTTCTGCACCCATGAGTTTGACAGCGATGTGATGGAACGCATTGTCCGCAAGACGATCGAATCCCGCATCGCCGTAAGAAAGGTCGATCCCCTGGCGAGCAACCTCGGCCATACGTTCGGCCACGCCCTGGAAAAATACTCCGGCTATACGGTACTGCATGGTGATGCGATTCTGACCGGAACGGTGATGGCGATGACCTACGCGGTGGAAAAAGGCCTGATGAAGGAAGAAGAAAAAGAGCGGATTTTCGCGATGATGAAGGAAGCGGGACTGAATATCTATATCCCCGAGGACTTTCAGCCGGAGCGCCTGGTGGAATACATGCGCAAGGACAAGAAATCCAGTTCGAAGAAACTGCATCTCGTCATGATTCAGGGAATCGGAAAACCGTATCGCGGACTAACCCCGTTTCTTGAAGCGGACTATGATGACGTGGAGGACTTCCTGAAGCGCTATACCGCCTCGTATCCGTATAAGAAGAGCGATTATGCGGAGTATCTCAACAAGGAATCGCTCGATTGAAAGAAGAGGAACAGCCATGATTAAGAATATCAATCACGTCAGCTTTACCGTCCATGACCTGGATCAGTCCGTTGCCTTCTACCAGAATGTTCTGGGACTGAAATGCGTGAGCCTTGCGGAGAGGGATGAAGCGTTTTCCTCGGCGGTTTCCGGAGTCAAAGGAGCCGAGATGAAAATCGCCTATATGGAAGGGCCGAACTGTTCCATCGAGCTGATCCAGTATGTCAAAGGGGAAGGAACGCGGATCGACAGCCGGACCAATAACCCCGGAAGCACGCATCTCTGTTTCCATGTCAGTGACTATGATGACTGGATGAAGCGCATGAAGGATCACGGTGTGGCCATGCGGGGAGAACTCTGCGTTGTGCCGGCCGGTCCGAACATGGGCAGACGCGTCTGTTATATGATGGATAACGAAGGAAACAACCTCGAATTCATCGAGAGTGTCTGATTTTTCTCAGGGAGTCTTCAGGATGACGAAAGTACTTCAGATACCGAATTATTTCTATCCGAATATCGGCGGAATCGAGCAGGTCGCCCGCGACATCTCGGGTGCTCTTTCAACCGACAGTTCTTATGAACAGAAGGTGATCTGTTTTAATGAAACCGCCGCGGACGGCGATGTGGTCTGTAAAAGAGAAGAAACCGTGCATGATTTCGTGGACGGGGTGGAGATTATCCGCTGCGGCTGTTTTGCGAAAAAAGCTTCCCAGTCCCTTTCCCTGACGTTTGGAAAGGAACTGGAAAAAGTGATGAACAGCTTCCGTCCCGATGTGGTGATTTTTCATTATCCCAATCCGTTCGAAGCTTCCTTTCTGATGAAATATCTGAAAGGAAATTTCCGCTTTGTGCTGTACTGGCATCTGGATATCGTCAAGCAGAAACTGCTCCGCCATCTGTTTGCCGGACAGACAAAACGGCTGCTGGAACGGGCGGATCTTGTCATAGCGACAAGCCCCCTCTATATCGACGGCAGCCCCTGGCTTTCCAGATACCGGGATAAATGCATGGTCATTCCCAACTGCATCTCGGAAACCCGGATGACCGTTACCGATGACATCCGAAAAAGAGCGGAAGAGATCCGGAAGGAAAACGAAGGGAAGATTCTCTGTTTCGGGGTCGGAAGGCATATTCCCTACAAGGGATTCACCTATCTTGTTCAGGCATCGAAACTTCTCGACGACCGGTTCCGCATTGTGATCGGCGGAAAAGGGGAACTCAGCGAAGAACTGAAAAAAGAGGCAGAGGGAGATGCGAAGATCACCTTCCCGGGAAGGGTCAGTGAAGACGATCTGATCGCCTATTATCTTGCCATGGATATCTTCTGCTTTCCTTCCGTCACGAAAAACGAAGCGTTCGGGATTGCCCTGGCGGAAGGTATGTATTTCGGCAAACCTGCCGTAACCTTTCATGTGGCAGGTTCCGGGGTCAACTATGTCAGCCTGAAGGATGTGACGGGGCTGGAAGTGCCTAACGGAAATGTGCGGGTCTACGCCTCTGCGCTGCGGACCCTTGCGGAGGATGAGGCACTGCGTACCCGCATGGGAAAAGCCGCCAGGGAAAGAGTCGAAACGCTCTTTCTCACTTCCTCCTTCCGGGATCATATTCTCGATATGATGCGCAGCCTGTAAACACTGCCGCATCAGGAATCCTGCGGCGTTTGGAAAGAACTGTGAACAGGAAACTCTCAAAGGCTGCTGCAGCTCTGTTTCTCTGCATCGCAGTGACTGGAATTTTCATGTGTCTCTGTATGGGTATTGCGGTAAAGGAGATATCTTTCTGTATCAAACCTGTCCGGAAGAACGCGAACATCGCTGTGATCTGATCCGCCGGCTCTATGCGGATCACGACGCGGCTCCGGAAGATCTTTCCGGCATGGATCATAGGATCCTCCTTCCGGCAAAGCGGATCACACCGGAGTTTTCACCCGGGGAAAAAGCGGAGTGCATGTTTGAAAATGAATCGATCCGGATCTGAAAGTTTTGTTTATAAAACAGAACCATACATCAATAATTGTTCGTACATCAGAGAGATCAAAAAGGAGAGGCTATGAAAAATATTGCTGTGATTCCCGCCAGAAGCGGATCGAAGGGACTTCCCAACAAGAATATCAGACTGCTTGCGGGAAAGCCGCTGCTTGTTTATTCCGTCGAGGCGGCCCGCGCATCGGGTCTGTTTGACACGGTCATGGTGTCTACGGATTCCGAAGAATATGCAGAGATCGCAAGATCTGCCGGTGCCGAGGTTCCGTTTCTGAGAAGTGAGGAAATGTCATCGGATCATGCGGGATCCTGGGAAGCGGTGGAAGAAGTTCTGGACAACTACCGCCGGCTCGGAAAGGAATTTGATACGGTGACATTGCTGCAGCCGACATCTCCCTTAAGAACTGCGGAGGATATCCGCAATGCGTTTGCGATTATGGAAGAGAAGAACGCAAATGCGGTTATAACAGTCTGTGAAACAGAACATTCTCCTCTGCAGTGTGATGTTCTTCCGAAAGATCATTGTATGGATCAGTTTGTCAGTAAATCCGCAAGGGATCAGCGCCGTCAGGATATGGACACCTATTACCGGGTCAACGGGGCGGTCTATCTTGTAAAAACGGAATATCTCCTTGAAGATCACGATATTTGCCGCAATCAAAGCTATGCGCTTGTCATGGACCGCCGGCGCTCGGTTGACATCGATGATGAAATTGATTTCAAACTGGCAGAAGTGCTTCTTGCCGACCGGAAAGAGCGGGAATAATAAGAAGCCCCGCGATGCAAGTTGTGATCTGCCCCGGCTTATCTTCCTTATGCATTGTTTACAGGAATCGGATCATTACTGCCGAACCGCAAAGCAACGCAAATCTGTTTTACGATAAATTCAATTTTGAATGCCCTTGTGCATTCAAAAAGAATGGCCCAGTACTGACCCCGCAGTATGATCTGGAACTGAGACATTCTTATGTGCAGCGAGAACTTATTGGCGGGAAATCAAAGTTAGTTTATCACGGGCGTTTTGCCTTTTATGCCCGTTTGATCTCTCTGATTAAGCAGCCATGATTGCAGAAGAGTGTCCTCAACCGGATTGTCTGACCACGAATTGTTCTGTTTTAAATATTCTCAGGTGCACTGAACAATAGGCATGCCTCCAATATCCGATCATTACATTCTTTTATAAGTTCTCAAAACTGCATATTTTATGCGCAATGGGATCAGCCTGGGTATGGTTGGCGCTTTTGATTAACCTCCGGATAACTTAACTGCACGCTGTGAATTTCTGTAAGGCGCAGAGAAAACATCGTTTTATTTGAACTTCGGTTTTTAAAAATGCTGTACTGTATTTGCTTTCAAGGTTTTATGGTCATGAGCTTGCCTTTTTGATTCACTGCTTCAGGCGGTTTATGCCGTCTGATCTGAACCGGGCAGGACTGTTTGCCGTGACAATTCTTCCCAGCGTTTATGGTGCCTGTCGGGGCGAACAGGAACTTTTATATTTGTGCCGTATCTTGTAAGTCAGATCCATTATTCTGAAGATTGATTCTTCCTGGGATCGGTCAGTTTTATCGGTACGAAAGGCATTCCTGCAAGACTTCCAGGAGGCAGGTTCTTTGCGGCGCAGTTCCGTCCCTTGTCAGGCGGGACAGGTTCTGCGGTGGGAAGCTGAGGTATCATATACAATGGTATGCAGAGGTCAGACAGAGTATGAGAGCACTGATATTGGTATTGTTTGGAATTCATGTGATACCGGTACTGATCACGGAACTGATTCTGCGCTCCGGTTCCTTTCTTTCGGAAAAAGAAAAGCGGATCGGAACCCTCATCAATCTTTTGATCAATGCGGTGTTTTTTCTTGCGGTGATGATCCTGCTCTATCAGACAAATCCGATCACAATGCTCAGAAATCTTCTCACCCTGAACTGTTCCTATCAGGATGCGGCGCGGCTTGGAAGTTCCTGTCTTCTGTGTCTTCTGGTGCCTGTTCTTGTGTGGTTCTGGCGAATGACAATGATCTCCCGCAGGGGAGGTGGTACAGAACCATTCCGAAGGAAAGGCAGTGTCCTTCTCTTGTTCTGCTTTGTTCTTTTTTTCGCAGTGATCAGCTGGTATGTTTCTCTGGAAGGAAACAAACACATCACCCTGGACGGCTTCTGCCGGAAAACCGAAATCCTCAGAGATGGAGAGGAAGAGGAAGAACTCTCCTGGGTTTCGATCCGCAATAGCGGCATCCTTGCCTATGAAGTAAAAAGTCTCTATGTTTCCGACAATGAAGACAATCTCCGCAGCTTCCGGCTGGAAGAGGATACCATTGATCCCGGAGAATCTTCGAAAACCCTGATCTCCGCCGATGAAACTCTGGATATCAAAAAAGACGGAGGATCTTTTGTGATCCTCTCCGATGCGGCCGGCAATGTATTGGACCGCATGGCGGTACCGGCGCTTTTGAAAGAGGAAGCTTATGTAAAAAACGGAGAGACCTGGAGCGTGATCAATACTGCAGAAGAGGTCATCGCTGCCCCGGTATTCTCCTCTGACAGCGGGTTTTATAAGAATGCGTTTGATCTTACTCTTACCGCAGAAGAGGGACAGAAGATCTATTACACCCTGGACTGCAGTGATCCGACTGTTGACTCGACTCCTTATACCGGTCCGATTCATGTCTATGACCGAAGTGGGGAACCAAACCAATACCGCTCGATCCGCAATGTTCAGCGCGATTATCCGATGCTGGAGTTTGATGACCCAGGCCCGGTAGACAAGGCGTTTATCGTACGGGCCATTGCCGTGGATGAAGCCGGCAATACCAGCAAACCCGTCACAAACTCCTATTTCATCAACCTGGGAAAATATGCAGGTCATAAAGTGGTTTCCCTTGTCACCGACCCCGCCAATCTCTTCGATCCGGAAAAGGGCATCTATGTCACCGGCGCAGAATATGATGAATGGTACCGGCAGTATCTTGACGGAATCATCACACTGAAAGAGGGAGAAAGCACGGTCAGTGCTGCACCGAGACCTCATTTCCGCCTGCGGGGAGAGGAATGGGAAAGAGAAGCCGACTTTGAACTCCTGAGCGGAAATGAAATTCTGCTGAGCCAGCCGGTGGGAATCCGGATTCAGGGCGCATATTCCTCCGGACTGCCGCTCAAACGCTTTTCGGTGTATTCCCGGAAGAAGTACAGCGGAAACAAGTATTTTGATCAGCCGCTTCTCGGTGACATTCCAAGTCATTCCATTGTTCTGAGAGAAGGTTTTCTGAACGCCTTTACAGAGACTCTGACAGAAGACCGGCACAATGAAACGCTGAGATCCACACCGGCTGCCGTCTTCCTGGACGGAGAGTTCTGGTATTACACATACATTCAGGAGAAGTACAGCGGAACTTATTTTTCCGAACATCTGGGTCTTAGCCCTGATAATATCGTGATTGAAAAAAGCCTTCCCGATACCGGCTTGATGGAAGAGATCGATTCTTTGGATGTGTCAACGGACGAAGGATATGCAAAGATCGGGGAACTTATGGATATCCAGAGTTATATCGATTTCATGTGCATCAACACGTATCTCGATAACGAGGACACCTACGAAGAAAAGAATATCCTGATGTGGAAAAGCATCATTAAGGAAAATGACGGACCGGGAGACGGAAGATGGAGATGGGCTTTGTATGATATGGATCTTTTGTGGTTAACGGAAGACCGGGACCATAAAAAAGATGAACCGGCATATGCGGTCAATACATTCACTCTGGGAATGAGTCCCGAGATGACTCTGAACTACAACGCAATGACCCAGCCCTTCTTTCTGAAGCTCCGGGCAAACCAATCCTTCCGGAAACAGTTTGTTCTCACGTTCATGGATCTGGTCAATACGGATTTCAAACCGGAGACTGTCCTGCCAAAACTGGAAGCGTGGGATGGCTGGGGCGAAGTAACACAGGAGCACTGCGACTTCTTTCAGAAGCGCGCCGATTACATCGTCCCCTGTATGGCGGAGTATTTTGATCTGAAAGGAAGCCTTGAAACCGTAACCCTGACTTCCAATCGGCCGGAGTCTGTGATATCACTGAACACGACTACCCCCGTTGTTAAGGACGGTGAATGGAGCGGCAGATACTATACCGATTACGCGGTGAGTGTCTCAACAAACGAAAGCGGCTTTGATCACTGGGAGATCACAGCCAACGGAACCACAGAAACAAGAACCGAACCTTCCATCGAAGTTCCGGTAACGAAAGGAGGAACAGTGATTCATGCGGTATTCCAATAAACCCACAGAACCTGTGTCTGCGTATTTCCGAACCCATCCCAATCTCGGAAGAATTCTTGCATTGATTGTGCTTGTCCTTGCCCTGGGTGTATGCTGGGCAGTCGGCTTTGTCGTTGAAAGAGAGGCCGGCAATAAACATAACTACATCGGCGTGCCGATGAGTGAAGAGGTGATCGAGAAGGAATTCTCGTATCTTGCGCCCAATGAACTCGACTGGACGACGGAAAGCGCGGAGTATAAAGACATCGATCTGAGTTCCGCCGAAGCGCCCCTGGAAATTCACGAGGGAGGAGATTACCGACTGAAGGGAAAACTGAACGGGCAGATCCATATCAATGCGCCGGATCAGATCGTGCATCTGTTTCTTGACGGAACG
>JAFWCM010000308.1 GCA_017536885.1 Solobacterium sp.
AAAAGACCGGAACCGTCAAGATTACCGGCAGACCTCTGAAGAATGTGAAAATCTACTGTCTCGGCAATTCGGTGGTATATACCGGTTCCGCCATCACCCTGGAGGATCTGTATGTCGATGATGGATCCGGCTGCGATCAGGAGACTCTCTATGACGGAAATCGTAAGCTGCAGGAAGGCACTGATTATCTGGTTGAGGTCAACGGGCAGAACAAAGGCAAGGGAACGGTCAGATTCACGGGGCTGGGAATCTATGCCGATACGGTTACCAGAAACTTTACGGTGATGGAAAAACCGCTTTCCGGCAATGACGTGATTGTGGATATTTTTGAAACCACCTATTCGAAAACAGGCGCAGTTCCCTATGTATCTGTATTCCTGAAAGGTCCCGGAGAAGAGTATGGTGCTTACCTTGAAGAAGGAAAAGACTATACGCTGAAGCTCACCAACAACAAGAACGTCTACACGGATCCCACATTCCGGGAGAAATATCCGCCGACAGCGGCCCTCACCTTCAAAGGCAATTACAAGGGCAGTGTCGCGAAAAACTTCCTGATCCTGGCACAGAATCTCGACACCATGACCATCACGGCTGCGGATTATGTCTATTCAGCTTCGAAAAAAGGAGCCAAGTGCTATGTCAAGCCGGTGATTACCGACGAAGACGGAAAGACGCTGGCTATGAACAAGGATTATACCGTCAGGTATTATTATGCCCAGGATTCGAGAGTCAACGGTTCCCCGGAACCCAACCGCTCCTACGGCACGGAGATCAGAGAAAACGATATTCCCGATGCGGGCACGGTCATTGCGGTTGAGGCAACCGGAATCGGTGCGTACGAAGGTACGATTGTCGGAACCTACAAGGTCCTCGCAAACGGGATGAACATCTCTTCCGCCAGTGTGAAGATCAATTATCCGGGAGGAGCCAAATACTTCGAGTATACCGGCGGACAGATCATTCCCAGGAATGGCAACCTTACGGTCTCCTCGAAGGGAAGAATTCTGACTATGGGCGTGGATTATGAGATTCAGTCCATTTCGAACAATGTCAGAGCCGGAACGGCAACCATGGTTCTCCATGGCCGCGGTGAGTACGGCGGCACCAAGAAAGTGACGTTCAAAATCGGAAAAAAGACAATGAGTTTCATCGAGTATATGATGCTTGCATTGGGTCTCTCCTTCGACTGATCCGGACGGATGCGTATATTCAGAGGGAAGAACTCGCATATACGATCTGAGCGAAACTGAATTTTTCGAAGGCTGTTTCGGACAAGCTCCGGGACAGTCTTTTTTAACAAACAGAACAGGGCTGCATTATGCATGCAAGCATGCATAGGATGCAATGGGAAGAAGACGGTTTCTCTGATTGTTTTCTGCTGAGAGAAGCAGAAGTCCGGTAAAATATCGATGAATGATGCAGAGGATATGACGGCGCATCGGAAGATCCGCATCGTGAGAAAAGAAGGCAGCCGCAGGGCTCTGCGGTCTTCCCGGGAATCATTCGTCCCAGCGATTATTTACACGGGCAATAAACCGAAGCCCGAAAGAGGATAACATGCAGGAATACCAGAAACAGAGTGCGCAGGCACACGAACAGTTCTATGAAGAAGAGGGAGAAAACACTCCCTCAGTGACAGGAGAATTCCATCAGGGAAAAGACGGGAAGTATCACTGGGTATATGCCATGGAGATGCTGAAGAACCGCCACTTCTTCGGTTATGTTGTAAAGATTATCATGGGGTCCATGCTTGCGGCCGCACTTCTTCTTTTCGGAATGTCGCTGCGGGAGGGGGGCGGCGCCCTTCTCTTCCTGATGAAAGTGATGATTCCGGCCGTTTTTCTGGTTTTTGCGATCACCCTGTTTTCCTACTGGCTGGTCGCAAAGATGTACGGCAATGTGTACTGCATGGCATATGACATGGATGAAGAGGGAATCACCTTCAGCCAGGTCAGCGATCAGGCAGAGATCGCAAAGCTTTTCGGCAGGGCAGTGTCTCTCACCGGCGCGGCGCCGCACAATCTCGGCATGGCAGCCACCGGAATGGCGGCCGGAAGCGGGGGAATGACCTCAGAGTTTTATAAACTGAACAAGGTGACGGTGAATCGGAAAAATCATTTCATCGGCCTGCGCCAGTTTCTTTTTTACAACATGGTTTACGCGGATGATCCGTATTTTGATTTCATTGCGGATTATATTGTGAAACGTGCAGTCAATGCCGAAATCGATGTCAGATAAGCTCCGGAAAAAGATGCTTGCATGGGAAAGAAACTGACGATGAGCAGAATTGTGAAAATACTTCCGTATTACGAAGAACGGATGTGGGGCGGGGGAACCCGGCTGAGGGATGAATTTCATTATGTGACGGATGTGGAACCTCTGGGAGAGGTGTACAACGTGGTCGCTCTGGAAAACCATGCGGACTGCACGGTGCCGGAGATGAACATGACGCTTTCAGAGCTGTACCGGGAATATCCCGAATGGTTTGACTGCGAGACAGAAGAGCTGCCGATCCGGGTGAATATCCTCGACCCGATCGAGGATCTCTCGGTGCAGATTCATCCCGATGATGCCTTTGCAAAAACCTACAACGGGGGCCGGGGAAAACCGGAAGCCTGGGTGATTCTCGACACTCCAAAGGACGGCCGGATCGAATTCGGCCATTATGCCGGAAGCCGCGAAGCGTTTATTTCAATGAGCGAGCAGGGAGAGTGGGACAGACTGCTCCGCTATCTCAAAGCGGAGAAGGATGCGTTTATCGATATCCCTTCCGGTACGCTGCATGCGGTAGGCAGGGGCGTACTTCTCTACAACATCTCCCGCAACGCCGACTGTACGCTGCGCCTGTATGACTACGACAGGATCAATCCGAAAACGGGAAGAAAGCGGGAGATACAAAAAGAAGCGGTATATGAGAATGTAAACATCCCAGATAAGATGATCGAATTCCAGACGTTTCCCGCGGTCAATGAACTCGGCTGCCGCGTAACGCGGTACACCGATGAGCCGGGACTGTATACCCTGATGAGACTGCAGGTGAAGGAAGCGGGAAGATTTCTTCATGAACGCTTCGCCTTCTATACCTGCGTGAATGGAGAAGGGACAGTCAACGGCATAAAGGTGATCAAAGGGGAAACACTCCTGGTGCCGAAGGGAATCGGATGGATCGAAATCGAGGGACCGCTGGATCTCTTTCTTGCAAGCTTCAGAAACATGAACAGAGATGAACAGTGCAGAACAGAGGAAAGCTGATCCGGGGCAGGATGAGAAGTGAATCCGATAACTGAAGAAGACAACAATACACAGCGTGATCAGAGAGCGATGGAAGCCAAAGCCATCGCCCTCTTTTTAATGCGGAAACAGAGCTGTGAGCAGTAAGAGAAAATGAGACAGCAGGCATAACATGCAAGCATGGAACGAGCTGAAACCATGGAAACCGCATAAGCCCTGATAACAAAAGGAGATTGGGCACCCAATCAAAGGAAAGAGGAGGGTAAAAACCAGGGGAAAAAGATGCGAAAAAATTTTTTAAAAAATTTTCGGAAA
>JAFWCM010000309.1 GCA_017536885.1 Solobacterium sp.
CCATGAGTTTTAATTCTTCTTCGGTAAAATTCCTGTTTCGCAGAAGGTCGGGCCGATGTGTCATGGTCTTTCGAAGCGATTCCTTCAGCTTCCATCTGCGGATGTTCTCCGCATGTCCGCTGAGAAGCACTTCCGGGACATTCTTTCCGCGCCAGGATCTCGGTTTTGTGTACTGCGGGTATTCGAGAAGCCCGTTTTCAAATGACTCCTCTTCAACGCTTTCCCTGCGCAGGGTTCCCGCAAGCAGGCGGACGATCGAATCGATCACTGCCATGGCGGGGATTTCACCGCTGCTTAAAATATAATCTCCCATCGAGATTTCTTCATCTGCTTCCTCAATGATTCTCTGATCCAATCCCTCGAAATGTCCGCACAGCAGTACGAGATTATCCAGCTGTGAGAGCTCGCGGGCGCGCTTCTGCGTATATGGCTTTCCGGAAGGAGTAAAGACGATCAGATGCCGGGGTTCCGGGGGAAGGGAATCCAGACAGCGGAATACCGGCTCACACCGCATGACCATCCCAAAACCGCCGCCGAACGGAGATTCATCGATATGACGAAAACTGCCGCCGGCGTAATCACGGATATCTTTGATAATCAGATTCAGGGTATCCTTCTCCATGGCGCGGCGGACCAGCGGGGCATTCAGAAAGCTGTCAAACTGTTCCGGAACCATGGTGAGTACAGTGATATTCACAAGATGATTATGACCGGTGATGTCAGAATTGTCATGTGTTTCCTGAATCGTCATGTTCTGAAAACGGTTTCAGAAACAGTATGCGCTGCAGAGTGATAAAATAAATCAAATATACAGCATTGTTTCTGAAGGGTTCGCAGAGAATTTCTGCGAAGGGAGACAGCTGTCAATCGGGGAAAAGAAATGCCGGGACGGAAAATCAGAGAAATTGATGACAGATATCCGGAATACGCCAGACCCTACGAACCGGTAAAGGGAGGTAAGAAGCACGGAGGGATCAACGGCGGCCTTTTTATGGCGGCCTCCGTTTTTGCTGTTCTGCTGTTTCCGCGCGATGTGAAACCGCCGGTTCCTCCTCAGGAGCCGCCCGTTGTACCGGCTGAGGTGACCGTCGCAGCCACGCCCGAACCGGACGTGAAAACACCTGCGCCCAAGCCGGAGAAATCTCCGGTTCCGGTGGTCTCACCAACACCGTTTGCGTCTCCGACACCGCGGCCGTCCCCGACTCCCTCTGCTTCCCCGACACCGCCTCAGCGGGGAACCCCGACTCCGGCGGTTGTGACCCCATTGCCGGATCCGACCGTTCCGCCGGTCCCGGCACCGACACCGACGGATCCCTCAACTCCGACCCCGCCGCCGACTTCACCGTCAAGACCAACCCCAACCCCGACATCTACGCCAACCCCTACACCGACGCCAACCCCTACACCGACACCGACGCCGACACCAACTCCCACTCCCACACCAACTCCAACTCCAACTCCAACTCCGACACCTACACCAACCCCGACCCCGACCCCGACACCAACACCAACACCAACGCCTACTCCGACCCCGGTTCCGCACGTGGCACCGACCGCCTCGGGAATGATAGACAGCGTGCTCCAGGACGATACGGGAATGTGGGTCAACTGGATCGGCTTTGATGTAACGATGAATGATGCCTGGGATGGCGAAGCCGGAATTCAGCTGTACGCCGACAGCGGCAGCGGATTTGAGCCGACCGGAGATGCCGGACAGGCGGACTATACTTCCGGCAGTGCCGGCGAAGGCGGAAGCTGGCGTGATGAGGTTACCTATCGGCTCCCCGCGGCTGCGGCTGCCTATACCAAACGGCCCGGAAAATTTGTCGTGACCTATAAGTTTAAGGACGGAACCGAAGGAACCGCGGAATCGAATACATTCACGATGTATGCGGGAAATTATGTGAGGAACAGGAGCGTTTCCTATGACGGAAGGACGGTTACCATCGATCTGGAACTGGATCCCTCTGCGGTAACTGCCGCGGATGTCGAACTGGAATACAGTTCCTTCGCAGTTGGCGGTACGCTTGCCCAGCTGTCTTCCTCTTATACCGAAGGAAATCATATCTATCTGAAATATCAGATCGGAAGCGGCCATGCGGGTGAAACCTACAGTGCCTTTGCGGCATTGAACTATTCGGAGGGATCCGGATCCAACTGGTCGAGCTTCAACGAAATGAACGGTACATTACAGGTGAACTGAAAGGAGTAAATCATGGATATCAAAAGTATTATCGGTCTGGTTATAGCCCTCATCCTCGTGGTGATTGCCCTGAATCCGGGGATCCTGCCGCTCTCTGCCGAGACAGTTGCGAAAATGCAGGAACTGAAGGAATCTCATTTTCTCATTGAGCGAAGCGGGAATATCACCGCGGCGCATATCCTTACCCTGATCGGAGCTCTGGCGCTGATCTGGGCGATTTACACCATTCTGAAGCTGATCATCAACGCCACGGCAAAGGACGGCCATTCCCGGACCGTTGCGATACTCACCACCGGACTGCTTCGCTACCTGGCGGTGATCACCGCATTTATCTGGGGTCTCAGCATCCTCGGCGTCAATACGGGAGCGGTGCTGGCCGGTGCCGGCATCATCGGCCTTATCATCGGCTTCGGTGCGCAGTCGCTGATCGAAGACATCATCACAGGTCTCTTTATCATCTTCGAGCGCCAGTATGAAGTCGGAGACATCATCATTCTGGATGATTTCCGCGGCAGGGTCCGCAGTATCGGAGTCCGCACCACGGTGATCGAAGATGAAGGCGGAAACCTCAAGGTGGTAAACAACTCCGATATCCGCAATTTTCAGAACCGCTCGCAAAACGATTCCTATGCGGTCGTTGACGCCGCGGTTTCCTATGATACGGATATCACCCGCCTGGAGAAGATGATTCCGGATATGCTCAGAGAAATGTACAATGCGAATCAGGATCTCTATCTCAGCAAACCGGAATATATGGGCGTGGAAGAACTGGGAGACAGTGCCGTTCTTCTGAGATTTCGGGCAAAGACAAAAGAAGAAAATGTCTTTAAGGCAAAGCGTCAGCTGAATCGGGACATCAAGGTTCTCTTCGATGCGGCGGGGATCGAAATTCCCTTCCCGCAGATTGTCGTGCACAAAGCCGACAGATAACTCTTCTGACAAAGCCGCTGCAGGGAATGCACGGCTTTTTCTTTGAAACCTGCCGGGGTCAGCCGAACCGGACTGCAGACCTTTGGAACATGCATGAACATCAGTGGACTGTGCCTGTGAAACCTAGTATGCTGAAACAGAAAACAGGGATCGGTTCCGGATCTGTGACAATGTACTTTCGGACAGAATCCATAGTCCGGCAAAGACCGGAACAGAATACAGAAGACGCTGAAAGAATCCTGTCAGAATCCGGGAATGACTTTTTCCGATCGTTTCGTTCAATACCCCCTTCATGACGATGGCCTATATTTCTCTGGCCTGTATTTCCGAACTGTGTCTGACCGACCGTGGTCTTGTGGACTGCCGGACATTCCGCTTTACCGATCTTTTCCCTGATCAGAAAGAACGGTAACATACAGCTTTCCTTTGAAAAATGCAGTATGCATGCAGGGAAGAACTGCAGGCTTTGCGGGAATCGGAATTTCCTTCCCGCCGATTGCCGGACATTAAGCTGACAGATCGTTCCGACAAAGCCGTAAAATGCACGGCTTTTTTGCGGAGAGACCATGAAAAAGCGGAGATTGCTCTCCGCCTCATGGTTCGGGACTCAGGTTTTCTGCAGAAGTTTTCTGAGCTCCTCCCTGACAGAAGAAAGGTCGCTGCAGGTCAGAAGAGGAATCAGTGCATTGATCTCCTCAATGCTTTTGTCCCACCAGCGCAGTTCTTTAAGAAGTGCGGTAAGCTCATCGTCAAACCGCTTCCGAATCCGTTTTGCGGGATTGCCGGCGCAGACGGTGTATGGTTCGATATCGCGGGCCACGACACTGCTGGCACCGATGATCGCTCCGTCGCCGATCCGCACCCCGGGGAGGATTACGGCGTTCTGGCCGATCCATACGTCATTGCCGATGAAGGTATCTCCCTTCAGGGGAAGATCGGAAGAAGCAGGGGGATCCATGTCCCAGCCCTCGAGGGTGTAGAAGGGAAAGGTCGTGACGGAATTCATCTGATGGTTGGCGCCGTTCATCACAAATTCGACGCCGGCAGCGATCTGGCAGAATTTTCCGATGATCAGCCGGTCGTTGTTCCAGGGATACAGATGCGTCACGTGACTTTCAAAATCGCTGTCGGCGATGTAGGTGAAGTCACCGACAAGAATTGCCGGATTTGAA
>JAFWCM010000310.1 GCA_017536885.1 Solobacterium sp.
AAAGAAAGAGGTACGTGTAATGTTTGGTTTTGGAGATATGATCGGAAAGCTCAAGAAGAGCCCGAAGAGAATTGTCTTTACCGAGGGATCTGATCCCCGCATCCTTGAAGCCGCCAGCCGGCTTCTGGCAAGTTCCTTCCTGCGTCCTGTGCTTCTCGGTGATCCCGATGAGATCGCTGCGGCGGCAGAAGAAAGCGGTTTCAACATCCGCGGCGCCGAAATCATCAACCCCAAGAACTGGGATCGCTTTGATGAGATGGTCGACATGTTCGTAGAACTGCGCAAAGCGAAGGGAATGACACCGGAAAAAGCGAGAACCACACTCGTAAGCGCCAACTATTTCGGAACCATGCTCGTCAAGATGGGCATCGCCGACTGTCTGCTCGGCGGCGCAACCTACAGCACAGCCGACACCGTGCGTCCCGCCCTTCAGATCATCAAGACAAAGCCCGGAAACACAATCGTAAGCAGCTGCTTCATTCTCGTACGTCCTTCCGCAACCGGTGAAAACGAAGTGCTCGCAATGGCTGACTGCGCCATCAACATCAAACCGAGTGAAGATGAGCTCGTTGAAATCTGCGGTGAGACGATCGAATGTGCGAAGGTCTTCGGCGTCAATCCGAAAGTCGCATTCCTCTCTTATTCCACGCTTGGCTCCGGTAAAGGCGAAGAGGTGGAGAAGGTCCGCTCCGCAGCCGCCAAGGCAAAGGCAAAATTCCCGAATACGCCGATCGAAGGCGAACTTCAGTTTGACGCAGCTGTTTCGCCCCGGGTTGCCCGCACCAAGTGCCCGAACAATCTGGTTGCCGGCTATGCCAACACCTTCATCTTCCCGGACATCAACGCCGGAAACATCGGTTACAAGATTGCCCAGCGTATGGGTAACTTCGAAGCATACGGTCCGATTCTGCTCGGTCTCAATGCTCAGATCAACGACCTCTCCAGAGGCTGCAATGCCCTTGAGGTCTATTCCATGGCGATCATCACCGCTGCTCTCAGCTGAGTATGATCTGCCCGAAATGCAGAAAGTCCATTCCCGAATACGCGTATAAATGCCCGTACTGCGGCAGGAAGACGAAAAAGGGATGGGAAAAGGACGGCAGGGAAATCCTGAAGCCCGTTACCGATATTCTGCAGAAGATCAAACGGTAAAGCCCGCCGCAAAGCGGGTTTTTACTTTGTTCAGAACGGGTGCGGTTATGCTAATATATGGTGGTATGCGGACAATTTATGATTTTACTCTTCCGGAAACGGAAGATCTGCTGAAGGCACACGGTCAGAAGCCCTACCGTGCCAGACAGCTATATAACTGGCTTTACCGAAAACGGGCGGAAAGTTTTGAGGAGATGAGCGATCTTCCTGCCGCTCTGCAGAAAGAACTGGCAGAGGAGTTTTTCATCATGCCCGTGAAACTGATCGATAAGCAGGTCGCAAGAGACCTCACCGCCAAGTATCTGTTTGAACTTGCGGACGGCTCGACGGTGGAGACGGTTCTGATGCATTTTAATTTCGGCAAGAGCGTCTGTGTGAGCACCCAGGTCGGCTGCAACATGGGCTGTGCGTTCTGCGCCTCGGGCCTGCTCAAAAAGAAGCGTGATCTTACCGCCGGCGAGATCGTCGGTCAGATCATGTATATCCAGAAAGAACTCGATGCGGTGAATGAACGGGTGGACAACGTGGTCGTCATGGGAACGGGAGAACCGTTCGACAACTATGAGAATGTGATGAATTTCTGTGCGGTGATCAACAGCGATCACGGCCTTGCGATCGGAGCCCGCCATATCACCATCAGCACCTGCGGCATCGTGCCGATGATCCGCCGCTTTGCCCAGGGGCATTACCAGTACAATCTCGCAATTTCGCTTCACGCGCCCACGGATGAACTGCGCCGGCAGCTGATGCCGGTGGACAGGGCATATCCGCTCGATGAGCTGATGGATGCGCTGAAGGAATACAGCGAGGGCAATCACCGTCGTCTGACCCTTGAATACATTCTTCTTAAGGATGTCAACGACAGCGACGATCATGCAAGACAGCTTGCAGATCTTGTCCGCGGCATGAACGCCTATATCAATCTCATTCCCTACAATGAAGTCAGTGAGAACGGCTTTTTCACCAGCGGGGAAAGAAGGGCGCTTCATTTTTATGACGTGATCATGAAGAACGGTGTCAAGGCGACGCTGAGAAGCCGGCATGGAGATGATATTGATGCGGCGTGCGGACAGCTGCGTGCGCGTCATGAAGGGATCAGTCAATGAAATATTTCGGAATCACGGACCGCGGAAAACTGCGCCGTACCAATCAGGATAACTATGTGATCGCCTCCAATGCCTCGGGAGATGTTTTCGCAATCGTCTGCGACGGCATCGGCGGCGGCAAGGGCGGTGATGTCGCAAGCCGGCTCGCGGTATCGCATTTCTCGATGGCGTTTTCCCTGGCTGACAGCTTCGAAAACGAAACGGAAGTGCGCCGCTGGCTCTCCCTGGAAATCCCCGCCGCCAACACGGAGATCTATGAAACGGGCATTCATACCCCGGGACTGAAGGGTATGGGCACGACGATGACCGGCGTGCTGATCTCGCGGGCCGGCCGCTTTGTTCTGAATATCGGCGACAGCCGCACTTATGCATATTACAAAGATCATTCGATGAAACTTCTTACCGTCGATCATACACTGGTCAACGACATGCTGAGACACGGGGAGCTGACCGAAGAGGAGGCGAAGAACTTCCCCCGCAAAAACGTGCTCACCAATGCCCTGGGAGTCTGGGACAGAATCCGATACGATCTCGACCGCTTCGATGAAGAAGTCAGCGGTTTTCTCGTCTGTTCCGACGGACTGCATGGGTATGTCGAAGAAGAGGTCATGAGGCGGATCGTACAGGATCGCTTCATGGATCCCGCGATCCGGGTAAGAAGACTGTATTCCGCCGCGATGAACGCGGGGGGATATGACAATATCACCGCGATTCTCATTGATCTTGAAGGAGATGAGACTCATGAGCAATAACCTGATAGCCAACCGGTATGAAGTATTCCAGCATATCGGTCAGGGCGGAATGGCGGATGTATTCCTCGCGGTGGATACGATTCTCAACCGTCAGGTTGCGATCAAGATCCTGAGATCCGAGCTCTGTTCCGATGCGGTATCCGTGCTTCGCTTCGAACGCGAAGCCCAGGCCGCAACGGCACTGGCTCATCCCAACATCGTGGAGATCTACGATGTCGGCGAATACAAAGGCCATCATTATATCGTCATGGAATATGTCCCCGGCAAACCGCTGAAGAAAGTGATTCAGCAGCGCGGGGCACTGTTAACCGAAGAAGCGATCGATATCATGAAGCAGCTCACCAGCGCCACCGCGGAAGCGCACCGGCGCGGGATCATCCATCGTGATATCAAACCGCAGAATGTGATCGTCAAATCCGACGGTTCGATCAAGATGCTCGATTTCGGCATCGCTCTTGCCAAGGGCAGCATGCAGTTAACCCAGGCCAACAACGTCATGGGCAGCGTGCATTATCTGGCGCCGGAGCTTGCGCGCGGGGAATCCGCAAGCCCGCAGTCGGATATCTATGCCCTGGGCATCGTGCTGTTTGAAATGCTTACGGGTGATGTGCCGTTCAAGGCCGATCAGGCCGTGCAGGTCGCCTTGATGCAGCTGCACAACACGATTCCCGATGTCCGCTCGATCAATCCCGATCTTCCCCAGTCGGTGGAGAACATCGTGATCCGGGCGACCGCGAAGAATCCCGATCAGAGATACCGCTCGTGCAACGAGATGCTCGATGACTTAAGAACCTGTCTGCGTCCCGAGCGGCTCAATGAAGCCAAGATCAAACTGACGACCACGGCGGAACAGCTCAACGCCAGAGCCCGCCGCGAAAAGGAAGAGACGCGCATGCAGGCCGCACGAAACGGCCTCTCCGAAACCGGCACGCAGAGCCGCGGACTGCTTCTGAAGAAAAAGGAACGCCCGGCTGCGGCGGAGCGGGAGAGAAGCGACGGGACAAGAGTCGTCAAGCCGGCAGTGGAAAAGACCAGCCATGCCAACCGGCCGCTGTTCATTCTTCTGATTTTCCTTCTCGCATTGCTCGGCATGAGCGGCGCCTATTTTGCGCTTTCGCTTTCGGGCGTGCTCAACCCCGCTGCCAAGACGGTCGAAGTTCCCAATCTCGTCGGCATGAGTCTGACCGATGCCAGGGCGAAATGCACCGATGAAAGCCTGGTGCTGGATACCGGCAATGTGGAATACACCCTGACCGAAAGCACCGAAAAGGGGGAGATCATCTCCGTGAGTCCCGAGGTCGGAAGCGAAGTCGAAAAGGGATCCCGCATCAGCGTCGTGGTCTCCTCCGGCATCGGCGTCAAGGTGCCGGACTATTCCGGTTACAATATCAACGAAGTGATACGCGATCTGTCCCAGTACACCTATCTCAAGGTATCGACCCGGGAAGAGACCAGCGATACCGTTTCACCCGGCACGATCATCAGCCAGGAGCTGCTGAAGCCGGGGGATATGTTCAATCCCAATACCGCCGGCGAAATCCGCCTGATTTACGCCCGCTATCCTACGATCCGGATCCCTGATGATATCAACGGCATGCCGGTGGAAGAGGCTTCGGCACTGCTCGAATCGATGGGGGTTGAGGTGTTCTCTTCGACCCTCGATACCACCGGTCTTTCCGAAGAAGAAATCGCCAATCTCAACACCGGCGTTGTGATCCGAAGCGATCCCGAGGCAGGCAGTGAATACACCCAGAAGGATGACACCTATGTCGTTCTCTATTACTATTGATCGGAGAATGTGATGCAGGGGAGAGTTGTCAGAATTCTTTCGAAGGATTATACCGTTCTGCTCGAAGACGGACGCCGCGTCAATGCCGTAGCCCTCGGCCGACTGCGCCGCGGGTTTTCCCCGGTGGTCGGCGATCTCGTTTCGGTCAGGGAAACGCATCACGACTGGGGCATCGAGAAAATCGAAAAGCGGCGCAGCTGCCTGATCCGGCCGGCCTGCGCCAATGTCGATCAGGCGCTGATTGTGATGTCGGTGAAGGAACCGGACTTTTCGACGGCACTGATCGACCGGCTTTCCTCCCTGATCATGCATGCAGGGATCACGCCGCTGCTGTGTGTGACCAAGTGCGATCTCGGGATCGATGAAACCACGGAGCGGGAAATCCGCGAATACGAAGAAGGAGAGATGCGGGTGATCCGCAACGGGAAGGATTCCCTCAATCCCGCATTCGCCGATCTCTTCCGGGATAAGATTACGGTGCTCACGGGCCAGAGCGGAGCCGGCAAAAGCACCCTGCTGAATGAGATCAATCCGGAATTCCATCTTGAGACCCAGGAGATTTCCAAAGCCCTGGGAAGAGGAAAACACACGACCAGGCACAGCGAACTTCATGAGGTCGCAGGCGGGCTGGTCGCGGATACCCCCGGCTTCTCCTCGCTTGATTTTTCGATGATGAAAGCGGAGGAGCTTGCGGATACGATTCCGGACTTTGTTCCCTATCTGCACCATTGCCGCTTCAATGACTGCATTCACGAAAACGAACCCGACTGCGGGATCAAGCAGGCAGTCTCCGACGGCCTCATCAGCAAGACCCGCTATGACAACTATCTCGATATACTGAAACTGATTCGAAACAGAAGGGAGACCTGGTAATGAGAAGAAAAACAATCATCGCTCCGTCTGTTCTCTCCATGGACTACAGCCGCATGAAGGAACAGCTGGAAGAGCTGGAAGCCTCTTCCGCAGAGT
>JAFWCM010000045.1 GCA_017536885.1 Solobacterium sp.
AGGCGATTATGGATGCCTTCCGGCATTTCAGACTGATCTGAAGACAGAAAACACAGGAAGCAAGTATGGATCATCGGGATCTGTGGCTGCTTCCTGTGTTTTATGATTCCAGGTAATGCTGGTCACTTGTGATTTTCCCTTAGGAATACACTCAAGGTCCCCAGCAGCTTGGCTTTCAATTTTTTCTTTTCCCCAGGCTTAAGTTGGCCGCAATCATGGAGGAGATCACATAATGCGAAAACTTCCTTTGGGGAGAATTGATGTTCCATGAGTCTGTATCCGACTTGATTCATATTCCAGTCTTCAATCATGTATCCAAACTTCCTGAGGAATCTGATGTTTGCGTATAATGTGCGCCGCTCCAGTTCCAAGCCATACTGGGATTTCATGAGATCGATAAGATCGGAAGCGGACAAGCAATGATTTTTGTCGGTATATTCTTTCAGTATCTCAAGCAGTGCAAAGGGGATATCTTTTTTATGTTTGAGGTAGCTGCCAGGTACGGTCTGAATGCGGATTTCAAAAAACTGGTGAATCCGAACGGAAGATTTGTGATTGGCGGTCCATTTGCGGATTGCGGTGTTACCGGCAGAAAGCTTGCATGCGATACCTATGGGGGCGTCGGTAGAATCGGCGGCGGAGCACTCTCAGGAAAAGATCCCTCAAAGGTTGATCGCTCCGGTGCTTACATGGCCCGGAAGATTGCGAGGGATATTATCCGTGCCGGTTACGCTGACAGGGCAGAAGTACAGATCGCTTATGCTATCGGAGTGGCAAAACCGGTATCTGTTCATGTCGAAACGTTCGGTACCGAGTGGCAGTCCCTGGCGTTCATTGAAGCGTTTGTTCGGGAGAATTATGATCTGACACCCAAAGGGATCATAAAACAGCTGGACCTTTTGAATGTGAATTACAACAAGGTCAGTGCTTATGGCCATTTCACAAGGGGTGATGTTCCATGGGAGAAGTAACATGACCGCAGAAGAGCGGTTGCTGGAAAACGGATATGACGGAGTGAAGTATCTTACCAATTATTCCTATGATTCGGCATTGATCGGAGTGTCCCATAATAACAGAGCCATTTACGATTATGACCTGATGGTCAAATGGCTCATGGAGAAAGAAGAATTCACTGAGGAAGAAGCGTTCGAATGGATAGATTTCAATACGATTCAGGCATTGCCGTACATGGGCGGTGACGGACCGATTATTATATATCGTTTTATCGAGGCTTTTGATGATTGGCTAAAATAATCTATGGAATTGTGTTTGAACTTCTGGAGGCGAAATCCTCTGCTGACTATATCAGGGAATCTCCGGAGCATTTTGAGAGCTTCCTCAAACAGTCTGTAGAATTAATGAAGTCAATCCATGCTATTACAGCGGAACCGGGTGATCTTCCGGATATGAAACAGAAGACACTTAGCTGGCTTCCGAAGGTTCATAAGTTATTGCCTGAAAATCTCTGTTCAAAGCTGGATGACTTTGTGAATACGATTCCGGATACGAAGACGATCATACATGCGGATTTTCACATGAAGAATGTTTTGTTATGCGGAGAGGAACTGATGCTCATTGACATGGATACGCTCAGTACGGGAGATCCGATTTTTGAACTTGCAACAGTGTTTGTATCATATCGTCAGTTTCCTTCAATCGAACCGAAAGCTGCGTATATGCTGGGAATTGACGTCGAAACAGCCGCGAGAATCTGTGATCGGATTTTTGAATTATATCTGGATGATGCAGATGAAGAGACGCTTCGTGATACAAAGAATACTGCACAGCTTCTTGGCTGTATCAGAATTATTGATTATCTGGACCGGCATCCGGAACTTCCGGATGGAAAGAAGTGTATCGACCGCTGCGTACAGGATATTACGAAGCTCCTTCAGAGCAGGGAGTAAGAATAGTTACGAAAATGCTGCCATGTGACAGAAGAAACACTGGGATTTACAGCTGTGCTGCTATGTTCGGCAGTTCAGGCAATTCCGGCTGACTTTTCCCTGTGAAGATCCGGAACGGGCAGTAATCGACGGTGCTGACCGAGATGGCTGAGATTGCCGGGATATGCGTACGGATGCCTCAGACAGGAGAAAGAGAATTGGCGCTTCCGGTAACTGAAGGATATGACTGGTTAAGTGCTTTGTCTTTTGCGTTTCAATCACCGCATGCATATTTCATTGCATCATTTCTGGAATGTTCTGATCTTTTGAGGCATCGATGATGGTTGATCTTTCTGTTTTCATAAGTATCAGAGTCGAAAGTCAGAGGGCTGCTGTCTGGAAAATCACAATGCAGCTGACGCCGCTGTTAAATGTTGTCGGCGTCTGAATTGTGATGTGTGAAATCAATAAAAACAGAGGAGATAAAACCATGCCCAGAAAAGCTCTTATCCTGCTTGTCTGCCAGCTGTGTGTACTGTTGGCGGGATGTGCAGTAAATGCCTCACCCGAACCGGAGAAAGAGAAACAGGTTCTGACTGCCGCGGATGCGGATCAGTTTTTTGAACAGGGATCTAAAGCCAGTATGAACAACATCAGCGTGGTCAGTCTGCATGGAACCTGGCGTGAAATGGGCCGTCAGTATGGAAAGCTGATGAAAGACGAACTGTATGAAGTACATGATTTTGTTGAAAATATGATTGCCTTAAGTTCTGAAAACACGGAAAGATCGAAGAGTATCATCGCACTGGATCAGGCACAGTACACAAACAGCATGCGTGAATATATGGAGGGAGCTTCAGAGACCTCGGGCCTAACAATAGATCAGATCCAGGTTGTAAATGCACTGGAGCGTATTGGCGGCCTTCCCAAATGCAGTGCGGTGTTTTGCTGGGATGAGTATTCTTCCGGACCGCTGGTTGCAGGCAGAAACTATGATTACTCCAATGCTTTTGCCCCGCTGAAAGATGATATGGTGATCACTGTCTACCATCCGGCAGATGGTTCTCTGGCTGTCGCGGCCATTGGCTACGCCGGCGAGATCAATACGTATAATGCCATCAATGAAAAAGGGATTTTTATGGAGCTGAATAACGGGACTCCATCCACCAATATCAAGACTCAGACTGACAGGATCCAGGGAACCACGATGCTTTTCTCCGCAATGTTTGAAACGGATGAACTGAACGACTGGGAATTGTTTTTCAATACCGTAGCCTGCAGCGGTTCTTATATTATCAACGTGGCTGACAGTCAGTCGGCACGCTCCTACGAATGGTGTCCGACCGGCGTAAAAACAGGCAATACAGATCTTCCGGACGGATTGCTGGTATCCACGAATTATTACGTGAATCCGGACTGGCTTTTTGCCACGCCCTCTGATGCGGCCTCCTGGGAGGGTTTGACCAGGCGAAGGAATCTTATTACACTAAGCGAAAATTACAAAGGCAGGATCGACGCCCTACAGATGCAGGAAATCATCGAAACCCCCGTAGAAAAAGGCGGAGCCATGAATGAACTGACCATGTATCAGATCGTGGTGGTTCCTGAAACAAAGATGCTCTGGCTTCAGGTAGTCGGCGGTCCCGAATGGACCCGGATCGATCTTTCCGGATTCCTGGACTGATCAGCGGAGCTCCGTTCTCATTGGCTGAGGACACGTCTCCAAACGTGCAAGAGCGTTTCGAATCCGCAGGAACCATGGTCATGAATTATATGCAGGAGTGTTTCTGAGAGCACTCAGGCAGGCTCAGCAGAAATACCGGGGGTTCGTCCAATCCGATGAGCAGCAGACATGTCCGGACTGCGGCAGACCGTTTTCGGGTCATGAGGGGAATTGCCCGCACTGCGGCAGAAAGAGTTGAGAAGATATGAAGATTAAGCTGACTCCCGATAAAGATATTCGCGTTGAGAAGATTCGAACAGGCAATGTGCCGGTGCTTGTTCTCAGACCGGCAAAGCGGTCTTCCGTTAAGGTCGGCCTGTTGTGGATTCACGGAGGCGGATATATCACCGGCATGAAGGAAATGGTGTACATGAGCCGGGCGGCTGATCTTGTTAAGAAGTATGGCGTGACGGTGTATTCTCCCGGCTATCGGCTCGCGTGGCAGAAGCCATATCCGGCAGCCGTGGAGGACTGTTACAAAGTTCTGGAGTATGCATTGGGCAGGGAAGAGACTCTCATGGTCGGTGGTGAGAGCGCGGGCGGAGGCCTGGCTGCCGCCGTGTGCATGATGGCAAAGGACAGGGGAATCCGTGTTGCGTACCAGTTTCCCTTATATCCCATGATCAGCAATGTCGATACGGAGAGTTCAAAAGACAATCACGGCAGGGTCTGGAATACCCGCCGCAATCATATCGGCTGGCGGTTTTATCTTCGCAGGCATGCCAGGGAGAAGGTATCGCCGTATGCTGCCCCGGCATGGCAGACGGACTATTCAGGATTGCCGCCGTGCTATACCTTCGTCGGGGACGGAGAGCCGTTTTACGCAGAGACGCTTCAGTATGTGAAGATGCTGAAATCAGCCGGTGTGGAAGCTGAAGCTGACATCTACCATACGGATATGCACGCCTTCGATATGCTAAAGGATGATGACCTGAGCCGGGAGGCGATCGGCAGATTTGAACGGCACTTTGAACATGCATTGAAGCATGTTGTAAACAGCAGGGTGATTGATCAGTGAAGCGAGTCCGGCAGATCACAGCAGCCCCTGGCATCAAAACAGGGCTGGCAGGGCTTTCTGCGGCTGCCGGCATGGTGCCAATCTGATCGTCCTTTGTCCTTCACAAAAAGACCGGCGCGGATCAGACAGGGCGATTGCGCAGGCCTTGGATATTCTCTGTTCGGCTGTCACCGCGTATCTCTGCGCAGAGCATAAGAACATCGACTTCAGCGGAACCTTTGGTATTCATAAGCAGGAGTCCAAAGAGGACTTGAATCACAGAATCAGCGGAACGGGGAAAGCAATTTGCGGCGGCATTGAAGAAGAACGGAAGACGTGGGGAATTCACATCTGTCCCAAAGGATCAGAACTCTTTTATCAACACAGGAGCGGAAGAACCGGCCACGCTGACACCCGTCGCAGAGACATGTCACAACCGGAGTCAGAAAGGCATATGCTTCTGTGATCCGGACGGGAATGTGAGAGAAGGGGGAACACCGACGAAAAATGGCAAATATCATAACTGGAATCAGAATTGTGCTCAGCGTCGCTTTGCTGTTCTGTCCGGCATTATCACCGATATTTTATGTGCTGTATCTCGCTGCCGGATTATCAGATATGATCGATGGTGCTGTGGCGAGGAAAACAGGTACCGTAAGCGAGTTTGGCTCAAGGCTGGATACGATTGCGGATATCGTGTTTACGTCGGTGTGCCTGATGAAACTATTGCCTGTACTGCATGTTCCGATCTGGCTCTGTATATGGATTGCCATTATCGCATTCATTAAGCTGGCAAATATTGCGATAGGATATATCACACAGAAGCAGTTCATTTCGGTGCATTTCATGGCAAACAAGGTGACCGGGGGACTGCTGTTCATTCTTCCGCTGACATTTGAGTTCATTGATCTGAGGTTAAGCGGTGCAGTTGTATGCGTCGCTGCGACGGCAGCGGCGATTCAGGAAGGGAGTCTTATCAGACGGAAAGCGGCAGACTGAACTGTTTCCGGAGCCTTTGGCATGAGGAAAGAATTGTCTGAATGACATTGGAAGAACTATGGGAATGATTCCTCGTCTTTGCTGCGGCGCATGATGATCGGCAGAAAGATCGCTGTCCTCTTTCCGGCGGAGAGAACCAGTTATTTTTTAAACCAGGCTTCGGCTCTCAGACGTGCATTTTCACGGATGTTCAGATAGAAAAAGGAATAGTCACATCCGTGATAGCTTGCCGGGCCGAACACTTTTTCGAGATTCTGCATGCCGGTGAGACCGGTGATTGTATATTTTTCAAACGCGGGATTCATGACCATTACGGTTCCTCTTTCCAGGTCGATTACGGCATCCGCTTTGATCGGCAGTTCGTCCATCCCCGGGGTGAGAAGGTGAGGCACAAAGGAACCGAGATTCAGCTGTGAATCTGCCGGAGTTTCATCAACACACCAGTTAAGAGGATTGATTGACATCGCTTCGGGAGAAACCACCAGAGAATCCTTTCCTTTATTCGCAGGGCCTTCCGTGTTCCAGGAAACGACGACACCCAGATCGTCTGCTCTCTCTGCTGCCTTTACATGCGGGTTCTTCTCCAGATAGGTTCTGGTCAGTGAATCCCCGATGCAGTAAGCGGCGATCATCTTCGAATAGTGCTCCGGATGTTCTTTCATATATTCCGAAAGCACCATGTAGCTCAGCCGCGATCCCTGCGAATGACCTGCAAGGAAATACGGACGTCCCTGATTCAGATTTTCAAAGTAGTAATCCAGAGCCGCGTAAACATCTGTTCTCGGCTCTGCCCACTCAGCCTCATCGATCTCTTCGAACGTCATTTTGGAAAGCTTTGTACCATTTACCTGCCGCCAGTACGGAGCGAACAGATTGGCGACCGGTTCAAATGCGCTGGCCTGCTGGGCGAAATTGCGTTTTGCCGTAATCCGCATAATCGCGTTATCAACGGAACAGATGGTATCCGCCAGAGGATCCTCACAGCTGGACGGATAGAGATAAACCAGGTCCACTGCTTTGTCTGCGGTTTCCGGCTGAGAAAGCCAGTTTCGTTTCTGTGAATAATCTGATGCTGTTCCAACAAGGGGTTTCTGATCCATTATCTGCATCCTCCATTTCCAAATACTATTTTCAGTTTCCGAAAATGTGCCGTGCGCTTCCGTACCATCCCTCTGATCGTCATAGCCAGGGGTTTGCGGACCGGTTTTTATTCTGTCTCTGACACCCGTGACCGTTTGTGTACGGAAAACAGATGTCCCTGGTTCGTATTCTCAGAACGGGAAATCCAGAGCTGCGCAGCTGGTTCATCCTGCCCGGACGATCCTGCCTGGTTCTTCTTTGAGAGACGGTTCGATTGTTTTGCCGGCTCATCATTGTACACGGCAGAACTATGAATAAACAGTATCATACTCTGGCCGCCATGATTGAGAAAGGCAGGAAACAAATCGTTAGCCGGATGATAACGAACCCTTCTTCAGCGTTTACCGGAAACCGCACGCAATGCTATAATTTAAAAAGAACAAAATATAAACTCATAAGGGGAAACTGCGTATACTGAAAGATAATGTTGGTATTATAAAGGGTATAGGACAGAAATAAGAGAAGTGAACCCAGACGAAGGAAACTCTTTATGGTAGGGATAGAGTATAAAAAGGACAGGGACATAATTGAAGAACAGGCCGCAACGATCCGTCTGCTTACCGAACTGACAAGTGCGGGAAGCTGGGTCATCAGTTTCGCGCCGGACGGGTCTCTGGCGTCTGTACAATGGGGAAACGGCTTTCGCAGGCTGATGGGATATACTGACCGGAATGATTTTCCCGATGCGATGGAACCATTCCTGCATGGCATTCACCCGGATGACAGGGATGCTTTTATCGAAGAAATGACCGCAA
>JAFWCM010000311.1 GCA_017536885.1 Solobacterium sp.
ATGCTTGTCTTTGGAATCACCGAGGTAAACATCGGCGATGATATAGACCATCTCATCGCTTCCTGAGGGGCGAATGGAAACACGCATGGGCAAAATACCTCCTGATACCATTATACCACATCTACGATAATCTACGATAGATTCCAACGAGATTCTTGACATGATTTTGCACAAAAAAACGCGTTGATTACGCGCTTTGGTTAATATGGGTATTCACCGGGACTGTCAAACACCCGAGTACTTGTTTCTTTGCGGTATTGTCTGCCTTTTGGATGACGTATAAAGAGTATACTGACAGTGGAGTTCAGCTGATGAAATACATATTGTTTGTCACAGCGGCGGTCGCTGTTTCGATCGCGCTTGCAGTTCTGATTACCAAAAGGATCCGTGCCCTGCACTCTTCCCCCGCCTTGCGGATTGTTTCCGCAGCCGCAATGGCCGCGGTGTTTCTGCTTTGCTTTACAATGATTTATTTTTCTGACTATTACCCGGCGGAGAAGAGCGCTTATGAGGCACTTGAGACAAGTGCTGCGGTATCTGTAAAGAAGGAAGACGGAATGATTTTCTTTGACGGTCCGGGGACGGAAACCGCCATGGTGTTTTATCCCGGCGCAAAGGTAGAATCCATTGCATATGCGCCGTTAATGAAACATACTGCAGAACTTGGAACGGATTGTTATCTTCTCGAACCGCCGTTTCATTTTGCCTTGTTTGATTTGAACGGATTTGAGCGGGCGTACAAAAGCGCCTCATATAAAAGCTGGTATATCGCCGGACATTCCCTGGGCGGGCTCACCGCATCTATGTATGCCGGGAGTCATCCGGAAAAGATCACGGGCCTGATCCTTCTGGGATCGTATCCCGCCGTGAAGCTGAAGGATGAAAAACTGCTTCTGGTATACGGCAGTGAGGATGCGGTTCTAAACCGTAAGGGATACGAAGACAGCAGAGTTAACTGGCCGAAACAAAGCGAAGAACATGTGATCCCTGGCGGCACCCATGCCGGTTTTGGAAATTATGACGGGCAGGACAGCGGAACATCTGCCGCTGTAACCCCGGACAGCCAGCAGAGAGAAACCGCTGAAGTGATCCGCGCCTTTATTTTTGAAGAATGAAACAAAGTCCGATCATCCTCTGGTGTGGCGTCTCAATCATATCTGATGTTAAATGACGCTGACAAATAGTTGAATCATAAGCATATCCGAATATCGATAAACACCGCGATAACCGGGACGGGCATCGGAAGAGAAAGCTGCAGGCACAGATGAATTCATAGCATAAAACACACCTGATCCTTCCAAAGGGGTTAGGTGCAGTTCAAACAATTCTTAATGTTACAAATGACTGAGATGGTACACTGGGAAAAAGACTTTCTAAGGTGTGCTTCTTCCCGGCAATTGAATTACCGGGGATTGTCGCTTATTGTCCTAAGGTTTATGTGGTAAGAATTAAACTCTGGGGAACTATGGTTAAACAAAAGGAGTAAGCAAGGATTCCATTCACCGCCAAAACAGGAGATCAGAGAAAATGCCCCGCAGACTTCCGATCTGAAATCGAATGGAAAATCCTGAAATGATGATGCTCAGACAAAAAATAAAATGCGGATCAGCTTTCAGTGAAGCCTGTTTCCGCATTCTGTAATCATATGAATCTTCTGAGAATTACCGATACTCTTTCAGATATCAGTCATGCATGTTGTTATAACCGGAATGACTGTTATCAACAATTTGATTCCATTCATTTTTCATGAATCTCTTGATTTCAGCTTTGCTGCTGGCCTTTTTGCCCATATACTTCTTGTATATTACAGCCTCGCCGGCCTCAACCCAGCCTAATTCTTCCCCACTGGTTTGAAGTACGTACTTGTAATTGAATACACCAGCCCAACTTACCGGCATCCCAGTATTCTGCATCGCTGTATTCTGATGTAAAAGCACCGCCTGATACCAGGTCAAGATCATTGTCTTCAAGTGCCTGTTTTTTTAAATTTTTCTTTTCTGCCATGTCATTTATCTCCATTTCTCTTTCACATTTTTATACGACGTGTGCTCATGCCATCCATGCATGCATTTTTGAAAATTAATTCTCACCTGTATTTAAAGTGCTTCGAAGCTTTTATGTGGTTAAAATTATACGTCGTCAACACAGTTAATTCAGAATCGCAGGGAATATATATCCAGCCACAGCAGTTCCTCTCTGGTGGATCGGTGATCGCAGATTTCGATATAGACATAATCGAAGTGAGCTGATGAAGTAAAAGAACGAAGCGATGACGGCAGTGAATCTCGCAGATCGGAGTGCTCCATCTCAGGTAAGCGCCGGAGCAGTTCATAAGCCGTCTTCTTCCATCGTGAACACTATGAATCTGAAAGACGGCAAAAGAGATCAGGGAATTGATTGTCACCAGTTCCGTCAGTAACAGCAGTAACTTAATAATGTCTGAATGGTAAGAGGAACTCGGGGAGTGTCTCGTGATATCGTTTTTCTGAACGGAAGTAATAGGCAGGGATCCGCAGAAATTCCGTATGATCGTAAAATTCTGACATGCGGTGAACATGACCGACCAGAACAATTTCTTCCCCTGATTCCGGAGAACGTGTTTTTTACTGCCAATAGCTGCCATTCTCCGTTATGGTCTTTTCCGTAAGCGTATCGGGATAGGATATGATTAAGGAAAAGGAATGAGATATTTATGGAACAATGGGAAACGGTATTCAGCGGGCTCACGTCGGCCGCGGTGAAGGTCAGCCCGGACGGAAAACTCTTCCGGCAGAAGAGCCATTCGATGCCGGAGTATAAGACAGTTTATATTTCAAAGCAGTTTGATCTGAATCGGCTGAAGCGGTTTGTGGTTGTCGATACCGAAACAACTGGCATTGACTGTGATTCTGAGCGGATTGTTCAGCTCTCCGCCATGCGGTTTGAAAACGGAAAAGCGAAGGAATACTGGGATACCTATGTCAATCCCGGAAAGCGGATCCGCCCCGAGGCCGCAAGGGTGAACGGAATCACCCAGGAGATGGTAAAAGACGCCCCGCGTCTGGAAGAAGTCACGGAGTCCTTTCTGGAATTTCTGAAGGACGATCCCCTCGTCGGATACAACATCAAATTCGATCTTTCCTTTCTGTGGTGTTCCGGAATTGATCTCATCACGGATCAGGAGATCTATGATGCGATGCTTTCCGCCTACGGGGTTTTTCCAAAAAGAGATCCCCGGCTCAAAGACCGGAAACTGACTACCGTTGCGGACTATTACAGAATTGATTTTCCCGCTCATAACAGTCTGGGGGATGTCTATGCCACCGGGGTTGTCCTGGTAAAGGCCGCGGAAGGGATTACCGGAAGCGGGCTTGGTGAGGAACCGAAAGATCTGCGGCCACTCCATGAAAAACGCGGTATCGATGCGGTAAGAGAAGAACTGAAGGAATTTGAACAGAAAAGCTATGCGGAAATGGTCGATTATCTACTGAAGAAATACGGGCCGGCTGAGGCGGATTACTTTACCGATTCTGTGTCCTGGATCAAAAACAGGAACATCTCAAGAACCAGGGAAGGGCTCTACTGCCATCATATCGATGAAGATGTCATTCCGACCTTAAGCGATCCGGAGATTGCAGGAGCCCATCCGTTCAGGCATCAGAAAAAGGACCGGCTCCTGTACTGCAATCTTCTCGAACACCTTCTGCTTCATGTCCGGATCGGACGCGACCGCTTCTGGAAAAATCATGAATCCCTGGATGATCCGTCTCTGTTTGCGGAATTCATCACGCACGGGGTGGCACAGATCTCAAAGGATCTCAATGACATGTATCAGAACGAATGCGGCGGTTCGGGGTGGAGAGATCGCTGCTATGCGGAAATCGAGCCGTTCTATGAAGACTATGTACAATTGCAGAAGAACTTTCAGACCTATCTTCTGGAACATTACGAACAGCCCGAGTATCCGATTACCCCGGAAGCCGGCAATGCCGTGATCGATGAGAATGACAATCTCTGGACGGTGGTGAAGTGCACTTCGAAAAGCGCTTATCTCAGGTGCGGAAAGGATCAGATCCGCGTGCCGCTGACGAAGTTTCTCAAAAGCGACCTCAGTGTGGAAGAGGCAATCGAAGAAGTCAGGCGTATTCTTTCCGAAACCGGTGAAGGCCGCAATGAAGCGGTGTATGAAGATATCGAAGTACAATCCGGTTCTGTTTCGGAGGAATGTTAATCGGGCGAAAAAGAAATCACAGGAACCAGAGTATGAATGAAGTGAACAACACCCTGTTTATTCCCCTCTACGGGAAATCCTATGTCAGTAAGAAAAACATCATCCTGAATGATCCGAAGGCAGAAGAGATCTGGGAGTCGGAGGCATTTCCGATCCGGGGAAAGTCAAAATCAAAATGGCTTGCCTATAATATGGCGATGCGGGCAAGGGTCTTTGATGACTGGACGGAGAAGATGCTGGAAAGCGGCGATGCGGTTGTGCTGCACATCGGATGCGGTCTTGACAGCCGGTGTCTGCGGGTGAAAAAGAAACCTTCCCTGTGGCTCGACTGTGATTTTGAAGAGGTAATTGAAATCCGCAGAAGATACTATGAGGAAACCGAACATTACCGGATGAGGGCACTGGATGCCTCAGACAGCGAAGCGGTCCGCACCCTTCCCGAGTGTGACACCGCGGTCGTCGTACTGGAAGGCATCAGTATGTATCTTTCCGAAGAGGAGCTTCATTCTCTCTTTCTGGCTCTTTCGAAGAAGTATCCCTGCCTTCATATCCTGATGGATGTGTATACCGTCTTTGGCGCAAAGGCATCGAAATTCAAGAATCCCGTCAATGAGGTCGGGGTCACGGAGCTGTACGGATACGATGACCTGGAGCCTTTGATCCGCGGTACGGGACTCAGGATTGTACAGGAGCACAGGTTTACCCGGGAAGATCTGATTCGGGAGCTTTCCGCACAGGAACAGAAGATATTCCGTCTTCTGTTCACCGGAAAGATGTATCGGCGAATCTACCGGCTCTATGAATTCGAAAAATGATTTCGGACCGGATCGAATGCAGAGAGCTTCCATCGGAAAACGCAGGAAGATATTAAAACAAAACGCTATAATTCTTTTACAGGCAAAGCCTGAAAAAAGGATTGCCGCAGGACTTTGAACACAGAGGAGGACAGACCATGACAATCCATAAATATCTGATCGGATTTCATCATCCGGAAGAGGAAAACGGATATTTAAGCAACAGATATCCTTCGAAGCTCACTGTAAAGGGAAGAACGTATTCTTCCATGGAACAGTATGTGATGTATCAGAAGGCGGAGTGCTTTCATGACGGAGCGATCGGCGTCACGATCATGGAAACCGAGGATCCCGAAAAGATCCGGGCTCTGGGACGCATGGTGTTTGGATACGATGAACACGTCTGGAACGGGGTACGGCAGCTGATCGTCTATGACGGACTGATTGCCAAATTCACCCAGAATGAGGAGCTTCGCATGAAGCTGAAGGAAACCGGAACGAAATTCATCGCGAAGTGTTCAGAAACCGATCTCTTCTGGGGAATCGGTGTCGGACTTGATAATCCCGACCGGTTTGATACGGAAAAATGGAAGGGTCAGAACCAGCTGGGATATGCTCTGATGTATGTCAGAGAGAGAATCTGAAGAGGCTTTCGTCCGGCAATGCCGGGCGTTTTTTATGCCTGCAGGGAATGCAGGAATGGAAGATCCCGGACTGGTCATTCCCTTTTGTACGTCTATAATGGAAGGGAAGAAATTCGAATTCTTCAAAAAACTCCGAGCCCGGTGATCTAAAGTGGGAGCCATGACACACGGGCCGTGAGGAAACCCTCACCGGGGTATCGCTGAAAACAGCGATGCCTTCTATTCTGGAAAAGGAGCGATCAAATGAAAAGAATACAGCTGAGAAAACTGCTGTACATGGCAATCTGCTGTGATCTCGGCATTATCTCCAAGCGGCTGATTTCACCGTTTGCCAATGTACTGACCGACGCACTTCATGTGCCGGGAGGAATCGGAACGAGTTTCTCCCTGATGTTTCTTGTGATCGGCGCAGCCCTTACGGACACCTTCGGAAGCGGACTTCTGATGGGAGCGCTGCAAAGCGGAATTGCCCTGGCGCTCGGCGCGACCGGAAGCCTCGGGGCGCTCTCCCCGATCGCATATATGATTCCCGGGATCGCAATCGATCTTGTGTTTCTCCTTTTGCGCAGGGCGAAGAAGGAAACGGCTGTGATGGCTGCCTGTATCATCGCCCCGCTCACCGCTTCATTAACCGCAAATGCCCTGATCTTTCAGCTGAAAGGCGTGGTTCTTCTTTTGTATGCAGGGATTGCCTGTTCGACCGGTGCATTGTGCGGTCTGATTGCGATCCCGCTGATCGAACGGCTTCTGCCGGTGGTCAATGCGCCTTCCTGGCATAGAAAGAAGGCGTCATGAAGCCAGAGAATACCGAAGAGTTTTCGGCCATCGTGCTGGCGGGAGGAAAGAGTTCGCGTATGGGACGCGACAAGGCGGACCTTCCGTTTCTCGGAACCTCCCTGCTGGAATATCAGATAAGTCTGCTGAAACATCTTGGCCTGGATGACATCATGGTTTCGGGAAAGGACTGCAGTCTGCCCGGGGTCCGATGCATACCGGATCTCTGCCCGGAGAGAGGTCCGTTGGCCGGGATTGCTTCATGCATGAGAGAAGCAGGGCATGAAAGCTGTCTTGTCATGGCGGTGGATACGCCGTTAGTCAGGGAAGATACGCTGCGGGCGCTTCTTAAAGCGCATGCGGAGGGCAGCGAAAAGATTACATTGCTCGAATGCCAGGGGCATTGGGAACCGCTGCTTGCGGTATACTGCAGCGATCTCTATCCGCTGGCGGAAAAGATTCTGGAAACGGGCAGGGGATCGATGCGGGAACTGATCCAAAGTGTACCGCACCGGTTTCTCGAGTATCGGGAAGATCCGGAGCTGCTGATGAACTGCAATACACCGGAAGCGTATCAAAGAGCGCTTGCGCTGGGGAAAGAAATGGAAACAAAGGGGAAAGAATAAAATGAAAAACAAAAAGATGATTTTAATTGTCGTGGGACTGGTGGTCCTTGTGACAGCGGTGTTTGCCGTCGTGCATCTGAACACCCGCACAACAGTGCCCGAGGGAAGCCTGCTGATTCAGCATCAGGGAAAGGACAGCTATGTTCAGCTGGAAAAACTGACCATGAGTGAGGTCAGCGGCAGTATTGTCAACGGCAAGGGAGAGCAGATTGAAGTCCGTCAGCCGGGCATTTCGATCCGGGATGTACTGATCGCCGCCGGCATCGATGCCGATAAAATAAAGGGTGTCAGTGCGGTTGCGGATGACGAGTATTCGGCAGAGATCTTGAGTGAGGAGATTAACGAGCAGTCGCTGGCATATCTTGCAAAAGAAGAGGACGGGACGGTAAAGCTCATCGTCTTCGGCGATCCCAACATGAAGCGCAATGTGCGCAATATCGTAAAACTGATCGTGAACTGAGAAAATGAAAGCGATCGATGATCGAAGACTCTCCAAGGTAACGCCTATTGAGACTCCGTATGGACCGGCAGTGGAAAAGACCTTTGTCAGTGCCGAAAGCTGCCTTCGGGAAGCGGATGTATACCGGCGCATGGAAGGAAGCGGACTTCGCTGCGCGAAATTGCTGGAACAGAAGGAGAAAAGCCTTATTCTGTCGCGTCTGTTCGGAGAGGATTATGTGAGCCTGTTAGCCAGGCAGGAGAGAGAAGGGCTCGATCTGCACCCCTGGCATTCCCTGCTTGCATGGACGATTTCCTTTTATGAGATCACCGGGCTGATTCAGAACGACATGAATCTCCGCAACTTCCTCTTCTGTGACAGCGAAGCGGTCGGGATTGACTTTGAAGACTGCCGCGAAGGGGATGCCGGCGGGATGCTTGCGGAGCTTTCGGCATTTGTATTGCTGTATGATCCGCCGATGACAGAAAACAAGACATGCATTGCCGGGCTGATCAGAGACAGGGCAATGGAACAACGGTACTGTACAGAAGAATCGTTCGGAAAGATGCAGGAAGAGAAACTCCGGCAGCTGCTTGAGCGCCGGCGGTTAAAGAAGATCAGCCGGGCAGTTTGAAACAGACCGGGTGGGGGACTGGGTATGGATTATCAAGGCAGACTGAATCCAGAATCAAAACAGGAAGTGCTCGCGCGCGTGGAAGCGGAAGCGGGAAAGAAGAGCACTGATTCGAAAAAGAAGAAAGCGCTGATCCAGGATGTGCGCATTCTTTTGTCCGTCTGTGAAAAACAGTTTCCCAACGCCTCCTTTTCGGTAAAGAGCAGAGTAAGCAACGGGGATCTGAACCTGACGCTGAGAGTTTCCGGGGAGGCTGCGGATCCGGAAAAGACAGACAGCTTCCGCTATATCAGAGACCTCTTCGAGTGGCGGTATGAAAACGGCGAGAATATCTACACCTGCAGATTCAGCCTGTACAATACGACCTGGAAAAGCATCACCTTCTCCTGGAACTATGTAAAACAGCATAAACACCTGCTGATCTTCGCGGTGACCTGTCAGATGATCAGCGCCTTTCTCGGCGTTGCGGCACCGATCGTCAGCGCCCGCATCATCCGTGCCTATGCCAACAACGAGGCGTGGCGGGTCATGTACATCGCCTTTGCGATCCTCGTGATCCAACTGCTGCGAAATCTCTTTCTTGTCGTCAGCAACCAGGGGTATAACCGGATGTATACCAAAACCCTGACAGCACTCGAAAACGATCTCGTCAGAGGCGTTCTGCAGATGCAGAGCAAATGCCTCGATGAAAACGGCAGCGGTCTCTTCATTCAGAGACTAACCGGCGATACCGGAAGAATCGCCTCCGGTTTCAACTCCCTTGCGGATATGGTCACCCAGATTCTGAGCTATGCCGGCATCCTGATCGCGATGTTCATCGTGAGCCCGGCGGTGTGCCTGTTTGTCATCATGATGATGGCGGTGCAGTCGTTTATGGAGATCTTCCGCACCGAGCAGTTAAGAAAAGATGACAAGGAATTCCGCAAAGCCAATGAGAAGTTCTACGGACTGACCGGGGAGATGGTGCGCGGCTCCAAGGATATCAAACTGCTCAACAGTGAAGATGATTTTTCCGGCGAACTGGGAGAGAGAATCGCCGAGGCCAACGGCAAGCGTCTGTTCATGCAGAAGCGCTCCTGGGTACTCAAACTCTTCCGCTGGGAAGTCGGTGAGTTCGGTTCCTTTCTGATGATCGCACTGCTTGCCTATCTCATCAGCGAACAGATTGTGATTCCTTCCACCGCTCTGGTGCTTTACAACTACTATGCCGATCTCGGCCCCAATGCCGTGAAGTTCTTCGGCAGCTTCATGGAATTTCTGGCCGATTTCAATCTCTCCAACGAACGGGTTCAGGAGCTTCTCAACGAACGGGAATTCCCCCGCGAACATTTCGGAACAAGAGAGCTCGAAAACCCGCAGGGAGAAATCAGATTCGACGATGTCACCTTTGCCTACGACCATGAAGATCCCGAACACCCCGGCAGAAACATCCTCGAACATCTCTCCTTCACGATTCCGGCCGGAAAAACGGCGGCGATCGTCGGCCGCAGCGGCTGCGGCAAGACCACAACCTTCAACCTGATCGACAAGCTCTATGAGGCCGATTCCGGCAAGGTCATGCTCGACGGTGTCGATATCCGCGAGCTGTCCCGCGATGCGGTGCGGGGAAATATCACGGTGGTCAGCCAGAGCCCGTATATCTTCAATATGTCGGTCAGAGATAACCTCAAACTCATCAAACCGGATCTTAGCGAAGAGGAAATGCGGGAAGTCTGCCGGCTTGCCTGCATCGATGAGGATATCGAAAAGATGACGGATGGCTATGACACGATCATCGGCGAGGGCGGCGTGAATCTCTCCGGCGGTCAGAGACAGCGTCTCGCCATCGCCCGGGCCATGATCCGGAATACCCGCATCATCCTGTTCGATGAGGCTACCTCTGCCCTCGACAATGTGACCCAGGCTTATATTCAGGAAGCGATCGATAACATGCGAAAGGGAAGAACGGTGGTTCTTGTCGCCCACCGGCTTTCGACCGTGATGAACGCGGACCAGATCATGTATATGCAGGATGGAAAGATCCTCGATCAGGGCACCCATGAAGAAATGCTGAAAACCTGTCCGCCGTATCGGACCCTGGCAGAGATGGAAGGAAGCGCCTCTTCGGAAAATTCTGAGTGAAATCCGCAATTCTCCTGTACAATGAAAGCAGAACAACAGAAAAGAAAAGGAGATAACTGAAATGAGCGACGATAAGAAAGCAAATGGCGTTTATGATCCCGAAGCATATGATACGATTGCATTCCCGATGTTAAAGGGCAGCAAGAATATCATCAAGGCACACTGCGATCAGACCGGAGAGACCTATCATTCCTTCCTTCGCAGAGCCGTGGTCAACCAGATGGCACACGACCGCGAGGCGATGAAAGATCCGAATGTGGATCCCAACACAGAGTTTGAAGGATGGCTCCGTTCCCCGGACAATGTGAAGAAGCAGATTGTGGTTTCCATGGAAGAGTGGTTCAAAGAGGGCGGAAAAGAACCGTTTGAATTCCCTGCAGCCAAATAAATCCTGATGAAAGCCGGAATTCCCGGCTTTTTTTTTCGCGGCGCATTCCCTGATTTCAAAGGAAATGCCTTTTCCCAAAGAGTGTATTGCGGTCTGAGACAATCCGACCAAAAAGACTTCCCGTCCGGGAAGTCTTCGTGTAAAAGCAGGGTTCTGCGTGCGGGCAGAGCAGTTATTGTTCGATCGGATCGCCGATTCTGATCTTTCCTTCTCTCAGCAGCCTTAACATGATGTCCGCAATGTCGGGGTCGAACTGTTTGCCCTTGTTTTTCTCAATTTCATCGATGATGTGTTCTTTGCTCAGGCGGCTGCGGTATACCCGGTTCGTATTCATCGCATCGAAGGAATCCGCCACGCAGATCATCCGGGCGATCAGAGGGATATCCTCGCCGGCCTTTCCTTCGGGATAGCCGTGTCCGTCATAGCGCTCATGGTGATACAGGGCGCCTTCATCGGCGTCTTTGAGGCTCTTGAAGCTGGCGAGGATTTCGCCGCCGCGGACGGTATGGGATTTGATGATCTCAAACTCCTCATCGGTCAGTTTGCCCGGCTTTCCG
>JAFWCM010000046.1 GCA_017536885.1 Solobacterium sp.
TCGCACCATCCATCTGCGCAGCACCTGTGATCATGTTTTTAACATAGTCAGCGTGACCCGGGCAGTCAACATGTGCATAGTGACGCTTCTTTGTGCTGTACTCAACGTGAGCGGTGTTGATCGTGATACCACGTGCTTTTTCTTCCGGAGCACCGTCAATCTTGTCGTATGCTTCGAACTTGGCAGCACCATCTTCAGGATGCTCAGCGAGATACTTTGTGATCGCGGCAGTCAGAGTTGTCTTACCGTGGTCAACGTGACCGATCGTACCAATGTTTACATGTTCGAGGGATCGGTCGAAATGTTCCTTAGCCATTTTAGTTTTCCTCCAATATTTTAGCTTGTTTCAGACCGCTATCATTTTAAGATAAACGGTTTTCATTTGCAACGATTACTTATCTGCTTTCGCAGAGTTCTTTTCGATGATTTCCTTGGCGATATTCTTCGGCACTTCCTCATAGTGATCCGTCTGCATGACATACGTTCCGCGGCCCTGGGTAAAGCTTCTGAGGTCGGTTACGTAGCCGAACATTTCGGAAAGAGGAATGAAGCTCTCGATCTTGATCGCGTTGCCGGTTTCTTCCTGCTGTCTGATCTGACCGCGGCGCTTCACGATATCGCCCATGACGGAACCGAGGTATTCTGACGGTGCCGTGACATCTACTCTCATGACCGGTTCGAGAATGACCGGCTGGCACTTCTTCGCAGCTTCCTTGAGGGCAAGGCTTGCGGCGATCTTGTATGCCTGCTCACTGGAGTCAACATCATGGTAGCTTCCGTCGAACAGCGTCGCCTTGATGTCTACGACGGGGTAGCCCGCCACAAGGCCGTTGTTCAGCGCATCCTCAAGACCCTGCTGGGTCGGCTTGATGTATTCCTTCGGAATGGATCCGCCGACGGTTGCGTCCACAAACTCGAAGCCCTTGCCTTCATTCGGCTCGAAGCGAATCCAGACATGACCGTACTGACCGTGACCGCCGGTCTGACGGACGAACTTGCCTTCGCACTCGGCTTCACCGCGGATCGTTTCGCGGTAGGCAACCTGAGGTGCGCCGGCTGTCGCTTCGACTTTGAACTCGCGCTTCATGCGGTCCATGATGATGTCGAGCTGAAGCTCACCGACACCGGCGATGATCGTCTGTCCGGTTTCCTCATCCGTGTAGGTACGGAAGGTCGGATCTTCTTCCGCGAGCTTGGCAAGCGCGTTGTCCATCTTCTGACCGTCCTGCTTGGTCTTCGGCTCGACGGACATCTGGATGACCGGCTCCGGGAAGACCATGGATTCGAGAATGATCGGATGGTTTTCATCACACAGCGTGTCGCCGGTTGTCGTGTTCTTGAGACCGACCGCACCGGCGATATCACCGGCATAGACCTCTGTGATATCCGCTCTGTGGTTGGCGTGCATGCGGACGAGACGTCCGAACCGCTCTCTCTTGTCCTTGCTGGCATTGAGCACATAGCTGCCTGCCGTCGCGATTCCGGAGTAAACCCGGAAGTAGGTCAGACGTCCGACAAACGGGTCGGTCGCAACCTTGAAGGCAAGAGCGCTGAACGGCTCTTCATCGCTTGCGTGGCGTTCTTCTTCCTCACCGTTTTCCAGGTGACCCTTGATCGCCGGAATATCGGTAGGTGCGGGCAGATAATCCACCACCGCATCGAGGAGGAGCTGAACACCCTTATTCTTATAGGCGCTTCCGCAAAGAACCGGGAAGAAGTCAGCGGTCATGACACCCTGGCGGATGGCATGCTTGATCTCTTCAACGGTCGGCTCTTCGCCTTCGAGCACCTTCATCATGAGGTCGTCGTCGTAATCGGCGATCGCTTCCAGCATGATCTGATGCATTTCCTCTGCCTTTTCCTTATACTGCGCATCGATTTCCGAAATGCGGATATCGGTGCCGAGGTCGTTGTTGTACATCTCCTGTTTCATTTCAACCAGGTCGATGATACCGCGGAAACTCTGTTCCGCACCGATCGGCATCTGAATCGCCGCAGCCTTCGCCCCGAGACGGTTGCCGATGGAATCGACAGACATCTGGAAATCCGCTCCGGTCGCATCCATCTTGTTGGAGAAGACGATGCGCGGTACGCGGTATTCGGTAGCCTGACGCCATACGGTTTCTGTCTGCGGTTCCACACCGGCCTTGGAGTCAAGGACCGTTACGGCTCCGTCGAGAACTCTCAGGGAACGCTCTACTTCAGCGGTGAAGTCAACGTGACCCGGAGTATCGATGATATTGATCTGGCAGTCCTGCCACTGGCAGGTGGTAGCGGCACTTGTAATCGTAATACCGCGTTCCTGTTCCTGTGCCATCCAGTCCATCTGGGAAGCACCGTCATGCGTCTCACCGATTTTGTGAATCTTTCCTGTGTAATACAGAATACGTTCAGTCGTTGTCGTTTTGCCGGCATCGATATGAGCCATGATTCCGATATTACGAATTTTATTAAGCGGGAACTCTCTCGGCATAACCTGCTCCTTTCTTATCCCTGAATAACTGAATGATTACCAGCGGAAGTGCGCAAACGCCTTGTTCGCTTCTGCCATCTTGTGAGTGTCTTCCTTCTTCTTTACGGAAGCGCCGCTGCCGTTGGCTGCGTCGATGATTTCACCCGCAAGACGCTGTTCCATGGTCGGCTCATGACGCAGACGTGCGTAGTTGACCAGCCATCTGAGTCCGAGGGTGAGCTTGCGCTCGGAAGAAACTTCCACCGGAACCTGGTAGTTGGCACCGCCGACACGGCGAACCTTGAGCTCGAGCTGAGGCATGACATTGCCCAGCGCCTTTTCGAAGACTTCCATGGGATTCTGCTTGGTCTTCTCTTCAACGATATTGAATGCGTCATACAGGATGGTCTGCGCTGTGCCGCGCTTGCCGTCGAGCATGATCTTGTTAATCAGTTTTGTGACGAGCTTGGAATTGTAAATCGGATCAGGAAGCACATCACGCTTTGCTATATAACCTTTTCTTGGCATCTTCGTTTATCCTCCCCTATTACTTCTTAGGCTTCTTGGCCCCATACAGGGAACGGCCCTGGTTGCGTCCGTCAACACCTGCGCAGTCGAGTGTTCCTCTGATGATGTGATAGCGGACACCCGGAAGATCCTTGACACGGCCGCCGCGGATCATGACAACAGAGTGTTCCTGAAGGTTGTGTCCGACGCCGGGAATGTACGCGGTAACTTCCATGCCGTTGGAAAGACGGACACGGGCGTACTTACGGAGTGCGGAATTCGGCTTTTTCGGAGTCATCGTGCCGACACGGGTGCAGACACCGCGCTTCTGAGGAGAAGAAAGACGTGTGTTCTTCTTTCTGAGCGAATTGTATCCGCGGTTTAATGCCGGAGACTTTGACTTGTAGACTTTATCGGTACGGCCTTTGCGTACCAGCTGATTTATTGTAGGCATTTCTATCTCCTTTCGCCTTTGTGCACACACTTCCATGTGTGCCGAATCTCAGCCAAACAAACGGCTTTGCGCATCACAAAGCCTTTTTCGCCAAGCACGAGTAATCATATAATTCCCTGATCAGGCGTGTCAATGCTTTTTTTCACTTTTTTGCAAAATCCACCGGTCCGGGCGTGCCGCAGGTTGAATTTTCACAAAAATTCACCGGTTTCTTCACTTCGTTCTTACGGCACGCCATTTTGTTCATGGTAAAATGCAGATAACATCTGCAGCCAGCGCTGCCTGTTACAGTAAAGGAGAATCCCGCAATGGAAAACCGCAATCCTCTGATCAGCGATCATCCCGATCAGAAATTCATCACATTCGGAGAAATCATGCTGAGGCTTACCCCGCCGAACTACGGCAAGATCAGGGTGGCCACCGATTTTGAAGTCAGCTACGGAGGCAGTGAAGCCAACATCGCCCTGGCCCTTGCCAACCTCGGTATCGACAGCACCTTCTTCTCCGTCGTCCCGAATAACTCACTGGGCAAAAGTGCCATCCGCATGCTTCGAAGCAACGACGTGCACTGCACTCCGATGATTCTCTCCACCCCGGAGGAAACCCCTTCGCATCGGCTCGGCACCTATTACCTCGAAACCGGATACGGAATCCGCGCCAGCAAGGTGACCTATGACCGCCGCCACAGCGCCATCACCGAATACGATTTCTCCAGCATCGATACCGACGCTTTGCTCGACGGGTTTGACTGGCTCCACCTCTCCGGCATCACTCCGGCGTTAAGCAAGAGCTGTGCGGACTTCATCCTGCTTCTGATGAAATGCGCCAAGGAAAAGGGACTGACCGTCAGCTGGGACGGAAACTTCCGTTCTCTGCTCTGGTCCTGGGAGGAAGCCCGGGATTACTGCACGCAGTGCCTTCCCTATGTGGATGTGCTCTTCGGCATCGAGCCCTATCACCTCTGGAAGGATGAAGAAAATCACAGCCTCGGCGATGTCAAGGACGGCATCCCCCTGCAGCCGAGCTACGAACAGCAGGACGAGGTCTTTCAGGCCTTTGTTCAGAGATATCCGAATATCAAATGCATCGCAAGGCATGTGCGCTATGCCCATTCCGGAAGCGAGAACAGCCTGCTTGCCTTCATGTATTACAAAGGCCATACCTTCGAATCCAAGATGTTCACCTTCAACATCCTCGACCGGGTCGGCGGCGGCGATGCTTTCGCCAGCGGCCTGATCTATGCGATGATGCACAATTACAAACCGATGGATATGGTCAACTTCGCGGTTGCCTCCTCCGTGATCAAGCATACGATCCACGGCGACGGAAACATCACCGATGACGTCGAAAGCATCCGCAACCTCATGAACATGAACTACGACATCAAGCGCTGAACCATGAATCTGAAAAGGATTGTCCGCCATAAAGTGAACAATCCTTTTTTTAAGTTTCTTATTATTTCTCTTTACTCGGCGCGCCGGTAGATAAACTCCAGCAGCGTGTAGCGGTCACTCTGGGAAGATGCTTCGAAGGTGCGGTGCAGGCTGTCGTCTTCACTGTTGTACACATAGGTAAAGACCACCTCGCCGAATGTCACCGCAAAGCTTCCGTCTTCATTCTTCGCCCAGGTGCCCTTCTGCTCGTACTGCTCTTTCGCCTCACTCATGATAGTTACCGCAGTCCCGTCTTCCCGGTAGTCGTAGATATTCCCGAGATCTCCGTATACCGAGGCATTCTCTTCCGGGCTGAACTCGTGTTTTTCGCTTTCGCCTCTCATCGTGCCTTCGACTTTGTCAAGCTTCCACTTTCCGACAATCGCGCTGACGATTCCCGCCGGCTCTTCCACCGCATAGGAACCGCCCGGTGCGGGCGTCGGGGCGGCAGAGGCGGCCGGTGCTGAGCAGCCGGCAAGCAGGAGGAAGCCCGCAAAGAGGCATATCATTTTCTTCATCATCTGTGTTCTCCTTTGCCTGCAATGACCGTGAAATTTCTTTTCTTCAGAAAAACGCCTTCAGAATTCCGAGAATGCTGTCAAAATCCATTCCGCCGGCAGCCTTCTCCGTCACTGCGTTGATAAACTTCTTTTCGATCGCCGAGCACTTCCGGTAGTTTTTCAGAAGTTCTTTTTCGGCAGCCGTAAGGCGAACGGTGTTTGAAGTTTTGGCGGCCGGTTTCTTCGCGGCGGAAGAGGTTTTCCTGCGGGCAGAAGTCCGGCCGGCGGTTCCGGTCTTTTTCGAAGCCGATGTCTTTGAACCGGCGGCAGTCTTTGCGATGCTTTTCGTTACGCTGTTTTCCATGGTCTGCTCCTTGTCAGAGATAGGAAAGAATTTCCTGATGGCTCGGGATGCCGGCTCTGCCGCCGACCTGCGTGCATTTGAGGGCAGCGGCAATCGTCGCATACTGGATCGAGCGGCGGACATCTCCGTACTGGACGTAGCTGGCGAGGAAGGCACCGTGGAACACATCTCCCGCACCGGTGGAGTCAACCGCCTTGACGGAATATGCGGGGAATACCTCGACCTTTCCGTCAATCCAGGCAAGACATCCGCGGGTGCCCTGGGTGGAGATGACGACCTTCGGTCCGATCGAGGCAAAATACGCGAGCGCCTGTTCGGTGGTTTCGGTATTGGCGACAAGCTTCGGATATCTCGCATTCATGATCAGGATATCCGACATCTCCGCCATCTTCCGGTTCAGTTCCCGGTCCGCTTCCATATGACAGCCGTCTACCGATACCGGGATGCCGAACTGTTTCGCCAGTTCAATCGCCTTCATCGCGTTGTCATATCTTGTCCCGTCCACATGCAGAATATCGCTGTTCTGAAGCAGAGCGATCTGATCCGGATTCCATTCGATCGGCGGCAGGGTATTGCTGCAGACAAACTTGGTGCGGGTGCCCGTTTCGGGATTGACCATGATCTCCGAATGCGGGGAGACACCGCCCTGAACAATCTCCATCATCGTGGTGTCGATGCCTTCAAAGTCAAGGCCATCGAGAATCTGCTGTCCGGTTTCGTCATCGCCGACGGAGCTGATCATCTGACCGTGCATGCCGAGGCGATGGGCGGCGACGATCGCGGTTGCACAGGCACCGCCGCCCTGAGAGATAATCTGTGTAATATGAGTGCTTCCGTCTTCGGCCGGATACTCTTCAATAAGATTCAGATGATCCAGCACCGCGGCGCCAACTCCCGTAATGATTTTCATAGATATCGTTTCCGTTTCTTTTAATGGTTCCATTGTACCCCAAAGCAATCGGAAATGGGCGGAGCCGGGAAAAAATCAATTGCGTCTGTATGCGTGTCATAAAAGACAATGGATTGAAATGCCAGCGGCGCATATGCAGAAAGAAGGGAAAATAAAAACGGGGATGACCCCGTTCTTGAATCTTCTGCGTTTCTTACTTCCGGGAACGGCTTCCGAGAATGCGGAGCACGTAGAGGAAGATGTTGATGAAGTCGAGATAGAGCTGGAATGCGCCGAATACGGCGAGATTCTGGCCGATGACTCCGGTGCCGCCCTGGGTTCCGTAGTAGTATCCCTTGATCTTCTGCATATCCCACGCTGTGAGGAACAGGAACAGGATGATGCCGATGTAGCTGATCAGAAGGGACTCTCTCAGGAACGGGATGAAGATGCTGGCAATGCTTGCGATCACAAGAGCAATCAGACCGCCGATCAGAATGCCGCTGAACTTGGTGAGATCAACGTTGGTGGTATGACCGATGATCGCGCAGCAGAAGAACATCACGGATGCGAAGGCAAAGGCACTGAAGAATGTGCCGGTGTCATATAAAAGTCCGTAGATCGAGAATGTAAAGCCGGTCAGTGCTGCATAGACATAGAGAAGAATTGTCGCTGTCTTTGTCTGCATGGACATCAGCCTCGCGCTGAGGAAGATGCAGATGCCGAACTGAGCAATTGCCGGGACAATGAATATAATGCTTCCTATGCCGCTCGAAAGCAGGTTAAACATGAATCCCTGGGTTGCAATGCTGTAGAAGCCGAGAAACGCTACCACAGCGGTAATCAGGACGGCAATGCCCATCCGGGTGAATACACCGGTAATATAAGATCTTAAACCGCTCGCCTCATCTGCGTATGTTGTCTGGGTACGAAATTCGCTCATGGTTTTTCCTCCTTATCACAATTCCAATTATGTATATTTTTGACTGGCAGTCAATGGATTTGCGCTCCCGAAATGAATACAAACGATGCCTTTTGTCCATTATTTCCTGCCTGAAATGCCGTTCGTTTCAATACCGTACTCTTTCTTCAAAATCAAAGAGTATCTGCATCGTCCCGATCATCGTTTTTCCGCTTTGCCCGGCACTTCTTTTTCGGACCGGGACCAATATATATACGATTTTTATTTCAGCCGGCTGCCGCACCACTGACACACTTCCGCCCCGGGTTCATTCGGTCCAAAGCAGAAGGGACAGCTTCCCGCGGGAAGCGGTTTCGGTGCAGTTACCGGTTCGCCGGCAGACGGTTCTGTGACCGCCTTGCCGCCAATCGGCTCATCCCCTGCAGGATCCGCATGGGGTGTATCGATCCCCGGAGCCGGTGTGGCGGCAGGTTCCGGATCCGGAAGATCTGCAGGATTTGACTCGGGAGCCGGAGCTGATGGAACAGAATAAGCCGGCTTGGACAGATCAATCCCGGAAGGTTTTTCGGGAACCGGTCTCAGCCATTGCGTGACAATCGCCAGAGCGTCGGGCTCGCAGGCTGCGTAACAGACGGAGGGCGCCTCGTTGAGATTTGTGGTCAGCCGCATCCACAGCTTTTTCATGCCCTCTTTTCTTTCATTGATACCATCCGCCGAAATAATATGAGCACGGTTTACGGGAATGTATTTCCCGTCATGAAACAGCAGCACCCAGTTATCCCCGAGCCATGCGGCTGAATCCGCCGTGATCGGCTTCAGCACCTCATCATCGAATGCACCGATGCCGTCTTTTGCCTGAACTTTAAGCGCGTTTTTGAATTTTGACGCTTTGATCCAGCCCGGGATCAGAGAAAGGATCACGATGAGTGCAAACAGGATCAGCGTCCCCCGAAGCGCCGAACTGAAGATGTAATTGTCAACGGAAAACAGAAACACCGCAAACATCGCTGCTGAGAAGACGGCACCGATGAGGATTCCCCTCATCAGCGCATTCTGCATGATTCTTCCGGTGATCACGGATGTATTTTTTCTGCGGTTCATAAGCACCTCCATAGTTCTGTTTCGCTCTCTGCCTGCAGAATCCAGCCCTCTCTGCTCACATCATACCAATGCACCGGCATCTGGTGATTGAACCAGGTATACTGGCGCTTGGCATAGTTGCGGCTGTGCTTCTGGATCTCCAGTTTCACTTCTTCCAGGGATGCGGTTCCCTCAAAATACGGGCGGAATTCCTGATAGCCGATTCCCCGCATCGAGACATCATCGAAGCTGACGCCCCGTTCCAGAAGACCTCTGACCTCTGCTTCAAGACCCTCTTCAAACATGCCGGTGACCCGGCGGTTGATCCGGTCATACAGAAGACTTCGCTCCATGGTGCAGCCGGCGATGAAGATGTCATACATCGGCTGATGGGACTGCTTCTCTTCCTGTTCACTCTTCGTCATGCCGGTCCGCTTTGCGATCGCGATCGCCCGCAGTACACGGCGGCGGTTGTTTTCGTGAATCTTCTCCGCGCTTTTCGGATCGATCTCCTTCAGCGCTTCATGCAGTGCATGATTATCCATCGCAAGATATCTTTCATCCAACGGAATGTCTTCCTCTTCGGAAAAATCATAGTCATAGAGACAGGCCTTGAGATAGAGCCCGGTTCCCCCGGCGATGATCGGAACATCAATCCGTTCGATCAGTTCCCGCGCCATCCGCTGAAAGTCAGCGGCACTGTAAGACTCTCTGGGATCGAGGATATCGATCAGATGATGGGGAATGCCCTGCATCTCCTCTTCGGTCACTTTTCCCGATCCGATATCCATGCCGCGGTACACCTGAATGCTGTCGCCGCTGATCACCTCACCTCCGAACTTCTTTGCCAGATGCACGGCCAGTGCGCTTTTTCCGGAAGCGGTGGGGCCGGCGATCACAAGCACTTTCTTCATCGCAGGAACTCCTTTGCGAGCTCTTTCTCGCTCAGGATCACAAACGTGGGCCGGCCGTGCGGGCAATGATAGGGATTCTCGCAGTCATTCAGCTGATCCACCACCGCTCTGCATTCCTGATCGGTAAGCGGGCGGTTGAAGCGGATGCTGTGATGACAGGCAAGGGTCGCGATCTTCTTTCGCTCCATGCGCTGGAAGACAGACTTTCTGTCATTCCGGAAGTTGTCCAGCACATCCTGCAGAAACGGTTCTTCTTCAAGATCCTTCATCCATGCCGGCACGCTTCTTACAATCAGGGTTCCGCCGCCGAAGGGTTCAAAACATACATGCAGGTCACGCACCGCTTCATTGAGTTCATCCACTCTCTGCACGATATCATCGCCTGCCTTAAGACTGATCGGAACCAGAAGATCCATCATGACCGGGTTCTGATTGAGCATCCGGCTGTACTGTTCGAAATGAACCCGTTCCTGAGCGGCGTGCTGGTCGATGACCGCAAGGCCTTCCTGACAGGCACAGAGAATGAACTTCTCATGGAGCTGACCGATCACCTGCATCTCCGGCAGTTTCCGGGAAAGCGGTTTTGCGCTTTCCTGATCGGGTGCCCCTTTTACTTCGAAGCTCTCCTGCACCTTCACCGTTTTTTCTTCCCGCTTCTTCGCATCTTCGGCATACAGCACCGCACTCTTTTCCGCTGCCGGTTTTACAGTTTCCTGCGATGCCTGCGGTACACTCTCATCTTCTTTGATGACCGGCTCTTCTGTAACCGGAAGAAACGGTTTCAGGAGTGCCGTATCGGTATCTAGAGGAATCTGTTCATACATCACATCTCTTTGCGCAAAGGGATGAATATTCGGTGCCAGCATCTCCGAAGACAATGCTTCTCTGACATGATCTCTGATCAGATATTCCAGCTGGTTTTCCTTGGAAATCCGGATCTCCCATTTGGAAGGATGGACATTGACATCGATCAGA
>JAFWCM010000312.1 GCA_017536885.1 Solobacterium sp.
GCCTATCAGGCCAAGGTGCTTCTCGATACATCCAACCAGCTCGAAAGGGCAACCGACCGGAGAGAACTGATCCGCATCACATGCATGCAGCTGGTGCAGCTGCTCAACCGCAACATTCTGTACTATGAGACCGGTTCGAAGACGCCGAAGATCTATTCTCTCAACAGCGATACGGTCGACCGGCCGAAATATGAAAACGAAAGGGAAGCGGTTGACTGGGCAGCACAGAACCACCACCATGCCGGTGCGTTCACCTCGAATTTTCCCAACTGCCTCTGCCGTTATTACAGCATCAATTCGGATACGGATCAGTTCGGCGTCATCGGGATCGATATGAACCATGAGCGCTTCACCGAATTTGAAAACTCGATCCTGATTTCGATTCTCAGTGAATTTACGATGGCCCTGGAAAATGAACAGATCACCACGAGACGTCAGCTGGCGGAGATCGAAGCGGAAAACGAGAGGCTTCGCTCCGGGCTGCTGCGCTCCATTTCCCATGATCTGCGCACGCCCCTGACCTCGATTTACGGCAATGCATTGAACCTCGAACAGAATGAGGATCAGCTGGTCAAAGAAGACCGCCGCAAGATATATCACGACATGGTGGAGGATTCGCTCTGGCTGAATACGCAGATGAACAACATCCTCTTCATGACGAAGCTGGAGAACCATGCCTGTCTGAATATCTCGGCGGAGAACGTCTACGATGTGGTTGTCGAAAGCATCCGCCATGTCATGCCCCATCCCGAACATACGGTTGTGATCCGGGATGTCTCGGAAGACCTGTTTGCGGAGATGGATCCCGGGCTGATCGTGCAGGTATTAATCAATCTGATCAACAACGCCCTCAAATACACCCCGCCCGGATCGGTGGTGAACATCGATGCCGAACAGAAAGATGAAGAGATCGCCGTAAGCGTCAGCGATAACGGCGACGGGATTTCGGATGAAGAGAAGGAACATGTCTTTGAACTGTTCTATACGGGAAAGAAGGGCCTGCAGGACAGCTACCGCAGTCCCGGCGTGGGACTGAACCTCTGTTATCTGATTCTCAAGGCGCATGGTGGTAAGATTGAAGTCAGCGACAATGTCCCGCACGGGGCGGTATTTCGGTTTTATCTGAAAGCAAAGGATGTGACTGCGGTATGAGTGATTTTAAAATACTGGTTGTTGAGGATGACCGTCCGGTATCGAATCTCATTACGACAACCCTGAAAATTCATGAGTATACAAATATCAGTGCATCGTCCGGGAAGGAGGCGATCAGCCTCTGTGCTTCTCATAATCCCGATCTGATTCTTCTTGATCTCGGCCTTCCGGATATGGACGGCATCGATGTGATCCGAACGATCCGGGAGTGGTCCTCGGTGATGATCATCATCATCAGCGCCCGCTCGGAAGACAGCGACAAGATCAAGGCACTGGATGCCGGGGCGGATGACTATCTGACCAAGCCCTTTTCCGTCGATGAACTGATGGCGCGGATCCGCGCCTCGCAGCGGCGCCTGAGCTATATCACCAAGGAAGGGGATCAAAACCCCGTCTTTGTCAACGGTCCGCTCTCGATTGACTTCGCGTCGAATCTCGTAACTGCCGGCCCTCAGGAAATCCGCCTGACGGGCCTGGAATACCGGCTGCTGACCCTGCTTGCGAAAAATGTCGGAAAGGTGCTCACGCATTCCTACATCATCGACAAGATCTGGGGCAGCGGGGTGGACTCGGATATCGTCTCCCTGCGGGTCTATATGAACTCCCTGCGCAAAAAGCTCCGGCGCGCCTGCGGGGAGGAAGAGCTGATCGTCACCCATATCGGCATCGGTTATCAGATGATCCGGAAGTGATCTCAGGTCATGGAACAACTCTGCATTTCCCAAAACCCTGCCCGCAGGGTTTTTCTCTCTCTCAGAAAAAGGCCTTCCCTTGCGATCGGGAAGACCTGAGATTCCATGGAAAGATTATAAAGCAGTGGAAGCGATGATCTCATCATCGGAGAGATCGCTGGTAAGACCGGTGACAGCGGATTTGCCGACGTTGCAGCTATGATCTCCCATACGCTCCAGGGTACCGAGGATATCGCTGTAGATCGATTCGGCAACCGGAGAGGTGCAGATCTGCTGGCTCATGCGGGTGAAGTGATTCTGACGGAACTCCACCTCCATGGCATCGAGTATCGTTTCCATCTTGAGCAGCTTTTCGTAGCTGACCGGGTCTCTTGTCATGTAGATCTCTGCCGAGAAGTCGAACATATCGATTAGCAGGGCATACATCTGGCTGATGTCATCAATCGCCTCGTCCGTGAAGGATTCATTTTTGGAGAATACCATGTCATAGAATTCGGAGAGATTCATGGCAAGATCGCCGATTCTCTCATAGTTCTTGATGGCATCGAACTGGAACCGGATATCTTCGCTGTTTTTCGCGGAGAGATTCGGACGGGTGTTGAGTTTGATCAGATAGTCGGTGATCTTGAGATCGAATCCGTTGACGATGGATTCCATCTCCCTGAGTTTCTCGAGCTGCACATCCTTGCCGTGGCTTTTGAGAAACCGTTCGGTTTCACAGATCGTAAGCCGCACCATATCGACCATCTTGAGGATGGCCTGCTGGCTGGCTGTAATCGCGGCACTTGGCAGCTGCAGGGAGATCGCATCATCGAGCTCATCCACATTGATCTTGGAGGATACGCTTTCCTCTTCGGGAATGATCCTGCTGACCAGCGCCACCAGCTTATCGGTGAACGGCAGGAACAGACAGGTGGTAAAGGCTTTGAATACCATGTTGGCAATCGCGATCTGCATCATCGGATTGGCGCTGCCGGCGATGGCGAGAATCAGCCGGGAATACGGGCCGAGGAACACCATGCCGATGATCGTCGAAATGACATTGATAATCGTATGCAGAGCGGCGGTGCGCTTGCCGGCGGCGGAACCGCCGATGGAAGCGAGGATGCCGGTCATCGTGGTGCCGATGTTGGCGCCGAACATAAACGGAAGGGATGCCGAGAAGGTGACCGCTCCGGCCTGGTAGAGTTTCTGAATGACGCCGATCGTCGCCGCACTCGACTGCACCGCTGCGGTAAGCAATATGCCCGCAAGCAGAGCCAGGAGAGGATTCTTGCTCATGGTCAGAGCGAAGGATTCAAATCCCGGCAGGTTCTTGAGCTCGGCCAGGGCATCGCCCATCGCCGCCATGCCGAAGAAGATGAGACCGAACCCGAGTATTACATTTCCGTAATACTGAATTTTGATCTTCTTGGCGAAGCATATCAGCATCGTTCCGACAAAGACGATGAACATCGCATACTTGTCGATGTGAACAGAGATCAGAAAGGAAGTTACCGTCGTACCGATCGTCGCACCCAGGATAATACCGGCAGCCTGCTCAAGCGACATGAGCCCCGCTCTTACAAGACCAATGGTAATCGCAGAGGTCGCCGAGCTTGACTGCATGATGATCGTGATGGCAATACCGATCAGAAGTGCGGAGAAGCGGTTGGAGGTGTACTTGTTGATCATGTCGCGGAGCTGATCTCCGGCCGCGGATTTCAGTCCGTCGCCCATGAACTTGATTCCGAACATGAACAGTCCGAAGCCGCCGAGAATCATTCCGTAGTCCAGTGCTGGCAATGTCATAATTTGTCTCCCTTGTAAAAAAACACACAGACATGCTGTGCGTAGTAACAAGGTGCTGACGGCACTCCCGCACAGTCATTCAATCTGTTATTCCCCCGTTGTGGAAATCATATCATGATTTGATTGGAAGTGTTCCCGGCGACAGCGAAAAGAAAAATGAAAATAATTTAATTATTTTCAAAGCGATACTCGAATTTTCAGAAAATCACGCACTCTTTGGTTTACAAACGATATAGGGTCGGGTAAACTTGACGTTAGTTGACAAAAATGCGCGCAACGGGGAGTGGCGATGAAAGCGCCGGATCCAGAGAGCTGCCGTCTGGTGAAAGGCAGTTCCGGACTTCTGAGCAGATCACCCCGCAGCAGTTCTGCTGAACTTGCAGTAAGCGGAAACGGCAGGCACCGTTACCAGGGCCAGGGGTTGTCGGACCCCGACAGAGCGGCCGCAGATGCGGCAAGAAGAGTGGTACCGCGGAAGACGTTTAAGGCTTTCGTCTCTTGAACAAACAGAGGCGAAAGCCTTTCTGTTCTGAAATGGAGGATTGCAATGATTTCACTCGACAGGATTTACCAGGCAGCGTTTGTACTCAAGGATATCGCGAGGAAAACAGATCTCATCGCAGCGCCGCGGCTTCTTCCGGACGGGAATCTGTATCTCAAGACAGAGAACCTGCAGATCACCGGAAGCTTTAAGGTAAGAGGCGCGTATTATAAGATCTCCCGGCTCAGCGAAGAAGAAAAGGCAAAGGGCATTGTGGCCTGCTCCGCCGGCAATCACGCCCAGGGCGTGGCCCTGGCGGCCAGCCGGATGGGCATCCAGTCCGTGATATGCATGCCCGACAGCGCTCCGATCATGAAGGTCGAAAGCACCAAGGCGCTCGGCGCCAAAGTATGTCTCGTCAAGGGAACCTACGATGACGCCCATGACAAAGCGGTGGAGATTCAGAAGGAAACCGGAATGACCTTCATCCATCCTTATGATGATGAGGATGTGATCGCCGGCCAGGGAACGATCGGCCTCGAGATCCTCGATCAGCTCGACGGCGTGGAGGCGGTGATCGTGCCGGTCGGCGGCGGGGGCCTGGTAAGCGGGGTCGCCTATGCGATCAAGAGCCTGCGTCCCGACTGCAGGGTCTATGGCGTTCAGGCGGCCGGAGCTCCGTCGATGGAACAGGCATTCCATGCCGGTAAATGGCAGGCTCTGGAAAAGGTCAGCACCTTCGCCGACGGAATTGCCGTCAAGAACCCGGGCGAGCTCACCTATGAGATCTGCCGGCAGTATGTGGATGATATTGTCACGGTCAGCGAAGATGAAACCGCAGCGGCGATTCTCGCGCTGATCGAAAAGCAGAAGCTGATCGCGGAAGGGGCAGGCGCGGTAGCGGTTGCGGCGGCGATGTTCAACAAGCTGCCGATTCAGGGAAAGAAAACCGTATGCCTTGTTTCCGGCGGAAACATCGACGTCAATATTCTCTCCCGCGTCATTACCAGAGGTCTGGTGATGAGCGGCCGCAATACGAGCCTGATGATCGCCCTGACCGATAAGCCGGGCCAATTGCAGAGAGTCAGCGAAATCGTGGCCAGCTGCGGGGCCAATGTCGTCTCGGTGGACTATGACCGCAGTGACAGAAACATGGCGATCAACGACTGCTATCTCAAAATCGGTCTTGAGACAAGAGATCATGTCCAGATCGATGAAATCAGGGAGAAACTGAGCGAAGCCGGCTTTACGCTGGTCAGGGAACGCTCATAGGAGGAAAATATGGCAAAAGTTATCTCTACAGACAAGGCACCGGCTGCGGTCGGTCCGTATTCCCAGGCGCTCATGGCAGGAAACATCCTGTTTGCGAGCGGACAGATTCCCCTCAATCCCGCAACCGGCGAGATCGTCGGTGACACTGCGGCAGAGCAGGCGGTACAGGTCTTCGGCAATATCAAGGAGGTCCTGAAGGAAGCCGGCATGTCCGTCAAGGATGTCGTCAAGACCACCGTGTTCCTTACGGATCTTTCCGAATTCGCAGCGGTCAATGCGGTCTACGCAGAGCATTTCTCAGAGCCGTTCCCGGCGCGAAGCTGCGTTGAGGTCGGTGCCCTTCCCAAAGGCGCACGGATCGAATGCGAAATCATCGCGGTAAAGAGCGAATAAAAAAATCCGGTCAGAGAACACCGGATTTGTACTGCTCGATAAACTGACGGGCGGTTCGGGGCGTTCTTCCCCCGGCCCGCAGGGCAAACATCTCTGCCTTGGTGAAGAGATCGTCGCGGTCGGCGACGACGCCGTATTCTTCCGCAAGCGCACTCACGATATAGAGATAGCGGTCCTTGTCGGGTTTCTGGAAGGTGACGATGAGACCGAACCGGGCCGAGAGGGAGAGAAGCTCCTGACGGGTGTCATTCTCATGAATGTCATCCCCGAGCCGGTCGGACATCAGTTCCTTGACCAGATGACGGCGGTTGGAGGTGGCGGCGACGATCGTATTTTCGCTCCTGCCGCTGACCGAACCTTCGAGAACTGCCTTGAGGGCAGCGAAGTTGTCATCGCTGCCGGAGAAGCTGAGATCATCGATGAAGAGAATGAACTTCAGCGGCAGATCTGCCAGCTGTTCGAGAATCAGAGGAATCTGATAGAGCTCCTTCTTCTTCACTTCGATGAGCCGTAAGCCCCTGTCCTTATATTCATTGGCGATTGCCTTGATCGTGCTGGACTTGCCGGTTCCGGCATCTCCGTATAAGAGCATGTTTACGGCCGGCTTTCCCTGAAGCAGCGCTTCGACATTGGCGATGATCTTCTTCCGCTCCGGCTCATAACCGGGCAGATCACAGAGCCGCTGCGGATCGGGATAGAGCACCGGTTCGAGCATTTCATGAACCAGGCGGAAGACATGCGCTTTGGCAAACATGCCGTAGCCCTTCTTCGAAACCTCGCCGAGATGACGGCGGTATTCCGCTGTAAAATCAATGGATGAGGTTTTCCAGGGAGTGAAGTATCCGGCACAGGCATGGGAGAAATCCTCCAGGGTGATGAGAGAGGTTTCCTGCAGAACTTCGAGCTCCCTTTCGCAGGAGGCATCGATCGTATCGTTGCTTCTGCCGCGGGCATGCATGCGGACGGCGATGTTCTCATTCTCGAGCGCCGCATGAAGCAGATATTCGCTCCAGTTGTCTCCGTATTCAAACAGCTTTGCCTCAAAGGCGGAACATGATTCCGCAAACGCGTCGGCGTCCCCGGCGGCGAGCATCGATGCAAAGGCAGCGAGCACCGGGTCACGGCGCAGGCTGTAGAATACGGCAAGTGTATGCAGCTTTGTATACAGTGTTTCAAAATCAGTCATAGTTGCCTCGCAATATTTCTGATTCAGTATATTCCAAATCCATGCAGGAAACAAAGGAGGAGTGATGAAACTCAACGGTTCCCAGATCTTTGTGGAAGTCCTGGCGGAACAGGGCGTAGATACCCTGTTCGGTTATCCGGGCGGCGCAGTGCTCAATCTCTATGATGAGCTCTACCGCAATCAGGACAGAATCCACCACTACATGAGCGCTCATGAACAGGGCGCATGCCATGCGGCGGACGGATATGCCCGGGCAACCGGAAAGACCGGCGTTGTGCTTGCGACCAGCGGTCCCGGTGCCACCAATCTCGTAACGGGGATTGCGACCGCATTTATGGACAGTGTTCCGATCGTGGCATTTACCGGCAATGTCGGTACGGCTGGCCTCGGAAAGGATTCTTTCCAGGAAGCATATATCGAAGGCATTACGATGCCGATTACCAAGCACAACTATACGGTGCGTCATATCGAAGATCTCGCCGAGATCATGCGGGAGGCGTTCCGCATTGCCCAGACGGGAAGAAAGGGACCGGTGCTTGTGGATATCCCCAAGGATATCTCTTCGGCGGTATGCGAGTTCACCCCGAAGGAAAAGGTCACTCCCGAAGTCCGGCAGAGCTATGATGAAGCGGCGCTGGAAAAATGCGCGGAGCTTCTCAACAAAGCCGAGCGGCCGATCATCTACTTCGGCGGCGGCGTTGTTTCCTCCGGTGCGGCGGACAGCCTGCGGGCGATCATGGAAAAGGCGGATATCCCCGCCACATGGACATTGATGGCAAAGGGCGTGCTCGAAGATGAAGATCCGCTCAACCTCGGACTGATCGGCATGCATGGACGCTTCGCCAGCAACAAGGCAATTGACGGCGCCGATGTGGTGCTTGCGGTCGGAACGAGATTCTCCGACCGGGTTGCGCTCAACCCGAGCAAGTTTGCTAAACGCGCTTCGATCATCCAGATCGACATCGACGCCTCGGAAGTGGACAAGAATGTCATCGTCGACTGCTCGGTGGTAGGAGATGCCTCGGTAGTGCTTGCGGCATTGCTTCAGAAACTCGAAGACGCCGACCACAGCGAATGGCGCGAGACGATTGCCCAGTGGCAGGATATGGACTACACCCCGAATGACAGCGACACCGAACTGCGGCCGCATCAGATTCTCGAGACCATCTGCGAACTGGCCGAGAACGATGCCTACTATGTGACCGACGTCGGCCAGCATCAGATGTGGGCGGCCCAGTATCTGACCCATGTCATGCCCCGCCACTTCCTGACCAGCGGCGGCCTTGGAACCATGGGATACGGCTACGGCGCCGCGATCGGCGCTCAGATCGCAAAAGGAAGAAAACAGCGCGTCATCCATCTGACCGGAGACGGCAGCTTCCATATGAATCTCAACGAAGGGGTAACCGCGGTGAGCTATGATCTTCCGATCATCACCGTGATCTTCAACAACCAGGTGCTCGGCATGGTGCGCCAGTGGCAGACCCTGCTGTATGGATGCAGGTACTCCA
>JAFWCM010000313.1 GCA_017536885.1 Solobacterium sp.
GCAGGATGAATCCGCCGTTGTAGAGGATGGAATCCGGTCCGACAACGCCGAACTGGCAGGATTCGATATTCGGATTGCCCAGTGCGCAGCCTTCGCCCTTGCTCTCGAGGAATGTTCTGTTAATCGGATAGAGAACCGCATAGCAGGTCATGCTCGGGAAGTAAGGAGTCGGAGCTTCCATGGTGTATTCGAGTGTGTAGTCATCAACAGCCTTGATGCCTACCTTATCCCAGGCCGCATCGCTGTGGTCTTCACCCTCATAGTAATCGGTGTAGCCGGCGATGACACCTTCGAGAAGCCATCCGGTTTCGGAGCTGAACTCAGCACCGTGACGCAGACCGGCAACGAAGTCGTCTGCTTTGACCTCGTCATACTCTTCGCCGTCGGCGGTAACCCATTTGATGCCCTTCTTGAGATGGAACGTCCACTTCAGACCGTCCGCGCTCTGCTCATAGCTTTCCGCAAGACAGTCCTTGAGGTTTCCGTAGATGTCGTTCTCGAGAAGACCGTCTACGAAGCTCGCATTGAACTCGTGGTCCTCTCTTTTTGCGGTGACAACATAGTCCATGTTCTGAAGCTCATAGGTAGTGGTCTCGACGAGATTCTTTGTGTCAGCGAGCTTGATGTCGGCGACATTTGTGCTGGCAGGATTGTTTCCGACCTCTGGTGTCGCTGTCGCTGCCGGTGCTTCAGTCGCAGCCGGTGCCGGTGTGGCGGTGCTGCTGCCGGAGCCGCATGCCGCAAGGGACAGTGCCATCAGAACAGACAGAATTGATGCATAATTCTTTTTCATTTCTTTTCCTCCATGGTGGAACTCTCACTATTACGGTAATGGGAAAAGAAGGTCTTTACAATGATATTGTTTTTCGGCGAATGATAATTCATAGTTCAGGGGAAAAATGATCCGGTGAGATATTACATTCGTATCGGGAAGAGGCCGGATGAGTTTTACAATAGTAGTATACGAAAACCAGGACATTCGACGATGAAGGAAGGGGAGATACAGATTGTTTAAGTTCTTGAAAAAGATTTTTGCGAAGAATGAATCACCTGTGACAGTGGCGATGAATGGATCACCTTCGGAGCCTGTTATACCGGAGGCTGCTGTACTGACGGCTGAAAATCATATTCCGGATCAGGAGACCAGGACGGCTGTGCGCGGACAATCCGCGATGAAAACAACGCCCTGCAGAACCTGCGGAAAACCGATTTCCTATAAACCCGCGCAGAAACATATTCCGAAATACTGTGCCGACTGCAGAGCAAAATACAAAAAGGACCAGCAGACAAAACAGGGCATGGTTACCATTACCTGCAAAAACTGCGGGAAAACAGAAACCATTCCTGCAAATGTCCAGCATTGGCCGGATCTTTGCCAGGAATGCAGGGCCAAGCTGCCGCCGCAGAAGATCACAAGAAAATGCAGAGGGTGCGGCAAGATGTTTTCGTTTCCGGCAACGGTAAAGCATTGGCCCAACTATTGCCGTGAGTGCCAGCAGAAGCGGAAAAAGAAAAAGTCATAAGGAGAACAGATCCGCTGTACGGACTCTGATCTCAAAGCGGGCAGATCATCTTAGCCCGGAGCAGAGAGGCGGATGAAGACTGCCACAAACAAAGAAAAAAATTCAGCAGGCCGGGCCGGCCTGCTTCTGATTTTGTGAACGAATCTCCGGGAAAGGTACGGGACTTATTATCCGTCTTTGGATATCCTGTAGGCGCCGATGGTGCACATCGGAAGTACATAGACGAAGAGGAATCCCCAGCAGATCGTGCCGTAGCCTTTGGCAATCAGATCCGTCAGTCCGAAGGCGGAGATCACCACGCCGATCAATGTCAGGCCCACCGCGACAACCGGTGCTCTCCATTTGTGCCTGGTTTTGTCATCTTCTGACATGGAGATTTCAACCCGGTCGGCAACTGCTTTGATCGTGGCAGAACCGGTCTCGATCAGTGTGCCGAAGAAGACGATTTCAAAAATGATGTAGAGCCAGCGCATGCCGAGCATGGAGAAGATGGCAGACACTGCGGTGCCGGTATGCGTGGCGTTATAAACAGCCTGGGGAAGTGCACCTCCCATGGTAATTAAAAGAAGGAAGGCGGGAATGATGCCGATGAATCCGACCAAGAGACCGCAGACTGCCGCCTGTCTCTGGGTATTGCATCTGCGCACTGAATAGAGAATAGCTGCGATCAGCCCGAGATTATAAAAGGAATATCTGAGCCCGTCTACGATTGCGCTGATAAGATTTCCTCCTCCGATCGCAAAGGACAGTGTTTTTTCGGCAGAAGCATCGACCACATCTTTTACATGGGCTTTGAATCTTCCGATTTCTCTTCCTATGCCTTAACGTACAAGGATACCCGTTCTTCCTCCCCGGACCGGGAAGATAACTCAACGGCAGTTAACAATCCGGTGCAGCAGAGTACAAGGCTCAGAACCGTCATTCCCAGTACCAGAGACCGGTTCTCACTGCCCTTCTGGAGCGGTTCTCTGCTGATTTCCGGCATTGCCGCTGTATGGGCATGGAGCCGTCTGAAGAAGTGATCCTTTGTCTTTAGCGAAACAATAAA
>JAFWCM010000314.1 GCA_017536885.1 Solobacterium sp.
TCAGCTGATGGTCGTTCCCGGCGCCAGTCCGTTGACTTCCGCCACAACCACTTCGTTGCCGTTGGCACCCGCTAACAGCATGCCCTGGCTTTCCACCCCGCGGATCACGCTCGGTTTGAGGTTGGTGATCACGATGATGTTTTTGCCGCACATCTGTCCCGGCGTGTAGCTGCCGGCGATTCCGGAAACGATCTGACGAACGTCTCCGTCACCGAGATCGACTTTGAGAACCAGAAGCTTTTCCGCATCCGGATGTCTCTCGCACTTGATGACCTTGCCGGTCTTGAGCTCGATCTTCTGGAAATCACCGAGGGCGATCTCCGCCTTCTTCTCGGCTTTCTTCTTCTGCTCTCTCTGCCTTGCCTCTTCGGCTTTGCGCAGCTCTTCCACCTTTGCCATGACTTCTTTTTCGTCGAGGCGTTTGAAGAGAATCTCGGGAGCGCTGGTCACGCTGATCTTGGTCTCAAGACCGCCGAACTCCTGGATGCTGTCATAATCACGGTTCTGCGTGTTGATCTGATTGAGCATCTTCTCGCCGGTCTCCGGCAGGAACGGGGTGATCAGAACCGCGCCGATGCGGATCGCTTCCAGCAGGTTGTACAGCACGGTCGCAAGTCTTGAAATCTTGTCGGGATCCTTTGCCAGAGCCCACGGCATGGTTTCATCAATGTATTTGTTGCAGCGATCGAAGAGATCGAGGATATCCTGAATGGCATCCGCCACTCTCAGCTCTTCCATCTTCTCATTGACCGACTTCACGGTGTTCATCGCCTTCGCCCGCAGGCTTTCATCCACCTCCTCGCGCAGATCCGGATTGGCGATAATGCCGTTGAAATATTTGTTCTGCATCGAGATCGTGCGGTTGACGAGGTTGCCGAGGTTGTTGGCAAGATCGCTGTTGATCCTCTCGATCATCAGTTCATAGGTGATGTGGCCGTCCTGGGCAAACGGCATTTCGTGCAGCATCAAAAATCTTACCGCATCGGTGCCGAACATATTCACAAGATCATCCGCATAGATGACATTGCCCTTGGACTTGGACATCTTGTCCGAACCGGTCAGAAGCCAGGGATGACCGAACACCTGTTTGGGCAGCGGCTCACCCAGCGCCATTAACATGATCGGCCAGTAGATCGTATGGAAGCGAACGATATCCTTTCCGATCAGATGAAGATCCGCCGGCCAGTATTTCTTATAGAGATCACTGCTGTTTCCTTCGGCATCATATCCAAGGCCGGTAATATAATTGCTTAACGCATCGATCCAGACATAGATGACATGCTTTTCATCAAACGGTACGGGAATGCCCCACTTGAAACTCGTACGGCTGACGGAAAGATCCTGCAGACCCGGTTTCAGGAAGTTGTTGAGCATCTCATTCTTGCGGCTCTCCGGCTGAATGAACTCGGGATGATCCTCAATGTACTGAATGAGTTCCGGGGCGTATTTGGACATGCGGAAGAAGTAGGTCTCCTCCACCATCGGCTTCACTTCGCCGCCGCAGATCGGGCATCTGCCGTCTTCGCTGAGCTGGCTCTTGGTGTAGAACGCTTCGCACTCCTGGCAATAGTTGCCCTCATAGCTTCCCTTATAGATATCACCCTTGTCATAGAGCTTCTTGAAGATCTTCTGAACCTGTTTCTCATGGTCCGCATCCGTCGTCCGGATGAACTTGTCATAGGAAACGTTCATGACATCGAACTGCTCTTTGATCACTTCGGCGATGTTGTCGACAAACTGCTTCGGGGTGAGACCCGCCGCATTGGCGCGCTCCTCTACCTTCTGGCCGTGTTCATCCGTACCGGTCTGAAACCGGACATCATAGCCGATCTGGCGCTTCTGTCTTGCGATCGCATCCGCAAGAACAATCTCATACACGTTTCCGATATGCGGTTTACCTGCCGCATAGGCAATCGCCGTAGTGAGATAATAAGGTCCTTTGTTTTCCATACTGACACTCCTCCGTTCTCTGGCTGATGAATGAAAATTAAAACGTCCGCTGAAAGGACGTATTGCACGCGGTACCACCTTTGTCTTGCCTGCACCTTCCTGCAGGCCTCTCTCTGCGATAACGGGCATTCCCCGGACTGCGCTTATCACACAGTCAGCTCCAAGGCCATCTTCCTCAGTACATAATACAGACTCTCATCTGCCGCCTGCTTTCTGAAATTACGTATCTGACTACTCTTCTCTTCTTCGCCGATAGTTAAAGTATATCCACATTCCCCCGGTTTGGAAAGCATGAATTCAGCCGTCATTTTCCCTTCCGCAGGCAAAATTCCGAAAACATGCAGGGAAAAATTTCTTGTATGTTTCCGTGCTCAGTGATACATTAATAAATGTATTCAGGCATTGGCTTGGGGTACATAGAATAGGAGATTCAAAAGGGAATGGCAACAGGCAAAGTTAAATGGTTCAACGCAGAGAAAGGTTATGGCTTCATCACAACTGATGAGGGCAAGGACGTATTCGTTCATTACTCTGCAATTCAGGGGGAAGGCTTCAAGACTCTTGACGAGGGACAGGCTGTAGAATTCGACATCACTCAGAGTGATCGCGGACCTCAGGCTTCCAACGTCGTCAAAAAGTAATCAAACCGAAAACCGACCAGAAGAGATGCGCACGCATCTCTTTTTCTGTTTCCTTTCACCCCCTGCCTTCAGTAATGCTTCGGCATGCACGCATTGCATGCGTGCATGAATAAAGCAAAATGCCTGCGGAACCCGCAGGCATTGGAATGCATTCAGTTCAGGGCGCCGCCTTCTACGACCAGGTCATCGGCGTTGGAATCCGCACCGTAGACCGAGCGAAGCGTCGCTTCATAATCCGCATGGAAGAACTTCTCCTCTCCCAGCGTCTTGATTTCATCATTGAGCCAGTTCAGCAGAGTTGTGTTGTTTTTCGCCACGGCCGGCGCGATCGAATCGACATCGCCCAGCGCCGCAACATTGACCACAAAGCCGGGATTTACCGAAGCCCAGGCAAGCACTTCCGTGTTGTCGGTGGAAAGGCCTGCGCCTCTTCCGTCCAGCAGGGCATTGTATGCGTCGGCGTATGCATCATACTTCTGAAGAACGACTGTTGGATGATTGCTTTCGAAGTAGGTTTCGGCAGTGGTGCCCTTGGCGATGATCAGTTCCTTGCCCGTCCCTTCAAGATCCTTCACATCATTGACCGGGTCCTTTTCGGAAGAGACGATGCCGAGCTGAACCTTCATGTACGGCAGTGCGAAGTCCACTTTCTCCGCACGCTCGGGCGTCACGGTGAAGTTGGCAAGGACGATGTCCACCTTGCCGGTCTCCGCAAACTCGACGCGGTTGGCCGGATCCAGGGAGACGTATTCGATCCTGGTGCCGAGATCCTTGCCGATACGCTCTGCGAAGTACACATCATAGCCCGCATACTTGCCGTTTTCATCCACATAGCCAAACGGTGCCTTATCGGAGAACACGCCGATCTTCACAGTGCCGGACTGTTTGATTTCATCCAGGGTGCGGAACACCGCGCTGCTGTCTGTGGTTGTGGCTGAAGCTGAAGCCGGGGTTCCGGCGGAAGTTGCTGTACCGCATCCTGCCAGTACCGTAAGAAGTGCTGCAGCTGCTGTGATCACTGTTTTTGTTTTCATGATTTTTCTATCCCCTTTTCTTTTTTGATTCATACGTGAATGTCTCAAGGAACTTCGCGGCCCGTTCCGTGGAAGGATTGGTGAAGAAGACCTCCGGAGGAGCTTCTTCGACGATCTTGCCCTGGTCGATGAAGATGATGCGGTCCGCTGCCGCCCGGGCAAAATTCATCTCATGTGTAACGATCACCATGGTCATGCCCTGTTCCGCCAGATTAAGCATGACGTCGAGCACCTCCCGGACCATCTCAGGATCGAGGGCTGCCGTCACTTCATCAAACAGCATGACCTCCGGGTGCATTGCCAGCGCGCGCACAATGGCAACGCGCTGTTTCTGACCTCCGCTTAACTGTCTTGGATAGACATCTTTCTTTTCCAGAAGCCCCACCCGCTCCAGAAGTTCCTGCGCTTCTTTCTGCGCTTCCGCCTTATTGCGTTTCTGAACCCGGATGGGTGCCAGGGTGATATTCTCTTCGATCGTCAGATGAGGGAACAGCTCATAACTCTGAAAGACCATCCCGATCTTCTGACGAATCGCCGTCATATTCTTTCCGTCTTTTGTGACGGGCTCCCCGTCCAGAGTAACGGAACCGCTCTGGTAGGATTCCAGCCCGTTCATACATCGGAGCAGAGTGGATTTTCCGCATCCGGACGGCCCCAGAACCACGACGACTTCTCCCTTATGGACATCGAGCGTGATTCCGTTCAGCACTTCGGCTGTGCCGTCATAACTTTTTAACAGGTCCTTTACGGACAGCTGCACTTCCTGACTCATACCTGCTTCCACCTCTGTTCCAGTTTTCCTGCCAGCACCGAGATCGGCCAGCACAGCAGGAAGTAAAGAATGAAGACCGCTCCGTATACCCATAACGCACCGGTGGGATACTGCATCCGGTTGGCGTCGATGATCTGCTGGCCGGTCTTGAGCACCTCCACCATTCCGATGATCTCGACCAGGGAAGTGGTCTTGATCATGCGGGTGATCAGATTGATCGACGGAGCCACCAGCCGGCGGATCGTCTGAGGAAGGATGACATACCGGAAGGTCAGCTTTCGGTCCATGCCCAGGGCCGCGGCGCTTTCATACTGATGAACCGGAATCGACGTCAGGGCACCCCGCACGAGGTCTCCCATCTCCGCCGTTCCCCAGAGGGTGAATACGATGACCGCACTCGACCAAGAGGACAGGTTCACATGCCATTGCCGGGTTACGCCGAAGAAGACGAGAAACAGCAGAACCAGCTGCGGCATAATCCGGATGAAGTTGAGATACAGCCAGCAGAATCCCTGCACCGCGCGGTTTTTCACCGTCATCAGAAATCCGAACAGCGTTCCGAACACAAACGACAAACCGACCGATACCAGGCTGATCTGCAGCGTAACCCAGAGTCCCTGCAGTAAACGCAGGAAGTTGATTCCCTTGAAGAGGATGCTAAATCCCGTATCCGCCATAGCGTATCCTCCTTTCCGCAAGGGATGCCAGCAAAGAGATCGGCAGTAAGATCAGAAGATAGAACACCACCAGCATGAACAGCGCTTCCGTGGTGTTGTAGTCATTTCCGATCAGATCCTTTGCGACATACATGAGATCTGCCAGGGCAATGGCACTGACGACCGAAGTCTCCTTGATCAGGAAGACGACATTGGCCACAATCGCCGGAAACGCCACTGCGATCGCCTGCGGCAGTACGACAAAGCGCATTACCTGGAACCGGTCCATGCCGAGGCTGACGGCCGACTCCGTCTGGATCACATCCACTGCCTCAAGACCCGAGCGGATCGCTTCCGCCATATAGCTGCCGCCAAGGAATGCCAGAGCCGCAACGGCACAGGTTTCCCGGCTCATCGCAAGGCCGATCTTGGGCAGGCCGAAGTAGATGAAGAACAGCTGCACCAGCATCGGGGTATTGCGGCTGAGCTCGATGTACGCGGAGGTGATCTCCTTCAGCACCGGAATGCGGAAGTACTGCACGCCGCTGCAGATGAACCCGATGAAAAACGAAATCAAAATGCCGATTGCACTGATCTTCAGCGTGACCAGCGCAGCCTGTGCATACATCGGCAGATATCTCAGAAGTATTTCGGGATTCATCGGGCATTCTCCTTTTCTTGTTCAAAATAAAAAACGGGGCTGTTCTTTTTCATGCACCCGTCACAGCATTTCCTTTCGAACTGTCCGTTCAGAATGTTCCGACCGCATGAGTAAAAACAGTGCACCTACACATAGAACAACAGTACTGACAAGATGCATTCCAGGTGTTCATACGGTCTCCCTTCATGTATGTAGTTTTACCAAAGCAGTCATCATCCTGTCAAGGCATATACACTCCGGGAAACAGCTCAGAACAGCCCTTCTTCCCCCGGAAATCCAGATTCTGTACTCTTTTTGGAACATAAAATAGACGCTTTATTTCACAAGCATTCCTGCATGTCGGATTTTTTCTTTCTGCATGTATTTTTTGCAAAAATATTTCAGAAACAAAAAGAAAACCCGAATCACCGGGTAATCTTCATCCTCTCTTTTTCGCGGTACATATCTTCATCCGCGCGCTGCTTCACATCCTGAACGCTCTCGTTTTCTGTGCCGCTGGGCTCTCCCAGCCCCAGCGCCACCGAGCACTTCTCCCATGGCTCGAGGGAGTCATCATCCGTCTGGGAATTGAAGATCTCCCTTGCGGTTTTGACCAGGGCATACCGGTTTTCATAATCCTGTCCGTTCAGAATGACCACAAACTCATCGCCGCCGATCCGGAAGACCGGAGAATGCGTGAAGATATCGCACAATGTCTTTGTGCAGTTCTGCAGATAGAGATCACCTTTGTCGTGGCCGAGGGTATCATTCATCCGCTTGAGATAGTTGAGGTCCGCCATCAGGATCGCATAGTTGGTATCTCCTTTATCCACCCGTTCCTGAAGTTCCGCTTCATAGGTGTCATAGGCATTCTTGTTGCGGACGCTGGTCAGGGCATCCTTGTTGGCGAGCACCACCATCCTGGCAAGTTCGCTTTCGGCACTCAGAATGTTTTTCACATAGTCCTTCATCGCTGCCGCCATCTGCCCGATCGCCACGCTCAGAGAACAGATCTCATTGTCCGTCTGAATCTTCGGCAGATCGATCGTCAGCTGGTCCTCATTTTTCTGATCGCGGCAGTTCATCGCAAAAGCGGTGACGCTTTTCTCCATCTGCTCAATCGGATCAGTGACCGTCGCCGTCAGCCACCGGAAGAGGATCACCGCAAAAATAATTCCCACCGCTGTTACGACAATCACAATCTGAAGAGTACTGGACATTAACACGGAATCGATCGGCCTGATATCCATATCCACGCAGAGCGCCGCAATCCGGTTCCCCTTCGAGTCATAAAGCGGCTGAAGCCCGGTATAGTCATCACCCCATTTGGTGACCCCCTCAAAGAAGGTCAGTTTTCCCGACTCATAGGCCTTCAGATACTTTTCCGCCGCCGCGGGGGGATAGGCATCTCCGCTAAGCTCATTCAGCCGGACCATAACATACGGCTCATTTTCATATTCCTCTTTGCTTACGCCGGCAATAACATTTCTGATATTGTCCTTCGGCTCGGTGTTTAAGGGAACGATGACATACACGTAAGCAACATCGGTATTGTCGCGGATCTCATCGAGTTCCTTCTGCAGTACCTCATACTTTTCCGAGCGGATGCCGGTTTCGATGCACATCGAAAGGTCATCCTTATCAATCTTCCCTTCCACGTATTTCAGAATATTCGAAATGTTATGTTCGTTTTCCCGGAACAGAATATTCCGGTAACTGACATACTGGACGGAGCACAGAATAATGCTCAGAAGAAAAATGAAGATGACAATTCCGATCAGGATCGTGCGTTTCAGAGGTTTCGTACAAGTTTTCATTCCTGTTTCCTCCGTTTTATCAGTACAGCCTCGCCGCATTCCGGTGAGCGCCTGAAAAACATCTCCCCCGGGAGATGTTACTCAAACGATTCAATGCGCCAGAAACCGGCTCTTTCCTCATCCGTTTTGTAAAGAAGAAGATTCTCAAGCGATACGCTGGCGGAGTCAAGATACGAACAGGCGGTAGAGCCCGATGCACAAAGCGGCCCCAGGGCAAAGAAGATCGCCTCGAGGAGTTCCTTGGCGGAAACACCGTCGACGGAAAGGATATTCTTCAGTTCTTTTGAAGAACTGACCCAGGCGCTGAGCAGTTCCTGTGCGCTTGCCAGCAGGGTGACATATGCGTTTTCCCTGTCCTCGATGCTGCGAAGATCACTCTCGCCCAATGCCGCAATTCTCTGGGCAAGCGCTTCCGAGCGCTCATTCAGATTCTTCACCATGCGGCTGCCGCCGTCGAGTTCATTTCTCGCCGCTTCCAGCTGGTCCCGCGAACGCTTCAGAGATTTCTGAAGGCGCTCATCCTCTTCGGCGTGATTCGCATTCCTGAGTTCGAGATCCGTAATCTGCTCTTCCAGTGTCTTGAGCTTCACGGTCCGCTCTTCGATTCTTGTAAGCAGAGCGGTCTGTTCGTTGCCGAGCTTTTCTGCCTCCAGTGCCTTGAGCCTGGTGGCGGTCGGGTGAAGCAGGCGGTTTTTCATCGTCTGTTCTTCCTTGAGAACGGTGAGTCTCTGGGTGACTTCCGTAAGCCGGTTCTTGTCATCCTGGATATCGCTGATCAGCGGTTCGGACTCATTGAGCACCCGGCGCAGTTCACCGGTATTGCCTTCCTTTGCGTCCAGCTTTTTCTTCAGCGCCGCCTCATAATCGCGGATTTCCCGTTCCATATCCTGGATTCTGCGGATGCGGGCGACATTCTCCTTCTCCAGCCATTCTCTCTGCTTGCCGGCATTTTTGACAGCGGCTTCAAGGCGGTGAAGTTCCTTGGCGGATTCACTCGCAGCCTTGAACTTGTTCTTGTACTCCCGATAGGCATTCAGGTAATTCTTCTGCTTCTCTTCAAAAAACTTCTGGTCTGTCTCCGGAAGGGAATTCAGTTTTACGATCAGTGCCTCGATATTCTCAAGGTTCGTGCAGCAGTCTCCGCCCGGCATGAGTTTTTCCATCTGCGGCCGGCTTTCAAAAATCACAAGAATTCCGAATGCGTGGTCCCGCATGATCTGATGATTGCGAAAAATGGCGTCGGGATTTTCGTGCAAAGAAAGAATCTCTGCCTTCCGAAGCAGATCTTGTTCACCGATTCTCTGCAACACTTCTTTGAACTCGCTGCAGCTGCGCATAGTATAGGTCGCTGCCATGAAGTTATTCTATCATCATTCTCAACTGCCTGAAAGAGCGGCGGACGCCCTCATCTTTTGACTTCGTACTCTTTGCGATATTCTTTTCATAATTTGACTCCTATTTCCTGTCAGGCAGGAGGGCCCCTTCCGGGGATCAGCGGGCCTCATCCCCGGGTTTCGTCAGTGATGTAAAAGATGCTCGCTTCCTTCCCGGTTTCGGGATCGGTGACGATGCGGTTCCGTTTTCCGCCGCAGGCGAGAATGGTATGTTCGCTGGCCGGGTTGTCCCGGTGACAGCTGATCATGACCATGGAAAGCCCCAGCTCCTCGCGGCAGAATTCCAGTGCCAGGGAAAGCATCGGTTCGGCAAACCCCTGCCCGCGGAAACAGGGCCGGATGCAATAGCCGATATGCCCGCCGAGACGCGCCAGCGAATCGTTGAGTTCATGGCGCACATTGATCATTCCGACCACTGTTCCCGACTCCTCGTCCGCATAGAGAAACTGCGTTGCCGGCACAAGTCCTTTCTTCTGTGTTTCCCTTTGTTCCGCGTTTCTGCTCGCTTCGATAAACGAGAGCGGATCCTCCGCGGAAAACAGCTCACCGCAGCCATCCCGCCGGCTGAGAGAGTCGATCAGTTCTTTTTTGAATGCCGCGATCTCTTCGGCAAACGCGGCGGAAGGCCGGACCAGCCTCATGCATTCCCGCTTTATTTCCATACGCACTCTTCTTCTCCGTCAGCGATCAAAGGCCAGGCTTCATATCCCTCGATCCGGTGAAGAACAAAGGTATCTCTGTCCTTTGTTTCGATGCTCACCCGGCCCAGCTGCGGATTCATGGTTCCGCTAACGGCCGTCAAAGCAAAGCAGAGATCGCTTTCATTTGTTTCCCGGTTGTAAACAGCCGCGGCAATTCCCCGGTAACAGTGCGGTGTCTCGCTGTCTTTGATCTGTACCGTGAGAACGCCGTCGGCGTGAAGCTTCATCCTTGCATGTGTGCTTTCCCGGACTTTTTCGGCAATGTTGCCCTGACTGCTGTAAAAGCGGTATACCGGGGTTTCCCCTTCCCGAAACAGGAACGGCCATTCGGAAAAGTCACAGGGAAACTGGCTCGGCTGACTCATATCCCGCTTCAGTTCAATGCCCGAATCGATATACGGCTGCCGGTTTTCATCCAGGGCAAGGATCACAATTCCGTCTTCCTTTACTTCAATCCGGTAGTACGGGCTGTCGGATTCTGTATACTGACCGGCATTGGCGAACTCAGAGAAGAGTTTCGCACTCACTTCGACAAAGTCCGCATCGCTCTTCTTCAGGGCAGCCGGATCCAGCGGTGTGTATTCCCTCGCCCCGAACATGTACTCACTTCCCTCCATATACCAGTTCGTATGTGAAAAGAGAGTACCGAACTCCATGAAGAATTCGATGACTTCCGCATCTTCTTCGTTTTCTTTGACATACCTTCCCGCAAGGCGCTGGGCAAGTGTCGGTGATAGTTCCTGTGACCCGGTCAGATCGGCTGCCGTTTCCTTTGTTTCCCTGGTGAAGAGAATGCCGTTTTCGGAATAGAAGTCCGGATTATCCGGATCGCAGTTCAGCGATACCGACGGAAACAGAAACACCAGTTCTCCCTGCGGGTTCCGCATGCCATAATAACTCCCTTCACTGACGAGCCTCACCTCTTCGATGGTTTTGGGAATACTGACAGTCACCGGCACCTGTTTCACCGCGATCGGGGAACCATAGTCCTCCATGTAAGGATCATATGCCTGAAATTCATATCCCTTTTCGGCGATCACCTGAAACGGAGCCGGAACCCCGGTTCCAAAATACCCGCCGAGTTTCTTCACCGCTGCCTTGTCCACTTTTTCGGGGATACTGTACTGCGCGTTCTCGCTGAGATCCCACACCACTTCCGAGGCAAACGCAGTTTTTCCGTTTGCGGTAATATGATAGGCCACATGGTCTGCCAGAGCATTTTTGTCATATCCCGTGCATCCCGCAAGAAATACAGAACACAATACGCCCATCCATGTTTTCTTTTGCATCAAAACGTTCTCCTCCCACGAAAAAAGCATAGCAAATTTTCCGCTCTGTTACAGGGCGCGTTCAAACCCGGGGGAATTCGGGCAAAGAGTCACATGAAGCACCGGAATTGATTACAATAGAAGTATGAAAAAACGAAACAGACAATTACTTAGCGCACTGATCGTGACGCTCCTCTCTGCAACCGCAGTCTTTGCCGAAGAGCCTTCCGGATCTTCGGTCTGGTTTGATTTCAACGGCGACGGCTTTACCGATTCCTCTGACTGGGATGAACTCTCCGTCTGGGTCAGAGACTACAAAAGGGAGGACAACGGGAAAGTAAATTTCGGAAATCAGGAAGTTCCGGCAACCCTCAACTTAATGATTAACGAGATGACAGAATCCGGTCCTGCGCGTTCCAACCCCACTGAACTTTCAGAAGCCCCGGAATTCTATCTGATTGACGGCTATTCCTCTCCCGTCAAAAATCAGAATCCCCTCGGCACCTGCTGGGCCTTTTCCACCATCTCCGCGGTCGAAAGCAATTCCCTGATCAAAAGCAAGGGAATCCCGAACCTCGCCGATGTTTCTTCCCTGAAGTTTAACAGAGAAGACAACACCTTTGATTTTTCGGAACTGTATCTGACTCTTGAACATGTCAACAGAGTGACAAACGGATCGCAGAAAGGAGAAGGCCCCGAATCACTTGAGAACACTACCGCGGATGCCATCAATACCGGCGGATTCATCAGTAACTCCGCGATTATCCTCTCTTCCTGGGGCGGAAGTGTTACGGAAGAAGACGAGCCGTATGCCCCGCTTTCATCAGAAGACGGCAGTACGAATGAGTATGGATATCACAATAAGGAAAAGGATCTCGCTGATCCGGCTGTTTTCCATCTTCAGAACCTGTATATTCTCAATTCTTCCGCAGTCAATCATGTAGACCTTTCCAAAAAGGAATATGTCTATGAAGGATATAACGAAGAAGCGGTCAGAAGGATGAAAGAAGCCATGACGGAACACGGCGCTCTGATCCTCTGCTACAATGCCGATGCGTCCATGCCGGGAGAGAAGGGAAACAGTGCTTACTTCAACTACCAGAACTGGTGCCAGTACGATGACAATCCTTTCATATCAATGAACCATGCGGTCAGCGTCGTCGGCTGGAATGATCATTATCCGAAAGAAAACTTCGTCACCCAGCAGGGAGGACTCCCCCCGTCAGACGGTGCCTGGCTCATCAAAAACAGCTGGGGAAACTATTATCAGATGAAAGAGATGTTCGGGGACCAGGTCGATGAAGCTCTGGAAAGTGCGAAAGGCACCCCTGATGAATTCGCAATGAACTATACCCTCAACTACGGTATTCAGGATGAAGACGGCCACGGAACCGGATATTTCTGGCTCAGCTACTATGACCATACGGTTCTCGATGTGTCTGCCATAGATGTAGAACTGCAGTCCCTGGGGTATTCCTATGACAATCTCTATCAGTATGATTTCTACCAGGGTCCGGATTTTAATCCCCTCGCACTTCCGGTAAAAAATGCCGGCGCAAAGACCGCGAATATCTTTGTCAGCGAAAAAGACGAAACCCTGAAAGCAGTCTCTGTCTATGTCCCGGCAAACGGATCAGAGACAGCCATTGAGATTTATCTTGTCAACGAAGGTGAAACCCCTGCGGACAGCACTCCGGTTCAGAAAATCACCGGCGTGTATGACAAAGGCCTGCACACCATACCATTAGACGAAGCAATCCCGCTATCCAAAGGACAGAAATACATTGTCACCTCTTCCCTTCTTTCCGGCAGCGGGGATCATTCCTTCAGCTGGCTGAATCTTGAAACCGGCATCCGGGAAGATCTTCAGACCACGCAAAATGTCAACACTCAGAAACTGCATATGGTATGCAATGAAGGCGAAAGCCTCTTCAGCCTCGACAGCGGAAAGACCTGGAACAATCCGACAGCGCTGAATGTTCAGCCGGAGGGAATGGTATTCCAGTTCGGCAATGCCAGGATCAAGGCTTACACAACCAACGGCATCGAAGCCGCCGCGCCTTCCGTTACCGCCGAGCCATCAGCTTCTCCTTCCCCGGCACCTTTGCCGGCTGCGCAAAAGACATCCTCTTCCGCAGCCGCACTGATCCTGGTGTTAGCGGGTGTCTCGGCATTCCTGGTGTGGTTCTTCCTCTGCCGCGACTAATCTCTGTCAAGGCGCATCTTCACATGCGGGATGCCGTCTTCATCAAACGGTTCTGAGTCAACCCGGAACCCAAACGCTTCATAGAAACCGATCGCATAAACCTGCGCCTCTAGATAGAGGCGCTTTTCCGGTATGGTCTTCAATGCGTAGTTCATGATCTCTTTTCCATACCCGCGGTGTCTTACGGTGGTGAGCACTCTGCCGATCCGGATCACCTCCGGATCTTCCTTCATCGGAAAATATCGGAGGCAGGCGACAAGCTTTTCCCCCTCCAGAGCGAATAGTCGAGTAGAGGAGTCCCTTGCGAGGCTCCTCCCTCACAGAACCGGACTCGCAGCTTTCCAGCATCCGGTTCTTCACGTAATCGTTAGTAAGCTATCTTGCCTGAATATATGTTGAACTTCACCTTTGGAGAGTGCAA
>JAFWCM010000315.1 GCA_017536885.1 Solobacterium sp.
AATCGGAAAAAGAAAAGAAGGAAAGCGTGCATGGTTCCGTTTATAATGAACCTGTATGAAGCAGATCATTCCGCTCCTGTTATGCATCCTGCTATTTGGATGCAGTACAGATTCAGCCTATGTGCCTTCTTCGGTCAGCACCGGGGAACAGTCCCCCGATCTTCCGATTGACAGCGAAATCCTCCGCCAGGAGAGTCAGAAGCTGTTCCGGACTCTTTTTCCCAATGTCAAAAGCCCGGACCTGTTTTTTTACGGCACAGCGGAAGATGCCGAAATGGTGATCACCCAGGACGGCAGGGGAATTATCATGCTCGGCGAAGAGGGAAGAAAGAAGAGCGCCGAAATCATCACGGTTCTCGAAAGCCTGAAGAACAGGAACTTCACGGTATTGTTTGTCAATGCGCAGAAGGAAAAATACTGGGACAGGGAAGCCTGGAAGAGCTTCACGGATACCGTCAGAAAGAATACGGAAAACGGACAGGGAGAGATCGATGATATGGTCCTTCCGGTCCTCCTGTTTGTCAAAAAAGGGAATGTGGTCGGAGTTATGAGTGTACCGGCCGATCTCGATCCGAAAACTCTTGAACAGAATATGGAAGAACTGGCAGAGCAGATCAGTGATCAATGACCTCTGCTTTTCCGATATCAGATAAGGAGTAACAGCGATGGAAAGAATTCTTTACCTGGAATGCACTTCCGGCATCAGCGGCGACATGGCGGTCGCCTCGCTTCTCGATCTCGGTGCCGATGAGGAAGTGCTTCGAACTGCACTGCATTCCATTGAGCCGCAGGAATTTGACATCAGAATCAGGAGAGTTTCGAAAAACGGCATCGACTGCTGTGATTTCGACGTGATCCTGAACGAAACGAATCATGACCATGACATGGACTATCTCTACGGGCATATTCATGACCATGAACACGATCATGAACATGAACATGATCACCATCATGACCACGATCATGACCATGACCACCATCATGATCACGACCACGAACATCACCACCATCATGCCCACCGCAGCTATGCGGATGTGAAGAAGATCATCGACGCCGCCGATCTTACCGACGGGGCAAGAGAACTGGCTCATAAGATCTTCGCCCTGATCGCAAGAGCGGAAAGCAAGGCGCACAAAGTCAGCACCGATGAGGTTCACTTCCATGAGGTCGGAGCGATGGACTCGATCGTCGATGTCATCTCCTTTGCGGTCTGCTATGACAACCTGAAGATCAAAGAGACCTATATTCCTTCCCTGTATGAAGGCCAGGGCACGGTGCGCTGCCAGCACGGGGTGATTCCGGTGCCGGTTCCGGCGGTGGTGAACATCCTTACCGAGAGCGGAATTCCGCTGCACATTCTCCCCGTGCAGGGAGAGATCATGACCCCGACCGGAGCTGCGATCGCCTCGGCAATCATCTCTGATAAAAAGGTTCCCGAACACTTCCGCATCCTCAGAAGCGGATACGGCGCAGGCAAGCGGGATACCGGCCTTGCCGGCATGTTAAGAAGCGTGTTCATCGATCCGGAAGAAGAGGAAGAAAGGCTCTGGCGGCTGGAAACCAATGTGGATGACAGCACCGGCGAACAGCTGGGCTTCCTGATGGAAGAGCTCTACGCGGCCGGGGCCAGGGAAGTGCACTGGATTCCCTGCTATATGAAGAAAAACCGTCCCGGTACGATTATCTCCGTGATCGCCGAAGAGAAAAACCTGAAAGCGATGGAGACCCTGATCTTCCGCAACAGCTCCACCCTGGGCATCCGCCGCATGCGGGTATTTGTCACCGCTCTGGAAAGATCGATTAAGCAGGTGGATACCCCGTTTGGCAAAGCGCAGATCAAGGAATGCATCGCGGACGGCAATCTGCGCTATTATCCCGAATATGAAAGTGTCGCCGCCATAGCAAGAAAAGAGGGCATCGGCTTCATGGATGCCTGGGAAGCGGTAATCGCGGCGTGTGAGGATCTCTGATGTTCAGTTTTTCACAGCAGGAGAACGTTCCGTTCTATATCGCCTATCTCAATCAGAAAGCCGATGAGATTCTGGCGATCGCAAAAACCTATCCCGAACCGGTATTTATCGCGATCGACGGCAGATGCGCTTCCGGCAAGACTAGCCTTGCCTCCATCCTTGAGGCAAAGGGTGCCCGGGTCGTTCATATGGATGACTATTTTCCCCGCGTCGAACAGCGCACGAAAGAGCGCTTCGATGAGCCGGGAGGAAACCTCGACCGGGAGCGGGTCGAAGAGGAAGTACTGATCCCCCTGAAAGAAGGGAAAAACGGCGTCGTGCATCCCTTTGACTGCACCAGAATGGAACTCTCGGAGAGGAAGTGGGAGATCGAGCCGAAGGGGATCATCATCTTTGAAGGCTCCTATTCCCTCCATCCCGAATTACGGAAGTATTATGATTTTTCCGTCTTTATGGATGTGCTTCCCGAAGAGCAGTTAGACAGGATTCGGGAGCGCAACGGAGAAAAGAAACTCGAGATGTTCAAATCGCGCTGGATTCCCTTTGAAGAGAAGTATTTTTCCGCCTTCGGGGTGAAAGGATACGCGGATCTCTACATTAATACGTCCATGACGGATGAATTTTGAGTATACTGAAAACAGAACGGATGAATTTTGAGTATACTGAAAACAGAAGAGTTCGGAATGTTCCGGTGCAGCTCAGCTGCGCCTTACGGCGGATTCCGACGGAGGAATGATAATCATGGGAAAACAGAAGATAAAAGTCTCCAAGGCGATGAAACAGCGTCAGAAGGAGGTCGGAACTCCCGCAATCATCTTTAATTTTGACGGAACGGTCATGGATACCGCACCCGCGGTGATCGCATCCTACCGCCATGTGTTTGCCAAGTACGGAAAGGCGAGTGAGTTTACGCCCGAGCGCCAACAGATGGTAATCGGCAAATCGGTGCCGGAGATGATGAAGGAGTTTTTCCCGGATCTCAAGGTCGATGAGACCGCCGGGGAATTCCGCAGCTACCAGCACTATCATCTGAGAGACCTGATCCAGCCGATGCCGGGAGTGCTCGATCTCTTCAAATGGCTGAAGAAGCACGACTACAAGATCGCGATCGTCTCTTCCCGCAGCCGTGAGTCGGTTGTTGCGGCGCTCGAACATGAGGAGATGACGCCGTATGTCGATGTCATCATCGGCCGCTATATCACCGGCAAGGCGGAAGGGGAGAAAGATTCTCTGCGCAAGGCGTGCGAGCTCATGAAAAAGAAGTGCTGCATCTATATCGGCGACATGCCGGAGGATATCATCCGCGGCCATATGGTCGGTGCGTTTACGATCGCCTATGTCTCCAGCCGCCGCCTGCTGTATGACATCATCGATGCCGGTCCCGATTTCGTGACGGCAGACTACAAACAGGTCAGAAAGCTTCTCGAGGGAGAACCTTACTGGCTTGCCTATGATCTTCTTCCCGAAACAACGGAAGAGACCGAAAAGACCGAAGAAAAAGAAGAAACCAAGGCGTAAACAACGGTGCGGATTCCCTCGGAGTCCGCATTTCTTGTGCCGATATGAAAAGGAGAAACCAACGGAATGATTCCGGGCAGCGGTTCCTTTTCGATCGGACATTGCCGGCACGGATCCGTGAACCGGCAAGCTGTGATCATGGCCAGATGAAATCGGTTATTGATTAACCCTTGACAGGATAACAGAGTGCTTATAGCATGGATGGGGAAAGGAAGAAGGTTAGTTATGAAGTACAGAA
>JAFWCM010000316.1 GCA_017536885.1 Solobacterium sp.
AAAAAGAAAATTTTTCGTTGAAATCCTGCCAAGGGATGGATATAATAACATACGTATCGCGAAACGATACGTACGCAGATGTAGTTCAATGGTAGAACGGCAGCCTTCCAAGCTGCATACGGGGGTCCGATTCCCCTCATCTGCTCCATATTGAGAAAACCGCTGAACCCGGCGGTTTTTTCTGTGCTGCTGATCTGATATACACAGTCACCCCGGCAGTTTTGTTTTCTTTTTTCTGCCGGGATGTGAGAGAATGAAAGCAGGAGGAATTCCATATGATTAGCGATGATTATATTGACGCCAGAAAAAAGGGTATACGTGCGGTACGGCAGGCCCAGGCAGAAGGGCGTTACCCTTATCTTCCGGCGCTGGATGAAACCCTCGGCCCCGAGGGGGCGGCGCTTTCTCAGGTAAATCTTCATTATCATGAAATACCGCTTTCCATGGTTGTCGGCACAAAGACCGTAGGCCGGCAGAATTGCTTTGCGGATAATTATATGCCGATCATGGAGCCGGGTACGGAATTCTCATCCAAATGGGATCGTGTGCTCAGATATCAGATGGAGAGCGGAATCAACGACCCCATCAAATGCTATGAATATCTCAAAAAGTTCTATGTCCAGGAAGGAAACAAACGGGTTTCCGTTCTGAAATATCTCAATGTTCCGACCATTGATGCGGAAGTGATCCGCATCCTTCCCGAGAGGAGGGATGACCCGCAGATCGATCTTTACTATGAGTTTGTGGATTTCTATAAGGTATGTCCCCTCTATGTGATTGATTTTTCAAGACCCGGGTCTTATCGCCGCTTTGTGCAGCTGCTCGGACTTTCCACCGAGGAACCCTGGCCTTCGGAAACCGTGCGGATGGTGGAAGCGACCTATTTCCGCTTTGAAACCGTCTTCCTTCCCAAGCAGAAATCCTTCCTGAAGGAGATGACAACGGGAGATGCGCTTCTGGTCTACCTTTCCTTTTATACCGCAGGATCTCTGATCGATCAGCCGCGATCCGTGATCGAAAGCCGGATTGACCGCCTCAACGATGAGTTCAAATCCCAGCTGAGCGCGGATAATATCTCATTGCAGAAAATGCCGGCAGAAGAGGATGAGAAGAAGAACCAGAACCTGTTCTCCCTGCTGTTTGAAAAACCGCAGTCCTATACCGAGGCACGTCCTTTAAAGGTTGCCTTTATCTACAACATGGACCCGGAAACCTCTGCCTGGATCTCCGATATGGATATCGGAAGAATCTACCTCGAAAACCGGTTTGAGGGCAGGGTAAAGACCCTTGCCTATTCGGGAAATACCAATGATGAGCTTCTGACCGACTCGATCCGAAAGGCAGCTGCAGAGAATGCGGATGTGATCATCACCACCAACCCAGCCATGATGCCGAGAACCGTACGAGCGGCGGTTCATTTTGACAAGATCCGCTTCTTAAACATGTCTTTAAACCTCTCGCACAGAAAAGTGCGCTCTTACTACGCCCGCATGTATGAGGCAAAGTTTTTGATGGGGGCTCTGGCAGCCCTGTATTGCGATGATCATAAGATCGGCTATCTTGCCGATCAGCCGATCTTCGGCAATATCGCAAACATCAATGCCTTTGCGATCGGTGCCGCACTGATCGACCCGCAGGTGAAGATCCATCTCGAATGGTCTTCTCTGCGCGATCACGACTGGCGGCAGTCCTTCAGAGATCAGGGCATCCGTCTGATCTCGGGGCCGGAGTATTCCTGGTTTGAACACGACCCCTCCGAACACGGCGTCTACCGTGTAAAAGAGGACGGAAGCATCGAAAACATCGCTTCCTCGCATTTCAACTGGGGAAGATACTATGAGCTGATTATCAAGACCATCCTCGACGGCACCTATGACGATGATCCGAGCGCTTCCGGCATGGAGGCGACCAACTACTGGTACGGCTATTCCGCCGGCGTCATCGAAGTCAATATCTCGGATCACGTTTCCTATTACAGCCGCAAGACGATCGGAATCCTGCGCAAGGGCATTATCAGCGGGGATATCCAGCCCTTTGCCGGGGAGATCAACAGCCAGGACCGCCAGATCCAGCCAAAGGGATCCAAAACACTGGATGATGAATCCATCATCCTGATGGACTGGCTCAATGACAATGTGATCGGCTCGATTCCCGCCAAGGAAGAGATGAGCGAACGGGCCCAGGCGATGGTCAGCGTCGCCGGCGTGCGGGAGGATGACATCCAGGCGGAGAAGGTGGAGAACTGATGCGAATTCTTGTGGTTTCCGACACAGAGCTGCCGGGCTTATACGAATATTACAACCCGCAGAGAACCAAGGGAGTGGATCTCATCATTTCGTGCGGCGATCTCCATGCGAAATACCTGGAGTTTCTGACCACGGTGGTGAACAAACCCCTGCTTTATGTTCGGGGAAACCACGATACCGCCTATAAGGACAATCCCCCCGAAGGCTGTACCTGCCTCGAGGATACCGTGATCGAATACATGGGCTTGAGAATCCTGGGGCTTGGGGGATCGATGAAATACAACAAGAGTCCGTTTATGTATACGGAACGGCAGATGGAGCGCAGAATCCGGAAGCTGGGGGCCCGTCTGAGACGGTTTGAAGGGGTGGATCTTGTGATCACCCATGCGCCGGTCTACGGATACGGAGACATGGATGATCTTCCCCATACCGGGTTTGACTGCTTCAATGACCTTCTGGACAGGTATCACCCGATGTATTTGCTGCATGGGCATGTCCATCAGGAATACGGAAACTTTGAACGGAAACACATACACAAAAGCGGTACGGAGATCATCAACTGCTATGGCTCCTATCTTCTGGATATTCCGGAGGAGAAGATGCCGAAATTCAGTGAGAAAGCACAGCGATGGATGAAGATCGCCCGCTATTTTGATCAACGAAAGGGGCTGTACTGATGTATCGGAACACATGGATGGAGATTGACCTGGATGCGTTGTATGAGAATATCGAGCGAATCCGGAAGAAATGCGGCAAACGCCTGATTGCGGTGGTGAAAGCCGGGGGCTATGGCTGCGGCGATCTTGCGGTGGCCAAGACCGCGATCAAAGCCGGCGCAAAGATGTTGGCGGTATCGTCGGTGGATGAGGCGCTGATTCTTCGAAACAAGGGCTATGACGGCAAACTGCTGATTCTGGGACACAGTGATCCGGAGGATGTTTCCGTGATGGTCAAGGAGAAGATCAGTGCGCCTGCCTATTCCCTGAACTGGGTGCGCAGGATCATCGAACAGAACTGCCGCGGGCTTCATGTTCACATCAAGGTGGATACCGGCATGAACCGGATCGGCTTCCGGGAAATCGGGGAGATCCGCCAGGCAATGCGGATCCTGGAAGCGAATCACTGCGTCATCGAAGGCATCTTCACGCACTTTGCCTGTGCCGACACCAGCCCGGAGAAGACGGAGATGCAGTTTCAGAGATTCCACGATATAGTGAGTGCCCTCGATTATCCCTTCAAGTGGATTCACTGCGACAACTCGGATGCGGCGGTGAGCCTCGATGAGAAGTTCACCAATGCCTTCAGGCTCGGCATTTCGATGTACGGCATCTCCTCCTACATGAAGGATCTCAACTACCCGATCTCTCTGTACTCCCGCATCTTCCTGGTCAAGAAGGTACCGGCCGGGGAATCGATCGGCTATGGCGCAACCTATACCACTAAGGAAGAGGAGTGGATCGGCACGATGCCGATCGGCTATGCAGATGGATTCATCCGCCAGAATCAGAACCGCATGGTGTACTGCTGCGGGGAATATGTGCCGATCGCGGGAAGAATATGCATGGACCAGACAATGCTGAGGCTTCCGTATCAGATGAAGGAAGGAACGGAAGTGGAGATCTTCGGACCCCATATCAATATCGAAACCATGGCAAAAGATCTCAACACCATTCCCTATGAAATTCTCTGCCTGATCTCAGACCGTGTGACGAGAGTCTACAAGCGGAACGGTCAGGTCGTTGCCGAAACCAACGGCAGGATTACCGAGTCTCTGAACTGGCAGAATATCGGCTGAGTTTTGTTACAACCGGGTCATGACCGATCCGGTTTTTTTATGACATAATCCCTGTAACCTCTTTGCGGTGTGAGTGAAGGGGGTATACCGCAGTCGCAGATTGTCAGTGATCCGTCAAAGAGCAGGCCAGATTTCTGAAGGATCCGAAAAAGTGTGAACAGACCGAATTCCGGTTTGGAAAGATTCTGAAAAAAGCGGTGATTTACCGCGGAGAGGAAACCGTGACGGACGGGATTGCCTGGCTCAATGCGGAATCCTGCCTGAAAGCATTACCGAGACAATAACCAGAGAAAACCCCCTCTATTGAAAACATTTTCAGAAATAAGTCAGGAAATCGTTTTCAGACCATGGTATGATGATGGTCAAAAGGAGAAGGTTTTTTATGTCGCGCTTTATGAATCGGTATTACTCGGATCTTGAACCCTATGTTCCGGGAGAACAGCCGAGAGACAGGAAGTTCATCAAACTGAACACCAATGAATCTCCGTATCCTCCTTCTCCGGCGGTGCTGGACTGTTTTAACAGGGGGCTTGCCGAAGAACTGCGCCTGTATGAAGATCCCACCAACAGGGATCTCAATGCCGCGATTGCCAAATATTACAACCTCAGCCCGGATATGGTTCTGGCCACGGGAGGAAGTGATGAAGCCCTGGAACTTGCTTTCATGGCGTATTGCCAGGACGGCGCTGCCTATGCGGATGTGACCTACGGGTTTTATCCCGTCTTTTCAAAACTCCATCATATCGATACGAAGATCATCCCTCTCAAAGAGGATTTCACGATCGATCCCAAAGACTATGAACATCTCGGCCGGGCAATCGTGATCGCCAATCCCAACGCGCCGACCGGAACATACCTCTGCCGCTCTGAGATCGAACAGATCCTGAAGACCAATCCCGATCACGTGGTGATCGTGGATGAGGCCTATGTGGATTTCGGAAACGAATCCATGATTCCTCTGACCAGAGAGTATGACAACCTGGTGGTGACGCAGACCTTTTCCAAATCGAGAAATCTCGCCGGGGCAAGAATTGCCTTCGCGGCCGGAAACAGCGAACTGATCCGGGATATGGAAATCCTTCGGAACAGCCGCAATCCCTACAATGTCACCCGCGTGAGCCAGAGACTCGGCATTGCCGCGATCAATGATGAGGAATACTTCAGAAAGTGCTGCGATGTGATCGTTTCAACCAGGGAATGGACAAAAAATGAGCTGGAACAGCTGGGATTCTCCGGCCCCGAAAGCCATACCAACTTCCTGTTTGTAAAACACGAAAGGCTCTCTGGTGAAGAGGTCTGTCAGAAGCTCAGAGAAAAAGGAATTCTCGTCCGCCATTTCACTTCACAGAGAATCAAAGACTATAACCGCATTACCATCGGCTCCATGGCCGAGATGATTGCGCTTTCCGATGCGCTGAAGGAGATTGTCCATGAAACAGAGAACCGCTGAAGTAACCCGGAAAACCGGAGAAACCGACATTTCGGTTACTGTGAATCTTGACGGAAACCCCGCCGATTCCGACATCAGCACCGGAGTGGGATTTCTGAACCATATGCTGGTTCTTCTTTCCCGCCACGGCGGGATGGAGCTTCGGGTCTCTTGTCATGGAGATACCGATGTGGATGATCATCACAGCACCGAAGACATCGGCATTGCCCTGGGCCAGGCGATTGCCAAAGCCCTCGGCGATAAGAAGGGGATCAGAAGATATGCAAGCCTTGCCCTGCCGATGGATGAGGCACTGGTCTTATGTGCCCTGGATATCTCGGGACGGGGCGGTCTTTTCTATGATGTGGAGTTTCTGACGGAAAAGATCGGCACCTTTGATACGGAGCTGGTGGAGGAGTTCATGAACTCCCTGGCGATGAATGCCGGCCTCACCCTGCATCTGAGAAAACTGGCCGGAACCAATTCCCACCATATCGCCGAGGCCTGCTTCAAAGGCCTGGCAAGAGCGCTTAGGGAAGCGGTATCGGAAGATGAGCGCTTTCACTCCAGCATCCCTTCTACCAAGGGGGTCTTATGAGT
>JAFWCM010000047.1 GCA_017536885.1 Solobacterium sp.
GTCTTTCATCTGTTTTTCCACCTTGCGGATGGCATAGACGACTGTCGCGTGGTTTCTTCCTCCGAATTCGGATCCGATCTTCTCCATGGTGTTTCCAGTGATCTCGCGGATGACATACATGGCAGCCTGTCTCGCTGTGGAGATCTCGGAGTTCTGTTTGTTGGAACGGATATCGTCGGTGGAAACGACAAATGTTCTTGAACATTCATCGATGATCTTGTCCACTGTCGCCGGCCAGGGCATCTGTTCGTTGATGATGTCCGCGATGGCCTCCTGCGCCTGGGAGAGCGTAGGTTCCTCCCCTGTCATCATCCAATTTGGAATGAACCACTCTTCTAACTGCTCAATTGTCGGCAGTTGACCATCCTCAACCCTCAGCGGTTCCTTCGGTTTCCATAAATGGAGTGTGGGAAGATTCGTCAACTGAGAAGGATCCGTCAGTGTGAGAATATTGGAATCGGGAAGCTGGAAAAGAAAGTGCTTATCAAGACTTTCAAGTTTAAAGTGATTCCTACGGCACCAACTCTCCCATCCATATTCATCATCAATCCTGCTCCCCCATAAACCGGTGCCTTGTAATGGTTTCGTTCCGAACCCCCCGTTACGAACAGGCGTAAAATACTCAGGATAAAAATGATCGGATCCGTAATGAATGTAAGTGATATTATCCACAGCTTACTTTTTCTTCCTCATTCTGTACTTCGTCCCGGTATAAAGCCTTCCCATTTCCTTCTTGCGAGGACGAATAAACGACGGCTTCACATGTGTTCGCATAGCCCCACGCCAGTCTTCATCCGGTTCCTCTGATTCTTCTTCAGATTCCTCTTCCACTTCCTCTATATCACCCAGCTCAGCATCCACACTCGTTTCTATTTCTTTTCCTGTCTGGGCTTCTTTGTTTTCTTTCTCTTTCCTTCTTCTGATCACGCCTTTGATCGAAGCCACACTCTTGCCATATCTTTCCGCAAGTAATGCGGGTGTTTCTCCGTTCTTATAACGCTGCCAGATATCATCAATCTCCTCAGCGGTCCAGGCTTTTGCTGTGTTTATCTCCGACATTTTTACCCCTCTCTATTCGTCATGACACATTTTTATTATACTTTCCAACATAACAACACTACCCTCCCAAACACAAAGAAAAATACGAAGGTTCGGATTTTCTGTGTCAAAAGACTATTTGTTATACGGAAATACTGATGATGAATCAGTTACTCTTTTACCATCTGATGTTGAATCATATAGAAAACTAGGTTTATTTTTTAAGTATGTTGTATTTGGCAAGAATATCCAGGATATCTCTTGAGAGAACTCTCTCCATCTCTGCGCGCTCAAGCTCCGGCACTTCGGCGGTGACCCGGTATTCCACACTGGAATCCGTGAAACTGTTGATCCCCTTGAATTCCGGATTGCTGATGAGGATCGGATACTTTTCGGTATAGTCTGCGAATTCCTTTCGGAAGATTTCCTCGAGGTATTCCGCACTGACGGAAACCGGAACCTTAAAATTGACCTGCGCAATACTGTTGTAGAGCGTCTTGTTGATAACGTTGGTAACATTCCGGTTATTGATGATCTTGACATTCTTATCAGCACCGGAGATTTTCGTTGTACGAATCCCGATTTCACGAACCTTTCCGACATAACCGCCGATTTCCACAATGTCGCCGACCTGGAATTCTCCCTCAAAGATGATGAAGAGACCCGCCAGAATATCGGTGATGAGCTCACGAGATCCCATACCTATGACAATTCCCATAATGCCCGCAGAGGCGAGCAGGGAACTCGGGTTGACACCGAGATTACTAAGACAGATATAGAAAATCGTAAGAACCGAAATGTATTCAAACGAGCTTCGAAGCAGGCGGCAGACGGTCTCACTGCGTGCATCGCTGACTCTTGCGATCATGGTAAGCAGCCATCGTATGAATTCGATAATGACAGCACCTACGAGAATCACAATGACACAGGAAACAAGAGAGAAGATATTGACTCCCTTGGGCCAGGAACCGTTCAGAATCCGAATGATAAGACTGCTGTTATTCCCCTGAATCTGCATCATCAGAATATAGAAGAAGAACAAGAGTGCACTGATGGAGATCAGGGAGCGCAGGATTCGTATGATTTTCTGTTCCGGTGTTTTCCGCAGCCATCCGGTTCCGAACAGGGAAAGGCGTGAAGTGATTGTTTTTGCCTGTTTGATTCCGTCCGCGGTTTCCACTTCGGCATAATCGAGATTTGTATCCGCAAGCAAAAACTCATGGATTTCTTTTGAAGCATAGATGACCGGTCTTCCGGAGCGTTTCTTACGAAGCACAAATATCATCACTGCCATTTCCAGAAGAAACAGGACAACGCAGATAACCGTGAACGGAATCCGGTTGAGATAAATGAGATTTCGCAGCGTACATACGAATACCAGCATGTCCTCCAGTTTACCGGCTGTCATGTAGTAAACCTTGTTGTCAATGCTCTGCTTTCCGAAGAAGTCGGAATTCAGCGCTTCTTCTTTGAAACCGACATCAAGCGCATCCTTTCCGTCATACGTACTGTTCGGAGAAACGAGAATCTTATTTGTTTCCGGATCAATGACATAGAACTGGGTGTAACCTTCCTGACGGCTGTTCTGAAGCATGCCGTTAAGAGAAACAGATTCAACGGAGCGTTTCAGAGCGTCCGTCGAATACCGGATATCAAGAAATCCAAGAACGGAGTTTCTGTCATCAAGAATCGGGACTGCGACGGAACAGACGGAAGAATCATCGGTTGTTCCCGCAACATCCTTCACCTGAACATAATCGGCACCGTTTTTGAGATCATTGTAAATATAGGTGGAATCAGAGGAAGTTGTGCTGAACGACTGATCCAGATACCGGCCGCTGGAAAGATATTCACTGCCTGCAGGGTCATATACGATCATCCCTTTCAGATCGAAAATCTCACTAAGGAAAGACAGTTCATCCTGGGTAATGATCTTCGGTTCCTTTCCGAAAAACTCAGAAATCAGCTGTGCACAACCGACATGGTTTTCCGTAAACTCCTCCTCCAGCTGCTTCATGCGCTTCTGATTGGAATCATAATCATTCTTAATGGATTCAAGTTCCTCACGGTCATCCAGGACATAGATCGAGAGGGAGAAAAGAGTCTGTGCGGAGTATGCGACAAGGGCAATCAGAACCGTTCCGATGATTACCATGATGCGGGATTTGCTTTGAACGGCTTTCGGGGAGTAGGAATCATTTTCACCATGGTATCTGCTGTATTGACGAATGTAATAGATGAAGCAGGTCAAAACGGTGATCCCGATCAGGAATGCCATTAACAGGGCAAAGAAAATGTAGAACTGCGACGAGACTTCCCCGCTGAACCGGGCACTGTAAATGATGTATTTCTCGATTTCCTCGTTGTAAATAAAGACACCGATGTATTTTTCTCCATTATAGGTAATATTCGCAAGCATATGCGCAATCCCCAGAATGGACTCCGTACTGATGGTAATCTGATACAGTCCCTCCGTATCTTCCAGATCATTAAGCCCGCTGTGAGGCTTCATCTCATGACTTCCCCGAGCGTCAGTCAGGATGTTCATGGAACGGTCCATCATAACCGCAAAGCTGTTCAGAACAGTTCCGTCGCCGGTTTCCGCGTATTCATCCGCAGATGACAGTACATGCCGGTAATTCTGAGATGCCGTGGACAGATCTTCATAGTTATCATTGGAAAATACGATCCCAAGGACGCTGCCGCTGCTCAGCGGTTTATAAAACAGGGTATGATCCTCGGTTTTCGCAAAGGAAGCGGACTGATCGGACATTGCCTTGATTAATGCGTTCTTCTGTTCAGGTTCCGGAACAAGAAGACTGCCGCAATACAGATGACCGTCCTTGTCCAGAATGACATATCCCGGCCCGCCGAACTTTTCCTCGCAATAGGAAATCAGGGTCTCATCATCCACTCCGGTGACTTCCTGGTAATGGTTCAGAAATGTCAGTCTCCGATTCTGCAGGTCTGTAAATTCACTGCTGTAAATCATGCCGTCAAGCATGACATTCTGTATGTTATTGCTCAGCCATTGTCCCTTTGTAGAAAGAAGAGAGATTACCTTATACGTAAACATCCAACCAAGGACAATGACAAGAACCAGTGCCGTGACAAGCACATTAAAAACCATCGGTGCGACTAATTTCTTCATCGAAAGAAAATATGGTTCATTCACTGCACGGGCTTTCTTTTTTATGATTGCCATGACCTTTTCCTCATTGATCACAATCGCCTCGGTGCTGCACCGGAAGCGTCAGACGATCCGCTTTGCGTTCTGATTCCGCTCCGCTGTACTCTGAGGTCCTCTCAAAGAAGGCTGACCCAAAGCGAAGCGGACTGAATGGACTGCAGCGTGACCCGGCTGCGCTGTGTAATATGAGACAGCACACAGGCGTGCGCAAACTTCCTTTACAGGGTGAAGCGTATCTTGTATTTCCGGCTGAAGACAAATGAATGGATGAAAAACCGGATACGGAAAATCCCTACATCCCTTTCCGAGGCTCCGTCTGCCGAATCATTCCGGCGCGAAAACGGTTTGTGATCGCTCGGAAAAAAGAGGCCGCACCGTTGTCGGAACCCCTCGTTTCCGAAGAAACAGCGCACTTACGGCCTCTTTTGCGCCGACGATTCATCCATTGCCGGGCACCCCGGTCCGATCCGCCGCCGTTCAAAAAGCAGCGGACTTCTGTATATGAGGATTGCTGTATTCAACGGCCGGGCCGGCGAAGACGGGATTCATTCTGACATGGTTGATTAAAGCCACTGGACAAAAGTCCAGCCGCTGCTGAGGTACGGGGCAAGCGCTTCCCTGCAATGTTTCTCACAGCGTAAGCCGAGCGTCACATATTTCAGTGTTTCAATATTGCGAACAACAAATCCGCACCCCCAATAAGGTTCACCGCAAAGTTCACACACATAGATCTTTTTAGCGTTTCCGCCTGTGATCTCTTTCAGTTCGGCATTCGAAAGACTGTTGTTATTGTTTTCCATGCGTTTCTCCTTTTCTCATTCTCGAACGATCAGACTGACATGTTGATTTCTCTGCTTCTTCACCTGCCGGCGAAGGAAGCGTTTCATAATTCTGCGGCACAGCCAATCTTCGAATCACTTCCGGTACCGTACGGATGTCCTCCCCTGTCAGAGGAGACTCCGGTCAGATCCGTAAGACATATTCCCGCATCCGTCGGTACAACGGATAAACCGGCTTTGATTCAGAGACTCAGGGATGCGGAATCAAACCGAACGCAATCCCGAGGAAAATCAGCTGGGCAAGCAATACGATACATACCAGAATCACATTTATCGTCCAGCCTGCATTGGATTTGGCCTGGCCTTTGATCTGTGCCTCCAGGCTTCCCGCCAGCAGGATCAGAAGCGGCGAGAATGCCATGATAAAGAAGACCATCGTATACAGCGCATACGGCCCGAGGGCATCCGTGTTCAAAGCCGCCGCAATTCCCATCAGAACAATACCGATCACCAGCAAAAGCACCGCCTTGGATACCCGTTCTTTCAGCACAATGAGTTTTTCGGGTTTTTCCCGGTTTGCGATCGCATGGATTCCGGTAAAAAACAGAATCAGGCAGGAAGCGAGTTTGAACAGGCTGTAGAAAATGCCGGTCATCGGTGTGCCCATTTCATAGAGCAGATTATACATAAACGCATTGACTACACCGATGATTCCCCCGACGAATCCGATGACGCTGAAGAGAATCAGGATCACACCGAAAACAACTGCTTTTGCGGGCTGCGGAACCAGCGCTGCCGCTGTTTCCTGTGTCATAGTCCCGGTGTCATCTATGAAGCAGCGGGATGCCACTCTGGAGCGGGCATTCCCCCAGGTGCTTGAAATCGCACCTTTCGGGCACGCGCTGATGCAAGAACCGCAGCGAATGCAGTCCATGCTGTTCGGGGTTTCGAATGTCCGGATGTCCATGCCGCAGGCACGCTGACAGGCACCGCATTGAATGCACTTGTCGTGATCAATTTCAAGACGATAGGTCGAGATCGGATTGAATACTCCGTAGATTGCACCGAGCGGGCAGAGATATTTGCAGAAAGGACGGTAATAGAAGACAGATCCGATCAGCACTGCCGCAAGAATCGCAAACTTCCACCAGAAACGGATGCCGATCGCAGCGCGGAATCCCTCGTTGAGAATCGTAAGCGGAATGCCGCCAAGCAGAAGGCCGCTCGGGCAGATGAATTCGCAGAAGGTCGGTTTTCCGGTTCCCGTCGCATCGACAACGCAGGAGGGAAGAAGAATAACAAATACAATCAGAAGTACAAAGCGGACATACCGCAGGTATTTATGGCCCGGGAGATTCTTCTTTTTGAATTTTGTCCTGATCCGATAGAACAGATCCTGCACGAATCCGAACGGACACATCCAGCCGCAGACCAGCCGTCCGAACAATACACCGAATGCCGTCAGTAATCCGAATACATACAGTGAGATTTTGTAATTCCGGCTGTCCAGCACTGCCTGAAGCGAACCGATCGGACAGGCACCGAACGCGCCGGGACAGGAATAGCAGTTCAGCCCGGGAACGCAAAGACGCTTTGTTGCGCCGTCAAAGATTTTCCCGGATGTATATCCGCGAAGATATCCATTTGTGACCGCAAACCAGGCGGCCTGAAACCAGGCTCTGGTACGGCTTTGTTTTTTCTGTTTTTCCATCGGTGTCATATCAGCCAATTCCTATACATTCCATGCATACTTTCGCCGCCTTGTTAAAAACAGTATCCGGTTCACCCGCAATAACACCTGCCGCAATCAGCACTGCGGAAAGCACAAGCACCGCAATCGCAATCATAGTTCGTTTGTTTTTCATTCGTTATTCCTCTTAAGATACGCTGTCAAGATAGGTGCCGATCAGTTCAAGCCACTCTTCTGCACTCCTTGAGCCGGCCGTGGAACCGATGATCTTTCCGTTTGAATCCAGGAAGACCGTGGTAGGGAATCCCGACACAAACGAACGGATGAAGGTAAAGGCTGTTTCATCCGGAATCAGCTGCGGGAACGTGCAGCCCGCCTGTTCCAGAAGGTCTTTGGCTTCCGCAAGATAGTCTTCCTTTACGGTACCGTCCTTTTCGACCACATCTGCACACATACCGATCAATTGAACCTCGTTTGGATCGAGATTCTGATATACGACCTGAAGATCCGGCATTTCGCTAAGACATGCCGAACAGGTGGTCTCCCAGATATTGATGACGGTCAGTTTTGAGTTTTTCAGCTGTTCCGAAGTATAGGTTCCTCCTTCAAAATCAGCCAGACGCATCGTTTCAAACAGGGTTGTGTCAGCCTGCTGTTCAAGATGCTTCTGCCTCATGCCGACCACGGCGCCGTACGTCAGCAAAATCATCACAAAGCTGAGTGTGAGTGACGCCAGAATCAGTTTTCCGGTCGACAGAAACATGCGTTTGTCTTTCTTGTCTTTTTTCTCCATATCCCCTTCCTTTATTCTTAAGGCAATCATGACCGTGAGGGGTTCGGCGGCAGAAATGCCGGCGTCTTTTGAGGTCGCTCAATGAACGCGGCATCGATGAGGAGTCTGGCTCCTTCTTTGCTGACCGGCCTTCCGTTTCTAATTACATGAGTACTATAGTTTACGGAGCGTTCCGTATCCGTGAATGCGTTTCCATCGAGCACCGTCCTGATGAAAAGAATTCGGCCGTCAGGTTCACGCATAGGGAACGTCAGGTATGATATGGAAAAGTCAGTTATAGTAAAAACAGAAGGATCCGGAGAGTATGATGAACTGCACGGGAAAATTTAATGCGGCCAGTTTCAATCGAATCCGTCTCGGACTGCAGCTGAATGTGTGCCTGATGTTTCTCTGTCCCGCGGTGATCTCTTTCCTTCTTTCAGCCATCGTTCATGAGGTTGCCGCTTCGGGCATCAATCCGTCCTCCGTCACTGCGGAAGCGCTCCTCCAGAATCCGACGACTGCCGTTCGGGCATTGTATTCCATTCTGGCACTCCAGTACTGCGCGGCTGCGCTCTGTGCCCTGATTACGGTCAGCGGGATCAGCGAAATCGAAGATGAGTCAGACGATCTGCTTCGTTCCAGGCGCGTTTTTGTTGCGCTGATGTTTGCGGAAGCCATAGCCATGTTTACGCATATTACGGATGTACTTGTTCCGGAAAACCTGCACTTCCCGCTGATCACTGCCGCTTTTCTGACGGCAACCGTCCTGGTGCTGCTGCTTCGCTGCATTGCACTTCGCAAACTTCTGCTCGGTTATCGGGACATTCTCAGGCGCGTCGGAGATACGTCACTTTCACGCAGTGCGGAATTTCTTTCAAAGATGATCACAGTCTTCATCTGTCTTGTTCTGTTTCTGCTGTTCGCCGTGGTTGTTCCGGCAAGTCTGTATTCCGGTTCGGTACTGCTGCGGCGCATTACAACAGGAAGCCTGCTGCTTGCGATTGCATGTTACGCTGTCATTCAGATCAGAATTGCACGCTTCTCGGACAGAACTGCCAGATTTATGGAGACGATTTCAGGGTAAGATCGGCAGGAGGATTCACAATGAGTGCCAGCATTATGTCAGATATCTGCAGTATCATTATTCTGTTCCTGCCGCTGATGCCATACTATCTCACCGGAAAACCATCAGGGCATATCAATCATCGGAAACAGAATTTTCTCCTTTATGCTTCCCTGCTGCATTTTTTCACATTGTGTCTCCGGCTGACCGGTTTTCTTATCAATGCATCCCTTCCGGAAACCGGGTCCGGGAATCTGTTCATCACGGCCGCAGTGGTTCCGTCTCTGTTCTCCGCCATACTTCTCGGACTGTGCATTCTGTGCAGCGAGAACGGTGACCTGCGGATTCCGAAAGGAGCGGAGATTCCCGTGGATCAGATTATCTGTGCGGTGCTTCCGCCGGTTCTTGCCCTTTGTTTTGAAATCATATTCCCGGATCTCAGCCTGTTTGACCTGGGCTGGTCCGTCGCACTTCATCTTGTGCAGAACTGCATTACCGCCGACAGTGAAAAACAGATCAAGAAAACAGAACAGCGTCTTGACCGCGGACAGGCCGCTCTTATGACCCTGCAGATGCGTCCGCATTTTATTTTCAACACGCTGTCCGCCATCGCCGCACTGTGCAGAACAGATCCTCAGGCCGCCGCCGAAACCATCGAAAACCTCTCCGGTTATCTTCGGGCAAATATCGATGCGCTGAGCGGCGAAGAGCGGATTCCGTTTGACGAAGAGCTGCGTCACATTCGCCAGTACATTGCCCTCGAGCAGGCGGATCCCGCACGGAAATTCCGGTTTGACTACGAACTGGATATCCGCAGTTTCACTTTGCCGCCGCTCACCGTCCAGCCGATCGTGGAAAATGCCGTCAAACACGGCGCATTAACCTGTCCGAACGGTACCGGCAGGGTTCTGCTGACAACGGAGACACTGGGTGATTATGTCCGCATCACCGTGCTTGATAACGGAACCGGAACAGGCGATCTTACCGAATTACAGAAAAAAAGCCGGGGAATCGGCATTGAAAACACCCGCAAACGCCTGGAGGTACTCTGCGGAGGGAGCCTTCAGATCACGGAAGGAAAAGACGGCACAAAAGCCGTTATTCTGATTCCCGCAAAGGAGGCTGAAGGATGAATACGCTTACGGTTGACGACCGGCAGCTCGTAGTTTCACTGATGCTGGAAATACTGAATAAACTCGATCCGGACGGAACGCACCGGGGAACCGCCGATCCAAAGGAGGCGCTCCGCCTAGCGAAGGAATTCCATCCCGATACGGCGTTTCTGGACGTGGAAATGCCCGGTCCGATGAACGGACTGGTTCTCGGAAAGCATCTCAGGCAAGACAATCCGCGGCTGAATATCATTATCATCACCGGACATTCGGAGTACGCCCTGGAGGCCTTCGAACTGGACGCAAGCGGATATCTGCTCAAGCCTCTGACACAGGAGGCAGTAGCTCATCAATTGTCCGTGCTCCGCTTTGACGGGACCGTGAAAAGTCCTTCCAGGATTCGCATCCGCTGCTTCGGAACGTTTGAAGTATTCGCCGGCAATGTTCCGCTGGAATTCTCCTACTCAAAAAGCAGAGAGCTTCTTGCATGTCTCGTGGATCATGTGGGAGCCCTGTGCTCCAACGACACCCTGATCGGATGTCTGTGGCCGGATGAGCCGGCAGACAAGCAGACAAAAGCCCGCCTTCGGAAATATGTCAAGGATCTGAAAGACACGTTTGCCGCGGCCGGTGCTCCGGATGTGATTTATCATCAGGAACGGATCGGGATCGGCATCGATCTTTCGCGGGTGGACTGTGATTATTACCGCTACCTCCAGGGAGATCCTTCCGCAATGCATCAGTTCAACGGAAAATACATGTCCCAGTACGACTTTGCGGAAGAGACAAGAGCTGCGCTTCACTGGAAATCATCGAATCGAAGCGAATAGACAAGTCACGGCGCATCTGCACATGCAGTTTCATTTCACCCGGGATGCACGGCTGCCTTCCGGCATTCCGTCCGTATATGGAACAGAAGGATGCGTCAAAGGCCGCGTCCTTGCCCGTTGTGCCGGCAGCCTTTCGTGAGTGAAGTCATAATTCTTCGCCGGTCCTCGTTTTACCGTCGAATCATGCATGAAACCGGTATGGAAACTGAGGGTTCCCATGAAACGAATGATCATGGATCAGCTGATTGAACGAAAAAACAGAACCGACCGGAAACCGATGCTCCTTACCGGAGCGCGTCAGTGCGGGAAACCCTGGGTTCGAGAGAGGGCAGTTTGAGGATACTGCGTACTTTCACTTTGAGATGGACAGTACCATCGGTTCATTATTTAAGGCTATTCTCAAGATAAATGTTGGTAATTTCGTGACTATACCAAAATTTGGACAGTGAATTTGAATCGTTCCTCTATTCTATAGTCAGATGGAGGAGTGAGTAAGATGCCTGTAATTACAAAAGAATACCTTGATTCATTATCGGAAGAAGAAATCGTCTTCATTCGCGACTATATCTGGCAGCGCTTCGGAAAAGAACCCGAATGCGAAGAACAAACAGAGGCGAAGCCAGCTGAACAAATAAATGAACCATATCGCGGTACCCGGTCGTCAGATGTTCCTCAGTGCTGCCCTCACTGCGGCGGAGCCCATTTTATCAAATACGGATCCAAAGACGGGAAGCAGCGGTATCTCTGCAAAAACTGCAATAAGTCATTCCTTGAGGACTCCGGTACATTGATGTCATCCTGCAGACTGACGGAGGAGCAGATCAAAGAACTCATTGAATGTGAAGTGGAAGGTCTGTCGCTGAAGGAAGAGGCTTATCGCTCCGGACTGACAGAAACAACCTGCTTCAGTTTCAGACACAGACTTTACAGCATGGCTGATTACAAGATGGCAGAGCTTATTCTGAGCGGCCAGGTAGAAGTAGACGCAACGTACACCAGGATCAATCTTGCAGGAACAACTCAAGTTTTAAAGTAGAAACGCCGTAAAGCGCATGGTTAAGCGCTCTGCGGCGTTTTGTCTGATGTCCCAGTTGGTCTGGAACCCAATTATTTTTTTCAGGGGATGAAAATGGCAGGGTTAGCGAGAATCAATACTTCA
>JAFWCM010000048.1 GCA_017536885.1 Solobacterium sp.
AAGCGGAAGAGCACTTCCTTCATCGGCTGATCCAGTCTTGCCAGCACCTCTTCGCGGATCGCTTCCGGCATGCCGTAATACGCCTGCGCGATTCCCCCGACAATACAGGTCAGGGTGTCGCAATCGCCGCCGAGCGAAACCGCGGTGCGGATCACATCCTCAAAACTCTCACCTTCCAGAAATGCGGTGATCGCTTCGGGAACCGTTTTCTGACAGCTTTCCACATGATGATATTCCGGGCGGATTTCATCACAGGTCCGCGAAAGATCATATCCGAACCGGGAAGTCACATAGTCTCTGATTTCCTGTTTCGAATGTCCCGTACGGGCAAGGAAGATACATGCGGCAGTGCTCTGAGCGCCCTTGATTCCCTCGGGATGGTTATGGCTGATCTCTGATGTGATGCCGGCAATCTCCTCCGTCTTTTCCAGGGTGTCATAGAGCCAGCCGACCGCACTCACCCGCATGGCGCTGCCGTTGCCGTAGCTTCCGTAAGGTCTGTCACTGGCGGAAAACAGCCAGTGGATAAACGAAGCGCCGTATCCCGCATTGGGATAATCTCTTCCCCACTTCTTCATGGATGAGATCAGCTGTTTCTTCATCGTTTCACTGTCCGCGTCTTTCCCGCATGAGAGTAATGCCTCCGCCACCGCAATACTCATGACGGAATCATCCGTAAATTCCGTTCCTCTCTGGAACAGGGGAAATTCCTTCACCTTCGGACTCCGGTCAAATTCATAGGGAGCTCCGATCATATCTCCTGCAATCGCTCCTAACATCGTCATCACCTCTTCTTTCTGAGTGTATGATAATCCTGTCCTCAGCTCTGTTGGTCGCCAGGCAGGCGACATTTCTTTTTTCCTTCGGTCTGATATGATGAATGGCATGAAACACCGCATCTTTCGAAAGGGTTTTTTCCGCGATCTGTTGATTCTGGTCATTCCGATCATGGTTCAGAACTTCATTACCAGCAGTGTTCAGCTCGCGGATACCGTAATGCTCGGAAGGCTGTCGCAGACCGCCCTCTCCGCCAGTTCTCTCGCCGGCCAGACCGGTTTTATTCTCTATGTCATCCATTTCGGGCTTGCCTCGGCGCTCACCATTCTCGCCAGCCAGTACTGGGGAAAAAAGGATACCGACACCGTCGGAAAGGTGTTCGGCATGGCTCTGTTTCTCTCCGGCGTGATTTCCGTGATCGTGACGGCGCTCTGTTTTTTCTTTCCCCGGGAAGTGCTTCATTTCTGGACCTTTGAACCCGAGCTTCTCGATGAAGGAGCCAGATATCTTCGGATCGTATCCCTGTCCTATCTCGCCCTCGCTTTCAGCCAGCCCTATCTTGCGATCATGCGCAGCTGTGAGCGGGTGCGGCTGTCCACCCGGGTATCTTCCTTCTCCCTGATTCTCAACGTCATTCTCAACGCGCTTCTCATCTTCGGCCTTGCCGGCTTTCCGAAGCTCGGCATCATCGGAGCGGCGCTGGCGACGCTCATCTCAAGAATCGCGGAGCTTGTCATCTGTCTGGCCGATCTTCAGCGTCAGAAAATCATCACAAAAGACGTCCGGAAATGGTTTGACGTTCCCCAGAGTCTTCAGAACGACTTCCGGGTTTACTGCATGCCGGCAATCGTCAACGATGTGCTTTGGGTGTTTGCCTACAACATGAACTCGGTGATCATGGGACATCTCGGGTCCGACATGGTCGCTGCAAGTTCCGTCGCCGGTGTTGCCCGGGAACTGGTCGCCGTTGCCGGATACGGCATCTCAAGCGCCGCCGCGATCCTGCTCGGCAAGGAGATCGGCGAAGGAAACAACGAACTTGCAAAACAGGACGCCGATGCGATATTGATCACCGCATTTGGGATCAGTGCCCTTCAGGGGGTGATTCTCTTTGCCTCGATTCCCCTGATCGCCAAAGCGGCGATTCTTACGGAGAATGCACAGAACTGCCTGGTCTATATGCTTAAGGTCAGCAGTTTCTACCAGATCTTTCAGGTGCTGAACACCATCCTGATCGCTTCCATCTTCCGCTGCGGAGGGGATTCGCGCTACGGCATGCGGCTGGATCTCATCACCATGTGGGTCATTACCGTACCGATCTCTCTGTTCTCCGCGTTTGTTCTGAAACTTCCTCCCCTTGCGGTCTATACCATCTTATGCATCGATGAGATTTCCAAGTTCCCGCTGGCCATGCGCCATTACTTCAGCGGCTCCTGGAACCGGAATCTGACACGCTCAAGCTTCTGAGCCCTGGATTGAATTATGACAGATCTTGTACTCGCCATTCTCTGCAGCAGTGCGCTGGCCCTGTTTCTCAAGGCAGCGTCTTTTGAATCGGGAAACCGGTATGGAATTCTGCTGGGGAACTATATTTCCTGCTTCACGCTTGCTTTTCTCACCGCCGGGAATAAAAGCGCGATGTTTTCCCTTTCCGGGATCACGGTGCTTCTCGCAATTCTCGGAGGGGTGTTCTTTCTGCTCGGGCTGATCGCCATTCAGAAAAGCATTCCGGAAAACGGTGCCGCCCTGACCTCCGCCTTCTCCAAACTCGGCATGATCGTCTCCCTGTTTCTCAGCGTCGTGTTCTTCCGGGAAAAGATCACGCTGTATTCTCTTCTGGGGATCGGGATTTCCCTGCTTGCGATTCTCGTCGTCAACCATGATCCGAACCATCGCGGCGATGTGCCGGTCCTTCTTCTTTTCACCCTTGCCGTCAACGGAATCGCCGACAGCTTTGCCCGCCTCTTCCGGGAATTCTGTTCGTCAGCGGAAGAGAACGGGTTTCTCTTCCTGCTGTTTCTCACCGCCGGAATTCTGACCTTTCTTCTTTCCCGAAAGGAAAAAAGAGATACCGGAAAATCTGTCTCCGCAAGAGCGTTTCTGCTCGGCATACTGGCCGGGGTTCCGAATTATTATTCCTCGCTGTTTCTGATCCGAGCCCTGATTACTCTGCCGGCGGTATTTGTATATCCGGTCTTCTCCGTCGGTTCGATTCTCACCATCATGACATTGAGTGCGCTTCTGTTTCACGAGCGTCTCAGTTCGTTTCAGAAAGGCGGGCTCTTTCTTGTGATTCTTGCTCTGGTCTTTCTGAATCTCTGAACAATTTAAAATCGGATCCGAGGGGAGGGATCCGATTTTTATAAGGTCTGTGCAGTGCACAGAGAATTACATTATTCTGAGCCGTTCTCTTGCTCTTCATTTCTTTTTACGCGGAACACTCCTGAAATCCACGCACGATCCTGCGGTTCTCTCAGGCCATTGAATCCGACTGCGGCGCGGATGGATCATTGGTGCGGGCTCTGATTTCCTCAAGTACGGTGCGGTTTACGGCGCTGAAGATTCCTAAAGCAAAGAGAGTGCTGAGAAAATCCTAAACCAGCTGGGCATTGACAAGGCCTTCCATCCCGAACCATGCATTCATGAACACGGTGATAGGGATGATCAGAACCAGATGACGGATCACCGCCAGAAGAAATGATACCCTGCCCCGGTTGACCGCATTCATATAGTTGACGATCAGATATCCCGCCATCATAAACGGCAGTGCGAGACTTCTGCCTTTCAGGAAATGAGCGCCGGGGGGAACGACCCCGGCATCGCTGATAAACGCCGCGATGATCGAATCCGCAAACAGATTGAATACCGCAATGCATGCCAGCGATACGGAAAGCGCCGAAATTCCCGCATAGGCAAACACCTTGTTCATGCGTTTTCCGTTTCCCGCCGAATAGCTGTAAGCGACAAGCGGCACCATGCCAAGACAGATCCCAAGACCGATATTGATCGGAATCCGCTCGAGCTTCAGAACAATCCCCATCGCCGCAAGCGGCAGATCCCCATAGCCTGCCGAGAGACGGTTGATCACCATGGTCACAAGATCAAACAGGAAGATGGCGATCATCGCCGGAATGCCTACCGAATACAGAGACTTCTTCTGATCTGCGGGCAGTTTCCCGATCCTGCGGGGAACGGTGAGCACACTTTCCTCCTTTTTGCTTTCAAAGAACCAGAGAAAATACAGGAAGGAGAGGATGTTGGAGATCAGGGTGGCAAGGGCCGCACCCGTCACCTCCATGCCTTTCGGGAGAAGGACAAACATGAAGATCGGATCGAGAATGATATTCAGGATGCCGGCAATTGCCACGCCGAATCCCGCTTCTCTCGAATATCCGGCATTGCGCATGATCGTGGGCATACTCATGGAAAGCACCGCAGGCACTGCCCCGAGCACCACCGTAAAGAGAAGGTACTGCCGGCCATAGGCCAGGGTGTTTTCACTCGCCCCGAGCAGGTTCAGCAGCGGACTGAGAAACAGCAGGGTCACGATGGAGAAACAAAGTGCGGCGGCTGCCGAACAGGCAACGCTGTAACCGGCAATGCGTGAGGCATCTTCTGTCTTCTTCTCTCCCAGAAGCCGGGCCATAAGACTCCCGCCGCCGGTCCCGAACAGATTCGCCAGCGCCGCGAGAACCAGAAACACCGGCTGTCCCAGCGACAGGGCACCGAGCATATAGGGATTCTGAACCCGGCCGATAAACCAGGCATCCGCGAGATTGTAGATCAGGATAATCATCTGGCTGGCGATTGCCGGCACTGCCATGACTGCAAGCGCCCGGGCGGGACTCATCTCCTCAAACAGGATTCGATGATTGTTCGTTTTCTTCTGTAGTTCTGTCATTACTGCTCCTTTTTTGTTTACGCGTAAAGAATACTGCATCTCTGAATCACGGAAAAGCACATCTTCTGCCTGCTATGATCGAAGAATGCATTGATTCTTATCCCGCAGGCATGCTTGAATGGTATCGGAAGGTGCAGGTCATGCACAGATCGGAGAAACTATGAAACAGGTCAGATACGGCGTTCTTTCCACCGCTTCCACTCTGAAGCGGTTTGTCGGAGCGATGAATGAAACCGGCAGCGGGCAGGTACTCGCCGTTGCCTCAAGAACAGCGGAAAAAGCAGCCCGGGCCGCAGAAGAACTCGGCATTCCCAAAGCCTGCGGGGATTATCATGAGATTCTCGATGACCCTGAGATTGATGCGGTATATATCCCGGTGATCAACAGCCTTCACTACCCCTGCGCAAAGGAGGCTCTGCTCGCCGGAAAGCATGTCATTCTGGAGAAGCCGTTTGTCCTTTACAGCGAACAGGCAAAAGAGCTCTTCGCCCTCGCGGCGGAAAACAATCTCTTTCTCACCGAAGCGATCAAGACGCCGTTTCTGCCGGTGTATGCCTATGTCAAAGAACTCATTGAGAAAAGAGACCTCGGGGCTTTGCGGTATATGGAATTCCATCAGTCCTATGTCGGGGGTTCCTATATTGCCGGCTGGAACAAGCAGAGGGAATTCGGCGGCGGCGTTCTGATCGCCAATGAAGCTTACTTCTTCCGCATGGCGGAATATTTCGGCGGACCTGTCATCTCCTGTCAGGGAACCGCCGCTTTCGGCGAAAGCGGAACAGAAGAGACGATCAGTCTTTCCGTAAAGACGGAAAGCGGCAGTCTTGCCTCCCTGGGAGTATCCGTCAATGTCCTCTTTGACAATGAACTGAGACTCCATCTCGACCGGGGAAGGATTATCATTCCCGACTACTGGAAAGCAGACCGTGCCTTCCTGTATGAAAACGGAGTCCTCACGGAAGAGAAGTCCTTTCCGGCCGAATATGAATTCCGCTATGAACTCAGTCATTACAATGACTGCATTCTGAACGGACGTCTGTTCAGTCCCGTCAATTCACCCGAGCGAACGATCCGCTATATTCAGCTGTGTGAACAGCTGTATGATCAATGGGACAAAGAAGAAGGCATCGTCCGCTGATCCATGATTCTGTTTCCTTTTCCCGCCCTGCTTCTTTCCTGCGCATCTCCTGCGGACCGGCTGCCCAAAGACAAAAGCGTTCTCAGGGCAGTTTTCTTTTCCCGAACGGCATGATCGCTGACGAAAAAAATCCGCCTGCATGCAGTGCGGATTCCCAATATACCTTCGCCGCAGGTTCTGCGGTTCACTTCTTCTTTTTTCCGAATTCCTTTCGGAGCCAGAGAATGTTCTCATCGTCCTGGCGGCGGTATTTCATTTCATCCACTTCTGTTTTTGCCATATAGATTCCAAGGCCGCCGATTCCTCTCTCCTTTGCGGAAACGGTGACATCGGGATCCTTGCGGCTCAGGGGATTAAACTCGACGCCCTGGTCGATGACGGTAATCTCAATCGCGTTCTGGTCCGGAAAGACTTCCGTTTGAATCCTGGCCCATCCATGATCGGGCGCATAAGCATAATTGGCGATGTTCACAAAAAGCTCTTCCATCACCAGATTGATTTTCATATCTTCTGCCATGGAAACGTTCAGTTCGGATAATGAATCCTCAAGAAAATCTCCCAGCTTATAGATATTCCTGATGTCCGCCTCAAGTACAATCTCTTTCATATGCCATTTCATTATAATTCGAAAGTGCGCA
>JAFWCM010000049.1 GCA_017536885.1 Solobacterium sp.
CAGTCCGTGTTCCAGTGACATGGCAAGCATGCATACCGGGGTATAGCTGCCGGCAATCAGAAGGAAGATATTGCAGTGATCGATCTTGCGCAGAATCCGGTCTGCCTTTTCGCTGATGTGAAAGGCGTGATAGCCGGCCGAAGCTCCATAGAGCAGGCTCATGGTCAGAAAGAACACGGCAACGGAAATCATGCCGGAAACTGCCGGATGATAGGCCGATGCATAGGCCAGAACAAACGGCGCGGCCGCAATGGAAAACAGAAACCCGATAAAATGCGTCAGAGAACTGATCGGATCTTTCGGATGAAACACGGAATCGGGGCGATTCATAACAGTCATAAACACCTCCGGAAATATTTGATTGTAAATAACCTTTAATCGGTTATTGTTTATCCGATTAAAATATAACGGTTAATCGATAACTTGTCAAGGGATAATAAAATCTCTGAATTGACTTTATTTATTTCTGTCTTCAGGTATAAAATATACGTGTTACCGGAGAGATTATGAATAAAGACAAAGTATATGAGATCGTCGCATCCTTCACGCTTCCTTCCTGGAATGAGATTCCGGATGTGGGACTGTATCTCGATCAGGTTACGAAATATCTCAACTTTTATCTGATGCCGTTCGGCATGGATGTGACTCCCTCGATGATTTCCAATTATGTGAAGCTGAAAATCATTCCCAGGGAGGGAAAGAAGATCTACAGCCGGGAGAGAATCGCTTCTCTGATTTTTGTGGCGGTGTCGAAAACCGTGCTTTCCATGGATCAGATCCGCACCTGCCTTGCGATCCGGGAAGAGATCTGTTCGCCGGAGAAGGGATACGGATCCTTTGTGAGATTTCTTCAGGCGGCGCTGCGCGAGAAGGAGGAGATCGCCGACGCCGATGAGACGGGCGAAGAGGGCAGAGCACTGCTCAGCACGATCACCTCTGCGATCGCCCATAAAATCCGCCTCGATGCTTATTTCCGCGAGATGCAGGAAACGGAATAGGCAGACAGCGGCCGCATCCTCTTCAGGCAGGAAGTGCATATTTTGGGGAGAAACCATCTGGGAAGGGCTTTGGAGTCGCTTCCTTTTTTGTTTTGCGGCATAATATAAGACGTTAATCGGAGGAATGATGAGACTTATATTATTTCTGTTTGCCTTATTGCCGTACCTGTATGATCTCTTTCAGCTTGTGCTGATCGACCGCAAGCGCAGAGAACCGCTTCCTTCTTCGGTCGCTTCGGTCTATTCGAAAGAGAGATGGGATACTTTTATTCGCTATAAAAAGGATTCCCGCGGTCCGTATCTTCTGAATCGGGCATGCGGGCTGGCATTGACTGCATTTGTGATCTTCTCGCCGTTTTATGCCTGGATGGAGAGGATCACAGCCAATGTATATCTTCACACGATGCTTGCGGCGTTTGTGATTTCTCTGATCTCACTGCTCTTTTCTTACCCGATCGAGCACTACATGGTGTTTCATGTGCGAGAGAAATACGGCCTCAACAAGATGAATGAAGCGGAATTCCGCAAGGATCAGCTGACTGACGCATTGTTTTCGCTGGTTCTTACGGAAGCGCTGTATCTTGTTCTGACGTGGATTCTCGAAAGCCTTCCCGGCTGGACAAACAACTATCAGGTCAGCTTTGTCAACGCGCTGTTTGTCATGGCCTGCATTGCCCTGCTTCTGATCGTCTTTGTATGCATCGCCCAGTTTCTTTCCTGGAAGATGTTACGGGTGAGATATCACTTCACGGATCTTCCGGAAGGGGATCTTCGCAGAAAGATCGAAGCCCTGCTGGAAGGCAGCCGTCATAAGGTGAAGGGGATCGAGGTCTATGACGAGTCGAAGAAGAGCACTTCCAAAAACGCCTTTGTGGTGAAGCTGCTTCTGTTTCGTTCGATCGGAATCGCCGACAACTTCCTGAATGAAAACAGCGAGCGCGAACTGCTTGCGGTGCTCTCCCATGAGGCTGGTCATCTCAAGCACAAAAGGGATTTCCGCAACTATCTTGCCTACGGCATCTATGCTTTGGGGTTTCTTGCCTGCGTATTCGCCATACAGAACGGCGCCTGGCTTGCGTCTCTGGAAGCGAATCTCAATTCCGCCTTCGGCCTTACCGTGCGCAATACGATGTTGACCGCCGATGCCGCGGAGTATGTGATGACGCCGGTGTTCTGGCTCTTCTCGGTATACATGAACTATGTCAGCCGCAGTGAGGAATACGAAGCGGACCGCAATGCCGTCAAGGAGGGCTACGGTCCGGAGCTGATCGAAACCTTCCGCAATATCTCCAATGACGAGCTGGTCGATGTCAATCCCGACGCTCTCGTCGAAGCGCTCGAATTCGATCATCCCGGCATGGCAAACCGGATCGAGGCGATTCAGCGCGCGATCGAAGCCCGGCCGGCAGAACAGACAACATAAAAATCCGCAGGGCGGATTTTTAGTTTGCGTGCATGGAATCAGTCGTCGATCTCGAGCTTCAGCACCTTGCCGGTTGACGCATCGATTTCGGCTTCGTATTCCTTTCCTTTGGCAACGAATTCGATTTCATACTTCTGGATTCCGTCATCCATCTCGAGTTTGATCTCTTTCTTGGAGACATCCTCTATTTTGACTCCGGCCTGGGCCAGGGCGGCATCAAGCGCCTGCTCCTGCGGGATCAAAGCGGAGGAAGAAGATTGAGCCTGAGGCTTTTGGACATGTTCTCTCTCCTGATCGACGGAGAGGATTTTTCCGGTTGCCGCATCGATCTCATAATCGTATTCCTGGCTGCCGCTGAGGAATTCAATATCGTACTTTTTTCTTCCGTTATCGGTTTCGAGTTCCGTCTGGGTGAAGGTGACCTCGCTCTCCTTCAGGGCCGCATCTTCCAGGGCGATTTTCTTCGCATCTTCCAGGGTGATCTTCACTGCAGTATTATCCGATGGAACCGGCTGGGAAGTGGCTGCAGGTTCTGAAGGGGAAGGGGCCGGCGCCGGTTCGGCAGCGGCGGCAGGAGATGGAGCGGAAGGAGGATTGGCAGCGGTTGAGGAACCGCAGGATATGAGCAGAAGGATGCTCATCAGTGCCGCACCGAGGCGGGAAAGTCTGATTTTGTTCATTCGTATATTCTCCTTTTCTGTAAGGTGTATTACGGCAGGAACCGGCCGGTTGTGTATTCTGCGCGATCCCGGGAAATCAGTGTCGGATCTCTGTTTATTTCACAGAAGAAAGCTGTTCCCTGGCGGCGTGAACGTAGTGAAGGGAAGAGGCAATGATCGAAGCCTTTTCCTCTTCCGTAAGGTCCCGCACCGCTCTGGCAGGGCTGCCGAGAATCAGGGAGCCGGAAGGAAAGGTCTTGTTTTCGGTGATGAGGGCACCGGCCCCGACGATGCAGTCATCGGGGATCACCGCATCATCCATGATGATCGATCCCATGCCGATCAGGCAGGAATTGCCGATCACGCATCCGTGAATGATCGCACCGTGTCCGATCGTCACATCATTTCCGATCGTGAGATCTCTTTTATGGGAGGCATGGAGTACGCAGTTGTCCTGGATGTTAACGCGGTCTTTGATCCGGATCGGATGATCATCACCGCGGATCACCGCATTGTACCAGACGCTGCAGTCCTCTCCGAAGGTGACATCGCCTTTGATCCGGGCTCCTTCGGCAAGATAGGTCATAGCCGGACTACTCTTCTTTCGTGATCGCGTCGATAATCGGCTGACGCTTTTCCGCGGGCACATTCAGCACTTCCATGAGCTTGTGAATATCCCAGCCGGTAAGTCCCAGCAGGGTCTCTGTGTCGACGATGATGCGTTTCTTTTTCGGTTTAAACTCGCACATAATTATTCCTCTCTGAGAATTCCGCAGGCATCGACTGCCTGAATCACTTCCCGGATCTTATCTTCGGGAAGCACCAGGGCAAATCTCACATATCCTTCTCCCATGGGACCGAAGGAGGAACCCGGCGTGCAGATCACGCCGCTTTTCTCCATGAGATCCATGCAGAAATCCATGGAACTGTGATAGCGGGAGGGAATCTTTGCCCAGACAAACATGGATCCGTGAGAATCGGGGACATTCCAGCCGATGGAGCGGAAGCCGCCGCATAGCGCATCTCTGCGTTTCTGATAGGTTTCGTTCTGAGAAATCACGGAGTCTCTCGGACCCCTGAGCGCTGCGATCGCCGCTTTCTGCATCGGCAGAAACATCCCGAAGTCATACTGGCTGCGAAGCTTGTAGAAGGCCTTTACGATATCCTCTCTTCCGACCAGGAAGGAGAGGCGGGCACCTGTCACATCATAGCTCTTGGACAGGGAGAAAAATTCCACTCCGACCTTGTCAGCATCTTCATAGGACAGGAAGCTCTTTCCGATGTTTCCGTCGAAGATGATATCCGAATAGGCGTTGTCGTGAACGATCAGAAGATCATGGCG
>JAFWCM010000050.1 GCA_017536885.1 Solobacterium sp.
AGGAGAAAAGATGGATCAGCTGAGAGAAGAAGTGAATCCGGTATTTCATACCGCCGAATCCTGTCTGCTTGTCAATGCGCAGCTCGGGGATACGGACGCTGCCCGGATTCTGGAACATCTGGAATTTTACAAAAAGGTTTCAAAGTCGGATGAAGCCAATATGACGCCAGAGATGCGTGAGTTTGCGGCGCACAGCCTGAATCCCGGATTCAACGCTATGGTTGAGGCCAGGTTCGGTTCCTCCTCCCGGCTGATTCTGGAAAGCGGATATCGCCGGGTGGTTGATCTTCCCTGCGGTTATACGCCGCGGGGAATCAAACTCGCGAATACATCTCTGCGGTATTACGGTCTTGATCTTCCGGCGGTGATTGATGAAATGGCTGGTGCCGTGGAACAGGAGATCGGGAAAAACAAACGGATCAGTTACCGTGCGGTGGATGCGACCAATTACGATTCGCTGAAGCAGGCTCTGAGGGATGCGGAAGGTCCGCTTCTGATCACAACGGAGGGAATGCTGATGTATTTCATCCAGACGGAACTGGATGAGGTGTTCCGCAATATACGCTCCCTGCTTCTGGAATACGGCGGGGAATGGGTGACAAGCGATAACGAGATGCTGGCGGCGCAGAACCGGCTGATGACATGTCTTCTGGACAATGATCCCGAAGAAATGGAAAAACTCAGAAAATTTACGGAAGAGCGGATCGCAAAAGCCGCGCCTCCGGGCAATGAATTTCTGAGAGTGCAGGCCGTTTCGTATGTCGAAGACATGGGGTTTGATCTGACGAAAGTTCCCGTATTCGATTACCTTCCCGAACCCCTTCATGCTTTGAGTGCCTTCAGCGAAGAGAAACAGAAGGCAGCGCGTGAGACTTTCAGGGAAATGTATTTCTGGGTTATGACGCCGAACAGGGATGAGTCTCTGCCATTCATGCAGGAAGGGGAATCGTATCGTCTTTCGGCGGAAGTTCACGGAAGCCGGTTCTTTGTCTCGGTTTCCGGCCGGCTTGATACGATCACCGCACCGGAGTTTCTGTCGGTATTCCGGAAGGCATCGGAGAAAACAGCGATCAGCCGCATTACCATCGACATGGACGGGCTGTCCTATCTTTCCTCTGCCGGTTTAAGGGCGCTGATGATCATGAGAAAGACGGTAAAAGATCCTTCCGGATTCCGGATCGTGCGCGCTTGCAGGGAGGTAAAGGACATCATAATGAATGCGGGGCTTGAAGAATTTCTGAATATCAGATGATGCGGAGGCGGCAGGATGGAAAATATCATATGGCTGATCATCATGATTCCCGTCAGTATGCTGTTTACGGTACTGGGAATCTATGCATGGAGACGCAAAGAGCCGATGTGGTTCTGGTCGGGCAGCACAGTGAAGGAGTCTGAAATCAGGGATGTTCCCGCGTATAACCGGGCGAACGGAATCATGTGGCTGGTTTTTTCGGCGCTGCTGTGGGTCTCTGCTCTGCTTGGATTTCTGAACAGAAAATCGGGAGGGATTCTTCTGATTGCGGGCTGTATCATCGCCGTGCCGCTTCTTCCGATTATCTACGAAAGAATCTATCGGAAATACAAAAAGTGATCGGTAAACCGGACGGGAATCCTTTTCTGATTCCAAAGACTTTCATGCCCTGAAAGTCTGCGGGACAGCAAAGCAGAACCGAAGAAAACACCGCTGCACGGGATTAAACAACGGCTTGAACCCGCAGGGAGATCGGATTAAAATGAATATTAGTTAGTTAAAACTAACTCCAGGTCTTCTGCAATCAGGCAGAGAGAATGAAGATTATAAAAACCGTATTCGGAGGATGATATGACAAGAAGAGAAGAAATTCGAAATGCATATAAATTCAGCAGCGGCACAGCCGGGTTTTATGACGGTATGATGACGTATTCCACCCTTCTGGGAAAGGCGATCTGCCGCCTCGTCTGGAATATGGACAGGGAAAAGAATCTTCAGTACATCGAACAGGCACTCTCTCCGATTCCCGATACCTTTGCCGGAAAACTGCTGGAAGTGCCGACCGGCACCGGAGTGCTCTCCATGCCGGTGTACAAAGGACTTCCCGAAGCGGATCTCACCTGCCTGGATTATTCCGAAGAGATGCTGAGAGAAGCGAAGCGAAAAGCCAAAGCTATGGGAATCGGGAATATCACATTCCTGCAGGGGGATGTCGGTGCTCTTCCGTTTGAAGACGGGACATTTGATATTGTGCTGTCGCTGAACGGATTCCATGCATTTCCGGATAAGGAAAAAGCGTATCGTGAAACCTTCCGTGTTCTCAAACCCGGCGGCGTGTTCTGCGGCTGTTTCTATGTCAGAGGCGGCTGTAAGCGAACGGACTGGTTTATCAGAACCCTGTATGTCCCGAAAGGGTATTTCACTCCTCCGTTTGAAACAGAGCGAAGCCTGCGGCAGCGGCTTTCGAATATCTATGACTTGGTGCAGGTAAGCAGAGTGGAAGGCATCGCCTGCTTTGCCTGCCGGAAGAAATCAGAAAAGTGAAGGCAGGATCGAAGGACTCCTGCCGGCATGGTCATGGCTGAGCGCAATGTCTTTGATAACTTGGTCTTGCCTGATCAGGGAAAGGAAGTGAGGAAGGGATGAAACTGACATTACAGCTGTCGCTTGCTGTGATTCTTGCGATGATGATGTTGCTGTATGCATTGGTCGGACTGATCCAGAATAAAAAACTGTTCACGACAGCACCGAAGGATATTCAGGCAGCTGCGGTAGATCATCCGGAACGCTTTCACGGAGCCCATGCCCTGGGATGGAAACTTGTCGTCATCAGTATTCTGATCATGATCTGCGCATTTCTTTACGGCGGTTATGAAGGTGTGAACAGGGGATATACATTCTGGCAGCTGTTCTTTCGCTTTCTTGCGATGCTGTATCTCTGGAAGGCGTTTGATATCATCTGCCTGGACTGGTTCCTGCTCACAAAATCGCATTTCTTTCAGTACTTTTATCCCGAGACAGAAGGCTGTGAGGGATATCATCAGTTTGGCTTCAACCGGAAAGGACAGATGATTCGGATCGCTGTTTTTCCCTTTGCGGCGGCTTTGATGGCCGCAGCCGCATTATGGATCGGGAGATTGACAGGGAGCTGAACCCCCTGGTTTTCTTTCTGTTTCCGCGAATTCAGAAATTCTCTTATTTTTGCAGACAGAAGAAGGGAAGATCCTCCTTTGCCGCAGCCGGGGCAGGAAATTCCCGCCTTTTTTTTCCGCCCGCATTTCTTTCTTATTCTTTCGATGAACGCGGAATACGGATGGGCTCTGTGTGTGGTTTTTGCCAATCTGTGCATAATTCTGCCCGCAAAGAGAAGATATGTATTCGCAGTATTTCCGGGAATTTGCTTAAATAGAAGTAGAACCGAATGAAATAACTGCTCACCGGTCCAAGCGGTGAGAAATCCCCCGACAATGAGGTAGAGAAATGAAAAGGCTCGGATTACGCGGACGAATCATATTGACGATAGCTTTTTTCATGTTGCTGACAAATCTGGCATTAGGTACGCTTCTGATGAACCAGTCGCGCAGGGCAATGAAAACACTGATTGATGAACGAATGCTTGATGTTGTCAATACGGCAGCGGCGATGCTGGATGGTGATGTTCTGGAACGGCTTCGGGCGGAGGATAAGGATACACCGGAATATCAGGAAACCCTGAATACCCTGATCACCTTCCGGGATAATATCAATCTGGCCTATATCTACTATGTGCGCAGTGACAGCGACAAGGAGTTTTCCTTCGGCATCGACTCGGATCCGATTGCTCCGGGTGAGTTCGGTTCTCCGGTGGGATATACCGATGCGCTGTATGCCGCAAGCAAGGGAACACCGTCAGTGGATAATGTTCCCTACGAAGACCGATGGGGAGAGTTCTACAGTGCCTACAGTCCGGTGTTTGACTCCTCCGGAAAAGTGGCGGCGGTAGTCACTGTCGACTTTGAGGCCGCGTGGTATGAACATCAGCTCAATCAGAATGCCCAGACGATTATCCTTGCCTGTCTTCTGTTTCTGATCATCGGAATTATCCTGGTGCTGATCCTGACCCGTGAGTACGGAAGTCTCATCGAAAGAATCGACAAAAGCCTGACGGAACTGGAGAATGATATGGGGGCACTGACGGGACAAACCACCGGCGGAACCAGGGAAAGCATCCGCGATGAAAACAGAAGCGACAGTATTCTTCATATGGAAGAAAGAATCTCTGCCTTGAGAGATGAGCTTCATGAACATATCAGTCATGCCAATACGCAGGCTAATGCCATGATCACAGCGATGGCTTCGGACTATCGGTGTGTGTATTATATCAATCTCGATGAAAATGACGGAGTCTGTTACCGGGCGGATCCCAATGACCATGAACAGACACCGGAGGGAATTCACTTTCCTTTCCTGGAGAGATTTACCTGGTATGGGGAACATACCGTCACGGAAAGCTACCGTGAAGAGTTCCTGAATTTCATTCAGCCCGATCGTATCCGCGAAGCTCTCTCAGAGAAACAGCTGATCGCGATCCGGTATCTTGTGATCCGGGACGGACGGGAATATTACGAAATGATGCGGATGGCCGGTGTCCGTCGGCTGGAAGACAGAGATGACCATATCGTTCATGCGATCGGTGTCGGATTTACCGAGATCGACGCCGAAATCAGAGAAACCATGGCAAAGAACGAAGCACTGGCAGAGGCGCTGGCTGTGGCAGAGGAAGCCAGCCTTGCAAAGACGTCATTCCTTTCGAATATGAGCCATGAGATCCGCACCCCGATGAACGCCATCATCGGACTGAACAATCTTGCACTGCATGATGCTTCATTGAGTCCGCAGACCCGGGAATATATGGAAAAGATCTCGGGCAGTGCGACGCACCTTCTCGGACTGATCAACGATATTCTGGATATGAGCCGGATTGAAGCCGGACGGCTGGTTCTGAGCAAGGAGGAATTCTCGTTCTCTGCCATGCTGGAACAGATCAACACGATGATCATGTCGCAGTGTGCGACCAAGGGTCTTCATTATGAATGCCGTATTCTGAGCAAGGTGGATGAGTATTACATCGGTGATGATACGAAGCTGAAGGAAGTCCTCATCAACATCCTTTCCAATGCGATCAAGTTTACCCCGCCCTCCGGCAGTGTGACATTCACGGTGGAAAGAACAGCCGTATATGAAGATCAGTCCACCCTGAAGTTCTGCATAAAGGATACCGGCATCGGTATGGACAAGGAATTCATCCCGAAGATCTTCGATGCATTCTCTCAGGAAGACAGCAGCCGCAAGAGCAGATTCGGAGCTACGGGTCTTGGCATGGCAATTACCAAAAGCATTGTTGAGATGATGAACGGAACGATTGCCGTTGAATCCGAGAAGGGGAAAGGGACCCTGTTCACGGTGATCATCACACTGAAGAACTGTGAGCGCTCCGGCCCGCAGACCGAGAATTATGTGGATCACAACAAAATTCGCGTGCTGGTGATCGATGATGAGGAGATCACTGCGGAACATGCAAGAATGGTGCTTGATGAAACGGGCATTCATGCGGATATCTGCCTGGACGGGAAAGATGCGATGCAGATGGTGAAGACGCAGATCGCCAAGCAGGAGCCGTACAATCTGATTCTTGTGGACCGTGACATGCCGGAGACAAACGGCCTGGATGTGATAAAAGAGATCCGGAATGAATTCCCGCACGAAAACATCATCATCCTGCTCACCGCGTATCAGTGGGATGACATCCGCGAAAAGGCGATGAATGCGGGAGTGGACGGCTTCCTGGCAAAACCGCTGTTTGCCTCCAATGTGATTGCGGAATTCGAGCGAATTGCCCGCCGCAGCAACATGAGCCTGTTCCAGGAAAAGAAGCGCGCTCCGCTGGCCGGGTGTCATGTGCTTCTGGCAGAAGATATCGAACTCAATGCGGAAATCATGATGGATGTTCTGGAAATGGAAGAAGTGGAAACGGACCATGCCGAGAACGGCCGGATTGCCGTGGAGATGTTCCGCGACAACGCGCCCGGGACCTATGATGCGATTCTGATGGATATCAGAATGCCGGAGATGGACGGTCTGGAGGCGGCGGAAGCCATCCGGGCCATGGACCGCCCGGATGCAGGGATCATCCCCATCATCGCCCTTACAGCCAATGCCTTTGATGAAGATGTACAGAGCTCCCTGCAGGTGGGAATGAATGCGCATCTGACCAAGCCGGTGGAACCCGATCATCTCTATCAGACGCTGGGAGAGCTGATTTACGAAAGCCGGGAAGCGGGAAAAGAACACTGAGTACAGTTGCTGAAAAGACTGGAAAGCGCATAGAACGCCCGCCTTTTCTGAATAGAAACAAGAAGCACAAGAAACACATAGTTATTTTACGGGATGTCTCGCCATCCCCGATCAAAGTGAAATATGATTAAAGCAAAGAAACAATGATAAGCGGCGGAGGAATGAGTTATGTTCAGCAGGCACTTTATTCTGGACGAGCAGAGTATGTCAATTATTGAACAGCTGGGAGAGCATATGCCCGGCGGGTTTCTGATTTATAAAGCGGATGAGAGTGAAGAAATTCTGTATGCCAATAAGGCGGTGCTTGAAATCTTCGGATGTGAAACCCTAGAAGAATTCAGGGAACATACCGGATATTCGTTCCGCGGGATGGTTCATCCTTTGGACTATGAAGAGATATCCGCTGCCATTCTGTCACAGAGCAGGGAAAGCGAATCGGATCTCGATCATGTGGAATACCGCATCATCCGCAAAGACGGGACGATCCGGTGGGTGGATGACTACGGACATTATGTGGAGTCCGATGTTTATCATGGCCTGTATTACGTGTTTCTCTCGGATATCACCGACCGGCATGAACAGGATGAATCCGCCAGAGCGCTGCACTCTGCCGTCATCGCAGCCCTTGCCAGGGTGTATGACTCGGTATGGATCATCAATGATCTGAATACGCAGGAGTTTGAACTGTTCCGGGTTGCCGAAGGCACAGTTCATCTTCTTCCGGAGATCGAAGCGAAAGAAATCCGGAAGTTTTCGGATGCGTTCCGCTTTTATTCGACGATGATTGCGGAAGAAGACCGCGAGCGCTTTCTGGAAGCGGTAAAGCCGGAGAATATCGACAGGAATACGCAGAACAAACAGCTGTATTCCATTCTCTTCCGACGGATATTCAATGATGCCGTCCGTTATTAC
>JAFWCM010000051.1 GCA_017536885.1 Solobacterium sp.
GTCCAAGTTCACTTTGAAAATCAGATACGGTATTTCTGGACAGTGCTACACCCGGATACAATTCCGACAGAAAACAATTGTCATACTGTTCTTTCAGTTCATAATCCTTTATACCCGGATAGCATACTCTCAGAATTGCAATGCAGTAAATCTTCAGGGTGTCATTCAATGAGTAAACCTCAAGCAGTTCATCCATTATTTCCTTGAACGAACCATCACAGAAAACGACATTTGCCCAATCTTTCAAATCGGTTGAAGCTGCATCGATATCAATTGTTTCAATCGGGACATACTTTCCATTGATGATATGTCCGATTGTCGGGCCGTTGACCGGCACATTACGGCCATTGACGTACTTACAACCAACACGCTGGATGACAGAATACTTGTCTTTGTTTTTTCCATAAGCAGCGACGACAGTATTCTTCGGCCTTTCGACATTCAGGATTTCAACAGGAATAGCCATAAATATCCGCTTCCTTTCTATAGTATAATTATAACTAATCACACTATAGAATAATACATAAACAGAGCCTGATTTCGATGAAATCTCTGTGAAATCAGGCTTTTATGGCGTAATAATGACCTCTATTACCAGTGTTGTTGAGTATTTCAAATAGTTCACACCCTCAAAGTGCACTATTCATGCGAAAATATCTATAGTCTAACGATTTGGGAAAGTTGTAATTGACATATAGGGTGATAGAATTGAAAAGTATTTAAAAATCGCGTTTAAGGTCATATATGAAAAAAGAACTCAGAAAAAGATTGATCGCAATTCTTGCCGCTGCTGCATTCTCCGTATGTGCATTTCCTCTTTCGCTTCATGCAGAGGAATCACCGGCAGAAACCATTTCGCAGGAGCAGAACAGTTCAGAAGAACTTCCAACTGAAACCCCACCAGAAGAGGAATCGGCCTCTTTGACTGAAGAAACACCTTCGAACGAAGAGATTCAGACGGAACCGGAAGAAGAGAACATTGATCCAAAAGATCAGGAAAATAACAATGAACGCGAAGATTCTTTTCTGACGGAAGAAGAAAGCGGACATACTGCGCTTTCCTCACAGGAATCCGCAAAGACAGAACGTACCGTCATGATTTATCTCTGCGGTTCGGATCTTGAATCGGGCGGAGGATTTGCGACCGGCAGTATCCGCCAGATTCTGGCATCGGCTTTCAGCAAAGAGGAACGGATCCGCGTGATCGTGATGACCGGAGGCACCGATCATTGGTTTACACCTTCGGAATGGCTGATTGATCCTTCCTCGGGAACTTCTCCTCAACAGATCAGCCACGAGTACAACCAGATCTGGGAGGCAAGAGGAACGGATGCCCCGACAGATGCCGGAAAGCTGGTTCTTCTGGATCCCGACGGGGTCACCGGAGACGGAGATGATGCAGTTCCCAGCCGAATAGAACTCATGACCCTGCCCTCCACACTGAAGAAATTTATTGATTACTGTGTGGAGACCGCTCCGGCGGAACGGTATGATCTGATCCTCTGGGATCACGGCACCGGCCCCGTCAACTCCTATGGTCCGGATGAAAACAAGCCCTTGCTCAAAATGAATCTGGACGGAATCCGGGAGGCACTCTCTGACAATGAAATCGTACGGAGCGGAAAGAAATTTGATTCCGTCAACTTTGATGCATGTCTGATGGGCAGTGTGGAAGTGGTGATGGCGCTGTATGATCTGACGCACTGCCTGATCCTGTCTCCGGAATCGATTCCCGCTGACGGTCAGTACTATACAGACTGGCTGTCCCGGCTTGCTGAAAACCCATCCTATGATATGTGGGAACTCGGAAAGACCATTGTCGATGATTACATCGAATATTATCGGGGCGGAAAACAGGACGCCGCGCTTGCGGTAATAAATACCGACCTGCTGATGGAAAATGATTTCGGCGGAATGCTGAAGGAATGGAATGACATCTTCTTTCAGGAACTGAGCGGAATTACAGACTCCGGTGAATTCCTCTATTATGATGAGCTGCTTGCGTCTCTTCGTTGTATTCAGTACGGAGACAATCAGTATTATGATTTCGGAAACTTTCTGTCCATGATGGGGATGGCATATCATGAACTGGATGAAGACGATATCAAAGGGGATTCCATCGATCTGAAGAACCGTTATACCGAGATTGCGCTGAAGCTTCTGAACGCGGAAGAAGAAGCGGTCTATGCCAGAAGCACCGACGGGATGAAAAAGGACGGGCAGTATCATCTTCTCCCGGATGGATCGATCGTCTATGACAACATGCTCAGTACCGGTCTTTACATCTTCTTTCCGGACAAGGTTTTTGATTACAGCTCCAACAGTGCATATATTTCTCAGATCCAGACGCTGACGGACACGCTGCCGCAGGATCATCCCGGCAGAAACTTTCTGAACGGTTATCTGGATACCATCCTGTATACCTATCTGGTATATGAAGCCGGAAACGCTGTTTCCGCTCTTTCCGATCATCTTCCGGAAGGGAAGAAGAAAGAAGAGATTTCCTATGCGGATGTGATGTATTTCTGGAAGTTCGGACTGTCCGGTCCGGAACCGGGAGACGATCCGGAAGAAGGGAAATTTCTCGCTCCCTATCGTCAGAGGGTAAAAGAGTATCTTGAGTTTCTGAACAGTCACGGACATGCGGATATTGAAACATGGCTGGAAAAACTTGTACGGCAATTGTCGGAAGAGTCGGTTTCAAAAGACAATATCGAAGTGACGCGCATTGTCCGGCCGGATGGCATGTCTTATGAAATTGCGGTAAATAATACCAGAAAGCGGGTTCTCGACAGTATCAGGGTCAATGTTCTGGCAGAACTTCCGGCAGCGAAGGCCTATGTTGAGGCTGACCCGAATATCATCCAGATGCTTAATTTTCTGGGACTGTCAACGGAGTTCAGAATCGGTTCCGTCAGCGGCTATCAGGTCCCGGACTTTGATTTCGATAATCCGGATGCGGATCTGAATGCATATATAAAATGGCTGAACGATCCGTCTGTTGACTGGGAGATTTCCACGAGCGGTGACAGCTGGTATGCCGTAAGAGATGCGGACGGCGTACTGCATGTACTGGAGGTCGGTGCTTATTCCAATGGCGACATCATTGCAAACTGTTACTATCTCCAGAGGGATGAGACTGGAAAAGTAACCGAGACGCTGGCGGCGATGATCTTCTCAAAGGAGAATGAACTGAAGGAGATTTATCTCTCGGAAGAAACCGGAGTCCGTAAACTGAAGCCTCAGGATCTTCTGGAGCCGGTTGCTTTCATGCCGGTGCAGTCATTGTTCGGCGGCTTATTCAATATCATGATTCCCATCAGTATGTCTCCGGTCATCATCGATCCCTCCACGGCGGACGGGATTCGTCTGGAATATGTTGATGTGGATGAGATCGCGGATATTGCGGATACTGACGGGGACGGAAAGAAGATTACGAAGCAGATTATTCTGCGGGATATCTACCAGTATGAATACGACCTCACGGAGCTTGCGGAGACCACCGACAAGGAGCGCATCAGTATTGAGCTTGCCGAAGCGCAGGATCTGACTTACAACGGAAAGAAACAATCTCCCGTCATTACCTGGCAGGGTGAAGTTCTGAAGGAAGGCACAGACTATTCGTGGGCACAGATGGATCCGGAGGATAATTTTACCGATGCGAAAGAATATGAAGTGCTTCTTTACGGCAACGGCCGGTTTGCGGAAGAAGCCTATCTGAAATTCAGGATTCTTCCGGCCTCCATTTCCGAGGCAACGATTACCGGTGTATGGCCGGCGCACTATACCGGACAGCCCATTACCCAGAATCCGGTCATAAAAGCAGGAAATACGGTTCTGAAGGAAGGGGTTGATTATGAACTCACTTATCAGGACAATATCGGTCCCGGCACCGCTGTCATGACCGTCATTGGAAAGGGAAACTATACCGGGGAACTCAAAGCGGAATTTGAGATTCTCGAGACAGAGGTTTTCAGAATAATCTATGATCTGAGCGGCGGAATCTATGATGGCAGCAGAGCGGATATCACGGAGTATTATCCTGACGGTGCGGTAATCACCGTGCATGATGCACCGGTGAGAAAAGGCTATGAATTCCTGTACTGGAAAGGATCGATCCACCTTCCGGGTGATTCCTTCACCGTCACGGAAGACCATACATTTACTGCCCAGTGGAAGAAGAAATCCTCTTCCAGAGAGGATGAATCTGAGGAGGACAGTTCCTCAGGAACCGGTATACCGGTTCCGGTGAACCGGCAGAGTTCTGTTGTCATTCCCAACACATCGGATCAGAACCACACCGGGTTCTGGCTGGCTGTCTTCCTCGCTTCTCTTGCGGTGCACTGCATGGCATGGATCATCGCGAAAAAATACAGCTGATTCTGCATCATGCAGAAGCAGCTAGCGCAGCCAGTTATAAAGAAATGCTTTAAATTCCTGCTGGATGCAGGCAATGACTCCTCGAATTTGTATTCCGGATTTCGGGGAGTTTTCGTTTAAAGTCAACGCAGAGAGAAAGCATTCGAAAATATTGCTTAGGCAGTTGGGAACCCCGGTCGAATATAATCAGAAGGGAAAGCAGCGGAGGTATACTGTGTCTGAACACGTAATCTTTAGTGATGAATATGCACTGGAATCATAATTCGGCATATTATCCCTGGGTAAAAAAGAAAACTGCAGACTGCCGTTCTGTTCTGGATGTGGGCTGCGGCAACGGTTCTCTTGTATTTTTCCTTGACGACGGTTCAAAGAGGATCACAGGGATTGATACCGATGTTCACTGCATAGAAAAGGCATCCTCCGCAAAGAGCGGAGACAAATCGGAGTTTCTCTGCTGCAGCTTTGAAGAATATACTTCGGACAGACCGTTTGATGTCGTTGTTTTTGCGGCGTCCATCCATCACATGGACATGACATAAGCGCTGCAGAAAGCGAAAGCCTTACTGTCAGATTCCGGCACGCTGCTGATCATCGGGCTTGCCAGGCCCTCAACCATGGCAGAATGGATTCTGGAAGTGTTCAGAGTGATTCCTTCAATAGTGCTGTCGTATTTTCATCACATGAAAACGCCCGAGGAACTGAATATACCGACGTCCGGGGATCTCCCCGCAATGAAGGATATCCGCAGTATCGTATAGAAGGAACTTCCGGGAGCGCAGATACACTATGCCCTCCACTACAGGTACTTACTTGAATGGCCGGGCAGAAACCGGCGGAAGTGTTTTCTGGATAAACATAGAGTGTGAATCAGTGTTTCGTCTGAGGGAATATAAAGAATCTGACTTATGGGAAGAAGAAAGCCGCAGGCGGTTCTGAGGAAGAAGACATCTGTCTGTGATCGGGAGGAAGGGAGCCTATGTATGAACGGAAATAACCAGGAGAAGGAAAGACTTGTCATTGAAGAACAGGCCGCAACGATCCGTCTGCTTACCGAACTGACAAGTGCGGGAAGCTGGGTCATCAGTTTCGCGCCGGACGGGTCTTTGGCGTCTGTACAATGGGGAAACGGCTTTCGCAGGCTGATGGGATATACTGACCGGAATGATTTTCCCGATGCGATGGAACCATTCCTGCATGGCATTCACCCGGATGACAGGGATGCTTTTATCGAAGAAATGACCGCAA
>JAFWCM010000052.1 GCA_017536885.1 Solobacterium sp.
AGCGCTTCTTCGGTATAGGAAACATCGCCCGCACCATAAACGGTTTTCGCGATCGTCTCGATCTTCTGCTGGATCGTATCGTTGACATCATAGATCGGCGCATAGCCGCTCTCGTTGTTGGCGATAATATCCACCACTCTTCCGGCAAGGGCTTCGGTGCCTTCGCCGCCCTTCGCCCAGCCTTCGGAAAGCTCCGCCGGATAGTCATGTTCTCTGCACCATGCAAGCAGGGCTTTTGTCTCTTCGGCGGTATCGCCGGAGAAGGCGTTGATCGCTACCACAAACGGCACATGGAATGCCTGAACCGTTTCGATGTGTTTCTGCAGGTTGGCGGCACCTTTAAGCATTGCCTCGACATTTTCCTCATTCAGATGATCGCTGTCGACGCCGCCGTGCATCTTGAGCGCACGGATCGTTGCGACCACAACGACCGCATCCGGTTTCAGCCCGGCCAGACGGCACTTGATGTCAAGGAACTTCTCAGCGCCAAGATCCGCTCCGAACCCGGCTTCCGTCACCACATAATCCGCGAGCTTCAGCGCTGTCTTAGTGGCGATGATCGAGTTGCAGCCATGGGCGATATTGGCGAACGGTCCGCCATGCACGAATGCCGGCGTATGTTCGAGGGTCTGTACGAGGTTGGGCTTGACCGCATCCTTCATGACGACTGCCGCAGCCCCGTCACAGCCGAGATCCTTTACCGTCACCGGCTTGTGGTCATAGGTGTAGGCAGCGATGCAGCGGCCGATGCGCTCCTGGAAATCATGAAGGGAATCGGAGAGGCAGAGGATCGCCATGACTTCGGTCGCAACCGTGATCACAAAGTGATCGGTGCGCTCGACGCCGTTGACCTTGGAGCCCTGGGCGATCGTGATCGTCCGCAGGGTGCGCTCATTCATATCCATGCATCTCTTCCAGACAACCTGTTCCGGATCGATGTTGAGGGGATTGCCCTGATAGATGGAGTTGTCGAGAATCGCAGCGATGAGATTGGTGCAGGTGGTGATTGCATGCATGTCACCCGTGAAATGCAGGTTGATGGATTCCATCGGAACGACCTGGGCATAGCCGCCGCCGGCCGCACCGCCCTTGAGTCCGAACACCGGTCCCAGGGATGGCTCTCTGAGGCAGGCCATGACCTTTTTGCCGATGCGCTGAAGGCCATCCGCAAGACCGATCGTCGTAGTCGATTTTCCTTCGCCTGCCTTGGTCGGCGTAATAGCCGTCACAAGAATCAGTTTTCCGTTGGGTCTGTCTTTGAGTTCCTCTTCGATTTTGAGATCAACCTTTGCCTTGTCATTTCCGTAGGGGATCAGATACTTTCTCGCGATGCCTGCCTTATCGGCAATTGCGGAGATATCCTCCAGCACCGCAGACTGTGCAATTCTCAGATCGTTGTTCATTCCGTCAGTTCTCCTTCTTCACATTTTCTTCCGGTCACTCAGCGCATGAGACAGGGTGATCTCATCCGCGTAATCAAGCATTCCTCCGGCCGGGATGCCGTGCGCGATTCTCGTGACGAGAATCCCGGGGCATTCCTTTTTCAGCAGCCGGTCCAGATAGAGCGCGGTGGTTTCTCCGTCCATCGTCGCGCTCGTTGCGAGTATCACTTCCTCACAGTCTTTCGCCCGCTTCAGAAGTGATTCGATATTCAGGTCCTCCGGCATGACACCCTTGGAGGAACTGATCAGCCCGTTCAGCACATGATAGGTTCCCTGATACTCTCCCGTTTTCTCCATTGCGAGAATATCCTTTGCGGACTGCACCACAAAAATCTGGCGGTGACTTCGGGCAGGGTCTTTGCAGATACTGCACTCTTCCTCATCACTCAGATTACCGCAGATACGGCACCGGTGCAGTTTCTCCTTTACATTGAGAAACGCCGCCGCAAATTCCTCGAGCTCCCGCGGGTCCAGTTCGCTTACGGAAAGCGCATATCGCTCTGCCGTTTTCGCACCGACGCCGGGAAGTCTGCGGAACGCATCGATCAATGCCTGCAGGCTTCTGGGATACATCAATTACATCCCCGGGATGGAAACGCCCTGGGTGATCGCACCCATCTTTTCCTCCCGCTCGCTCTTTGCCTGATCCACGGCGTTGTTGACCGCAAGCAGGATCATGTCCTGAAGCTCTTCCTTGTTTTCCTTGTCCAGAAGTTCTTCATTGATGTTCACTTCGATGATCTCATTGCGTCCGTTCATTTTGACAGACACGCCGGTGCTTCCGCCCGAGACACCTTCATACACTGTCTCGTTGAGCTCGTCCTCAATCTTCTTGAGTTTCTTCTGCATCTGCTGTGCCTGTTCCATCAGTCTTCTCATATCCATACTATTCACTCTCCTTTATCTATGACTTCGATATTTTCTCTTCCGAACAGATTGATGACATTCTGTTCGATATCCTCTTCGATTTTTTCTTCGGTGCTCTTCTCTTCCCGATACCGCTCGATCACCGCAGCGGGGGGAAGTGCTTTCTTCTGATAGCGGACCCTGAACTCACTGACCGCCTGATCGTAGAGATTCGCCTCATAGGCAAACGGCATCTTGTCAATCTCATGGCTGCACAGGTAGAAATAGAATTCCTTCCGGAAGCTGTCCTCCATCAGGATGTGCACCGCGGAGGAACTGCCGGTAAACAGCAGTACATCCTTTCCGCTGGTGCGGAAATCCAGCTGCCGGATCATCGCCGTGAAGCGGTTTGTCTGCAGCAGAGAGGCAAGGCCGGAAAGCACTGGCGCATCCTTTGCGCGGTTCGCCTTGTCGCACTGCACCAGAAGTCCGAGGATCTCTTCCGCATCCGGTTCCTTTGGTGTAACAGGTTTTGTTACAACCGGTTCAGACAGAGTTTTGGCTTTTATCTCTGCTGTAATTTCTTTTGTTACAACAGGGCGGGGTTCCGCTGTCCGTGCGGGTTCTCTCGCTTCAATGCTTTTCGTAACCGGCGCCTGTTCTCTCTTTATTTCTTTCCTTGTTTCTGTTCTTGTTTCTGTCCCGGTGTCTTTCGGAAGGGCAGGGACGGAAGGCCTTTGCAGCTCTTCTTCGGGGCGCACCATCTCAAGACAGGCCAGTTCGAATACCGAGAGCGAAGAGCGGCTGAAGTGGAATCGCTCCTGTGCCTTCATCAGAATATCGCTCATTTCAAACAGCACCGGCAAAGTGAATGCGCTGACGATTTCCGCCTGTTCCCGATTCAGGGAATGAAGCAGGGTTTCCTCTCTGACATAGCTGTAGATGATTCCGTCCTTGATCGCGGTAAGCAGATCTTCGGTCAGACGCTGAATATCCACGCCATGATCTTCACAGCTTTTCAGCCGGCTCAGAATCGAAGCGATGTCTCCGTTGTGAATATCCTGAAGCAGAGCGATGCGCTCACTTCCCGAGGCAAGTCCGAAGATCGAATCGATGACTTCCTCGGAGATCTTTCCGCTGCCGTAGGCGCGTGCCTGTTCGAGAATCGAAAGCGAGTCGCGCATTCCGCCGTCGGCAAGTTCGGCGATTTTGTTCGCCGCGTTCTCTTCGAGATAGAATCCTTCCTTTTCGGCAATCGAGAGAAGATGGTTTCGGATCTTCGGCGCATCCACCCGCGAAAAGTCAAAGCGCTGACATCTTGAGATGATCGTTTTGAGAAGCTTCTGCGGATCGGTCGTCGCCAGGATGAAGATCACATGCTCGGGCGGCTCTTCCAGTGTTTTCAGCAAGGCGCTGGCAGCACTGGAGGAAAGCTGATGAACCTCGTCGATGATGTAGATCTTGTGATGTCCCATCATCGGTGAGAGTCTTGAGCGCTCGATCAGATCCCGGATGTCTTCGACATGGGTTTCGTTCGCCGCATTGATCTCGATGATATCCGGGTGGATTCCCTGAATCGCAGCTTTGCAGTTTTCGCATTCATTGCATGGCGCATGATCCGGATCGATGCAGTTGACCGCCCGGGCAAGGAGTCTTGCCATCGAGGTCTTACCGGTTCCTCTCGGACCGCAGAAAAGATAGGCATGACCTACCTTGTTTTCTCTTACCGCGTTGCGGATTGCCTGAACCACGTATTCCTGCCCGACGATTTCATCAAACGTCCTGGAGCGGTATTTCTGATAAAGCGCCATCGTGCTCATAACTGTTCTGCCTTCCGGTTCATTATAGCAAAATCCATATCAACCATTCCCTGTTTCTTCTCCTTATTTATAATAAGGTGCTTTCCCGGTTGTTATGATCAAACATCTTTGATCTTCAGCGTTTTGTATTCTGCCGTCCGGATCTTCAGAGCCTTCAAACCGGGACCAGGACTCTTCCGGAAGACACCGATCAGGCAATCAGAACTTCTGCCAATCGAGCAGAGAGATACTCCCTGTCTGATCCGGATCGCTGGCATTGATTCCTGTTCATTCATGGTAAGACAGAAGTTCATCCCATGACTGTCCGTCATTTCCTGACCATCGGTCAGTTCAATTAAGACAGGATAAAATTTCCAAAAGAAAAATCCGGGGGTCTTCCGGATCAGTTCTGTCAATTACCCCGCCCCATAAAGGGGCGATGCTTGCCAAAGCTTCGTGTATCCCTTAATGGTTATAGAGTTTGCAGCTCACTCAGCCAGTCCTGACGTCACAGCACGAGGCTGTGCTCCTGGCTTATGCTTAGCGTCGCCTCCCTCGGTGCAGAGGACTGTGGCCGCATCGCCGGGTTATTGACAAAACCCGTTTTTTCATTTCGTCAGGATATACCCGGCAGAAACATGTTACACAGAGTGCCTTATCAACTGTTCTCTCTGCATTATTATGATAGCATATTTTTCGATTCATTTATAGGGTAAAACCGCCCCGTAAAGGGGCGATGCTTCTCTATGAAACAGGTGAATTCTGTTTTGAAAGGAGATCCTCCTTTGTCTTCTTCGGCTTCTTCCGTTTTTCCCGGAAGAAGGAAGATAGGATTTCCGAACACTCCTCTTTGAGGATGCCGGAGGTGATGCGTTTGGGATAGACCCCGATGTGGGGAATCTCCGGAAGCGTGATCCGGCTTTCGACCGCACCGCCCTTGGGATCGGCGGTTCCGTAGATCAGATGGTTGATTCTTGAAAGAGAGATGGCTCCGGCACACATCATACACGGCTCCAGGGTCACATAGAGATCGCAGTCCTTCAGACACCAGTCGTTGAGTTTCTTCGAAGCCTTGCGGATCGCAAGCAGTTCGGCATGGGCGCTTGCCTGCTGGTTCTTCTCCCGCAGGTTGTGGGCTCTCGCTATGACCTTGCCGTCTTTGACGATCACCGCACCGACCGGAACTTCATCGATCAGTCTTGCCTTCTCGGCTTCCTTCAGTGCCAGCCGCATGTAGTCTTCTGCTGTTTTCTCTTTCATCATCTTTTCCATAATAAAACGGCACACGCAGACAGAGGGTTGTATGGCTGCTACCTTCCGGTCCTGACCAGGTTGTATCCATGAGTGCTGTGCCATGGTTATTATAACAAAGTACAGAGAACTTGCAAGACAGGGAATTCCATATTTCCGAGCGGGCTCAGCGGGTCAGAGTATGCGCCAGAAGAATTCCGTAACATTCCCGGATCCAGCAGGTCGGAAGAAGATACCATGGGGTTCTTCCCGGCTTTCGGTACGGCGTCAGGTTGTTTCGCTTTGCATAGAGACCGCAGCGGTATTCATGAAATTCGCTGGTCGCGATCAGAACCGTCTCCGGAAGATGGTTCGCCCGGATCAATTCTGCGGAGCAGCTCAGGTTCTCCCTGGTATTCATCGAGGCAGGTTCCGGATAGATGCGCTCTTCTGCGATCCCCTCTTCGATCAGATGGTTTTTCATCGACTCGGCCTCACTGGGAAGATCCGCGGAGTAATTTCCGCCGCTGACGACCACCGGGACATCGGGATGTTCTTTGAGCCAGTCCAGCACTGCGTTGATTCTTGTCGTTCCGATCAGCGATACGGTTCCGTCATGGTTGACCCCGCTGCCGCAGATGATCACAGTGACATCCTTCTCCTGCGGAAGAGATTCGAAGAGTCCCGTCGTAATCAGAGCCGAACAAACCACCGCCAGGACCAGACAGGTATAACCGAGGATCTTCAGAGCCCGGAAGAGACTGGAGTGGTTCGTTCTCATCTGTTCTTTCCAGTCTGCCCATTGATCCGGATATAAATGGATCAGAAACCCCCAGACGGAGAGAACAAGACCTGTCCAGCCGCCTGGTCCGGAATAATGAAGGCCGATACTGCAGAGGAACAGCACGGACAGGGCAAGACATGCCCAGCATTTGATTGCGGTGAATTCTTTACTGTTTTTCATACCTGTATTGTTTCACGTGAAACAATTTGAGTCATAAAAACGGGCAAGGCCCGTTTTATTACAGACTGTTCTTTTTGTCTGCGGAAGGAAGGATCGCTTCCTGGCCGCCGAGGTAAGGACGCAGCGCTTCCGGGATCCGGACGCTTCCGTCTGCGTTCAGGTTGTTCTCGAAGAACGCGATTAACATTCTCGGGGGTGCGACAACCGTGTTGTTTAATGTGTGAGCGAAGTAGTTGCCCTTCTCTCCTTTGATCCGGATGCCAAGACGTCTTGCCTGGGCGTCTCCGAGGTTCGAGCAGCTTCCTACCTCAAAGTACTTCTTCTGACGCGGGGACCATGCCTCGACATCACAGGACTTCACCTTGAGGTCCGCGAGATCTCCCGAGCAGCACTCCAGAGTTCTCACCGGAATATCCAGGGAACGGAAGAAGTCGACACTGTTCTTCCAGAGCTGTTCATACCAGTAAGGACTGTCTTCCGGTTCACAGACGACAACCATCTCCTGCTTTTCGAACTGATGGACACGATAGAGACCGCGCTCCTCAATACCATGAGCTCCGACTTCCTTCCGGAAACAGGGGCTGTAGCTGGTCAGTGTATACGGAAGCTTCTCCTTCTTTAAGGTTCTGCCCATGAAGCGGCCGATCATGGAGTGTTCGGAGGTACCGATCAGATAGAGGTCTTCCCCTTCGATCTTGTACATCATATTCTGCATCTCCGCAAAGGACATGACACCGTTGACCACACTTCCGTGAATCATGAACGGAGGAATGAAGTAGGTGAAGCCTCTGCCGATCATGAAGTCTCTTGCATAGGAGAGAATCGCGGAATGAAGTCTGGCGACATCTCCCATCAGATAATAGAAGCCATTGCCGCTGGTATTTCTCGCACTGTCGAGATCCAGTCCGTCGAGTGCTTCAAGAATATCGGTATGATAAGGAATTTCATAGTCCGGAACAACCGGATCGCCGAACTTCTCTATTTCGACATTCTCGCTGTCATCTTTTCCGATCGGAACCGACGGATCTATGATATTCGGGATTAACATCATCCTCTGTCTGATTTCTCCCTCAAGGACGATTTCCTTCTCTTCGAGTGCCTTGAGTTCCGCTTCCATGTCACGGACCTTCTGTTTGGCAGCTTCGGCCTCTTCTTTCTTTCCCTGACCGAAGAGCTTGCCGATTTCCTTGGAGATGCGGTTTCTGTCTCCGCGAAGGGAATCCGCTTTGGTCTTGGCGTTGCGGAACTGTGTGTCGAGATCGATCACTTCGTCGACCAGTACAAGTTTCTCGTCCTGGAATTTCTTCCTGATGTTTTCCCTGACGATATCCGGATTTTCCCGGATCAGTTTGATATCAATCATATGTCCTCCTGAAAAATAAAAAGCACCCATTGACTGGGACGATTTTACTCGCGGTGCCACCCTGCTTGCCGAAATTGTTTCACGTGAAACAATTCTGACCTCTCATTTGCGGATAACGGGCGATGCCGGAAGGGATTAGCTTCACTCCGGGGTGGATTTCACCGGTGATCCGGGCAGTTTTCATCATCCACTGCCTTTCTGAATGTACAGACCTGCCGGCTTCTGTCCCCATCAATGTTTGTGTCCATTTTCTGATTTAAGTCATCGTTTGTCAAGAACTGGCTGGCTATGTTACGATGTCGGCGATGAAAAAATTAACAGGATTATTACTTCTGTCTCTGTGCCTTGTTCTTCCCGCATGCAAGAAGCCGGAAGAAGAACCGGTGCCGACCGGAACGGAATACGGACCGATCGTCGAAGAGGATGAGCGCACTGACGAAGAAAAGCAGCTGGCCATGATCCAGAACTGCATCAGTGATTATAATACCGGCCGAATCAGCGAAGTCGAAGATTATCTGGATACCACCCTTCACCCTCTGCCGATCGGAGTGACCTCTCTTCCGGAGATCTCCTCTCTGAAGGATCTCACACCGGAACCGGACTACATGGAAAACTCCAATGTCAGTTACGCCGGCAGCTATGCCATCGATGATGTACACCGCACCGTATTTCTGATCTATGAACCGACCGGAGGTTCCTTCTGGCTGAACGGTGTCATTCTCTTCCAGGTCAACCCGGAGGAAATCCTCGTCGACAACCCTGAGTTCACCGATTACCGGAATGTATTGTCTTCCCTGTTTGCGAAGGAGACAAAAGTGCTGCCCTGGTTGTACGGACTCAATCTCACCCTTTCGGAAACAGAGTCATCCGAACGGGGATATTACGAAGTGCTCTCCATGGGAGGAATGAAACCATCTTCGATCGATGACATCAAAGTCCAGGCAGAGGAAGTCTTCACAAAAGACTATCTGGAAAACAATTTCTACTACAGTGCTTTCTACAACGAACATGCGATGTTCAAGGAAATCGACGGAAAAGTCTGCTGTGCGGAAAGTGAGATGACCATCCAGCCGAGTGCGAATTCCTACAATGTCCATTACATCATCGCCGCCGAGGAAGCGGAGGATAAGGTAAGCCTTGATATCCTCACCAACAGCAACACTGGAGAGATACAGCCGAATATCCGCCGGCTGTATCTCGCAAAGACTCCGGAGGGTTATCGCCTTCCTTCCGCATACTGATTCATGTATTGCCTGTGTTTTTTGTATATTACGAATCTGAATCGTAAAAAATGATAACAAATTAACAAATTTGTTGTACGTACCTTATTATTCTGTGGTACTATGTCATTGACAGGAGAAAGAAGATATCTTTTTGTAACGAACAAAAGAAATAATCTTCATGAATATGCGAACTATGGCTAAAAAATTAACCCCATATCAGAAAAAGCTTGAGTACAATAATGCGTACAACCGTGAAAACTACCGTTCTTTTTCAATCCGCTATGGCAGAAACAACGAAAAAAAAATCATTGCCTGGCTGGAAAAGCAGGACAGCGTGAAGGGATACATCACTGAGCTGATCCTCGCGGATATGGAGAAGTCAAAGGCTTCCCGTACCAGGAAACCCGCAGCTTCAAAAACTACGAAGAAGTAATTCATTTTTTCTCTGATCTCGATAAGTTATAACCCGGGGCTTTCTTATGGCTTCGGGTTTTTCATTCTTTAAGATCATACGTTCAGCCGAATTGTCAGACCCTTTCTTTTCCTTTTTTTCTCTGAGAAACCCGGGAAAGGAAAACGGTATGCATGAAGGTATACTGAAAGAGGAGTGCGATATGAACGATAGAAAAGAACTGTTTGAAACTGCAGGTGTGCCGCAGGCACTGGCTGTCATGGCGTTTCCCGCCATCGTCAGTCAGCTGATCATTCTGATTTATAATCTTGCGGATACCTGGTTTGTGGGAAGAGCGAATAATCCCTTCATGGTGGCGGCCACATCGCTGGTTCTGCCCGCCTTTATGATTACCATCGTGATTTCCAACATCTTCGGCACCGGCGGCGGAACTCTGATCTCCCGCCTGATCGGAAGAGGCGAAGAGGAAGAGGCTTCCCGGGTATCCGCAGCCTGTATTTCCATGTGCGTGCTTGCCGGCGCATTGTTTTCCCTGGTTTGCTTTCTCTTCATGACACCGTTTCTGAGAATGCTCGGTGCCAGTGAAAACGTGCTGGGCTACGCGAAGCAGTATATGTTCTTTGTGGTGGTGCTCGGTTCCATTCCCGCCATTTTAAGCAATACCCTTTCGGCCATGCTCAGAAGCATCGGCCTTTCCCACAAGGCATCTTTCGGTCTGAGTCTTGGCGGGGTCATGAATATCATTCTTGATCCGCTGTTCATGTTTGTTATTCTTCCGGATGGCCAGCAGGTACTGGGAGCTGCGGTCGCAACGATGTTAAGCAATCTCATCGCGATGATCTATTTTCTGGTTGTTTACCGTGCCGCCGCAGAAAAAACGATTCTGCGTTTCCGCATCAGCGGTGCCTACCCTTCCCAGCAGTCGATGAAGGAAATCTTCGGCGTCGGTCTTCCCGCGGGAATCTCCGTTTTCCTGTTTGACCTCTGCAATATCGTGATCAACCGCCTCGCTTCCGGGTATGGTGACATTGAACTCGCTGCAATCGGGATCGTGCTGAAAGCAGAGCGTCTGCCGCTGAATATCGGTATCGGCATCTGTATCGGCATGGTGCCGCTGATTGCCTACAGCTATTCCAGCGGAAACAGAGAGCGGATGGATGAAATATTCCGGTTCGGAAGAGGCGTCGGTCTGTTGGTCAGTATCCTCAGTGTAGTGTTCTACTATTCATTTGCGCCCTTTATCATTGAGGCATTCATCAATGATCCGGAAACCATCCGCTGCGGAACGATTTTTCTGAAAGCCCGCTGCTTTGCGACACCGTTGATGTTTCTGTGTTTCTCCATGGTTCATTTCACCCAGGCGATCGGAAGAGGAAGGGAATCCTTCCTTCTCGCAGTAATCCGCCAGCTGATATTTAATATTCCCCTTCTATTTCTCCTCAATTCCCTGTTCGGAATGGAGGGAATCGTCTGGACGCAGGCCAGCGCGGATCTGTTGACCGTCATCGCGTCCTATATGATCTATGCCAGGATCAGAAAGCAGGAAGGATGGCCTCCCGCAATCTGAAACGCTTCCCTGATCAAAGAGGGAACGGCCGCTTTCCAAAGAGATAAACAACGCCGGTTCATTGAGTTTGGGGCGGTTCAGTACGAACCACCTCTTTTCTTATATGCAATCGTTCTGTGACAGAAAGGAAACATAACGCTTCATAAAAAAACAGACCGAATCGTATTACCAATTCAGTCTGCCCATCAGCCGTGATCCTTCAGACTCTCTCAGGCTGAGTTTTTCAGCGTCTTCTCCGGACTCTTCTTCCGTCTCTTCTCTCACCTTCGAGATATTTCTTTCCGATGATAAAGAAACAATCCTGCATATATCTGTCAATTTCAGAGGGTGTAACCTGCTTATCTCTCGAACGCATCGCATTTACTTCATTGCAGTACGGTTCAATATCACGAAACTTCTTTTCAACGACATCGCTCCAGGAATCGCCATTTTCCACACAGCGCCAGATAATATCCTTTACCCACTCTTTATCCTCTTCCTGAAGATCTCCTCCGGCGACTTCGTTCAGATCTTCGTCCTGAATCATATCTTTTTCCTTATTCATCATGACTCCGTAAGATGGATCCCGGGCCTCTCCCTGTTAAGTCATGTACAGCTGAAGTAAGAAATACGGGAGGCTTATTGACAAGGCATGCCAAAGCGTGAATATAGTTAAAAAAAGTCTGGACTGCTCTATGAGGAGGGACTTCAGGTATGGAAATGAATCGATTTGAACAGCTCGTAAAACAGGAAAACGGATTTGAATTCTGCATCGGCTTCCGCGATGAAGTCGACTGGATCATCGGCGGAAAAGGAAACAGGTTCTGGTTTGTGATCCGCAAAGACGGTTCTATTAAAGAAACCACGGAAGCGGAAATCCATGACAGTGTTTGGAAGGACCGCATCTACAAAGGATCCAAAAAGAAAAATATCAGGGAGATGCCTGATGGAAGTACGATCCGCCGCATCGAGGAAACCGCATACTATATGCAGGACATGGACTGGGTCATAAACAGAAAACCCAGACTGATTGAAGACGCTCATCCTCATTATCATTACGTGTATGGTTTCGGCGATCAGGCGCTCGATGTCTCAGAGGCTTACGGAATAACCATCGGCTATTCGAATATCAAAGATCCTTCCTCCGCATATCATCTGAGATATGTTTCTAAAGGCGATGAAGTTTGTCAATGAAGGCAGTCAGTGAAAGATACGGACAAATCTGTAACATGCATACATGTTTATATGAAACCTGTATATAAAATAAATTAACACCATGCATGCATAGTGATCAATATAATACATCTCCTGCCATGATCATCAGTCCAAAAAATCAGAAACGGATCAGTATGATTATCATGCATGCATACTTATAAAGAGAAAGAAAACGAAAGGGACAGCGATGGGAGTAAGGATATTCAGAGACAATCACTGGATCCGGATCAAAAGCGGTGCGATCTCACGCCGCGATCTTCTGGGACTGGATCGTGATCTTGACAGAGAACTGATCGCATATCTGATTTCGCATGCGCCGGAGTCATGTCATGCGTCCATGTTGAAGTATGCAATGGATCACTATGGCTTAAAGGAGCCCCATGCCCCTCTGGTCAATGCGGATGATCCGACGGATTTCCGCTTCTGGGATTACGCGGTTCTTAGAGAACAGATCGAACGCGAGACCGATTATGAAATTCTGAAAGCCGCCGCGCTTCAGAAATCCGAGTATGATCTCGCCGCATTTGCGTTCTTTCGGCTGACCGGAATGAAGTTTCCTTCCAGTGTCTCTGATGCCAGCAGTTACCGCACCTATGAATGCGGACTTTTGCCGGGAATCACGGAAGAACAAATCAATGAGATGATTCGGACCATGATTGAGGAAAGGGGGTTGTTCAAAGATGTGGCCATGGAATGCATGCGTGATCAGAAAGCTGACCATTCATAATACAGATCAATTCAGAAACGATCCCGAGATCAATGCATTCATCGAAAAAGCACCGCAGGAACTCGGGAAAAAAGGAAAGTTTGTTGTGAAGCTTTCAGGCATACCGACGGAGAACAGCGTCCTGGCGGAAGGGAAAAACAAAGCTCTCTGCAATCGCTGCATAGAAGACTTCATACGCTTATGCATTAAGAAAGGATACATGGAATGCATGCATGTCTGGGAACCTTTGATTGAAGAGGACTACGGAGAGATGGATTACCGATCGGACGGCGGCGGAGTTTCCCGGTTCATCGTCACACTGTACGGATGCCCGATCTGCGGAGATCTGAAAAAAGAGTATCAGGGTGATTTCTGCGGCGATCCTTCAGAATACCTGGAGATCACCAGCTCCGACCGCTTAACCGCAGAGCTCGCTTTTGAAAAAAGAAGAAAATGACAGATCCTCGCCTTTGCAATGAAAATCCCGTTTGTAAAGACGGGATTTTTTCACGGAATGGAAAAAAACATGCAAACATGTTTTCATCAGGCCTGAATGCATGTACATTATGAGAAGGAAACAAGGAGGGTGTCATGATCTTTCAGCCTGATTTAAATGAAGTAAAAGAGTTCGCCTCTTCCGGGCAGTATGATGTCGTTCCGGTCAGCTGTGAAATCCTTTCTGATTTTATTACGCCGATCGAAGCGGTTCGC
>JAFWCM010000053.1 GCA_017536885.1 Solobacterium sp.
ATTCTTTTTTTCATCCGGGAATGTCGCTTTTTCCGCGGTTTCCGTCCCGTTCCGCGTGCTCCGGTCTGAAAGCGGTTTCCATAGGGTATGGTAGAATAATCGATATGAAAACAATTCTATGCAGTGAATACCAGAAGAACATGCTGTATCATTCTCTTTATCTTCAAAACGGGGAAACCGGGATCAGAGACATTCAGCTTCTGACCGTTTCCAACCTGCTTCGCACCGAAGAGGACGGGGACGATTCCGCTTCCCTTCTGAAGCTCGCCCATCGCCTTCAGGCGCAGAAGGACAGCTTTCCGATCTACCGCAACATGTTTCACTTCTCCGCCTTTGTTCAGGAGATTCTTTCGTTTGCGCGCGAGTGTGCCCTTTACGGGATCGATGCCGGCGATCTTTCCAAAGACACGGAGAGCGAAGAAGAACTCGCCCGGCTCGTTGATGCCGCGCTTTCGCTCGGGCTTCGGGAAAAGACAGTCTTCTTAAAACGGGAAGAGCTGCTTCAGAAGGCCGCCGGACTTCCCGGACTCACAGATGCCGTCCGCTTCGAAGCGGATGTCTTCCGCCATCGCTTTCTCATGGATTTAAAAGCCGCTTCCATCATGAAGCCATTGCCGCGCGAGAAAAAAGAACCGAAGACGATTCGCTTTCAGTACGCTTCCAGCGTTCGCGAGGAGGCGGAGAGCCTTGCCCAGGAGATTGTCAGAAACAACCGTCCCTGCGGTGTGGTCCTGTGCGGATATGATGAGATGATTCACGTCATTGAACAGGTATTCGCAAGATACCGGATTCCTTACAGCGCGCTGTATACTCCTGTACTGCCGCTGATTCCGGTCGTCTACGACGCCCTGGCCCGCCTGGCGCTGAACAGGGACAGGGATTCCCTGATCCATGCCCTGGCCTGCAATGCATTCTCAAAGCGCTGCCCGGAACCTCTGCTCGCATGGCTGAACACCACCCTCACCGGCGTATATCCGGATCCGGTCGCACCCGGCATCACATCCGATCTTCTCGAAGAAGACCGCCTCATTTCCGAGCGCATGGATCAGAAAGCCGGAGAATACTACAAACAGATCGGCGAAGATCTGAAGATTCTTCTTCAAAGCATTACTGTTCCCGAGGCATTGTCAAACGCCTTTGCCGTCATGAAGAAGTCCAGGCTTCTGAAAAAACCGGCCGAGCTTGAGACAGCGATGCGCATCCGCAGAATTCTCAGCGAAACCCTCCGGGAAATCAGTTCCGAAGAAGACGCCGAATTCGTCCTTCAGAACATCGTCGCCCTTTCCGCAAGACGGGAGGGAAACGGCTGTGATTTCTGTCAGATTACCGATCTCTCTCACCCCATCGAGCCGGTGGAGACTCTCTACGTCCTGGGATGTTCCGGAAGGAATTATCCGGGAACCCCGGTGCGCAGCGGACTGTTTGATGAAGCGTATACCGCAAAGATCTCTCTCTTCCCTTCTCTGGAAGAAAGGCATCAGCTGTGGAATGCGTCGATCTCCTGGATCTTTGAATCCTCCGACACCCTGACCGCAAGCTACACGGCCATGGATTATCAGGGGCGGGCAATTCAGCCGGCCTATGAAATGGAAAGCCGGATGGACAAAGCCCTGCCGTGGCGCATGGATAAAATCCCTCCCGCGAGAAAGAAGACCCATTTCCTTTCCCCCGAAAAGGCATATGCGCTGTTCACAAAAGAAGACGGAACGATTCACTCTTCCATCTCGCGCATCGAGCGGTGGTTTGCCTGCCCCTTCTCCTGGTTTGTCGAAAGCGGACTGCGGATCCGGGAACCGCTGGACAGCGTTCTCGATCCAAGAACGCTCGGCAATCTTTCCCACGCCTTCTTCGAAACCGCCGTCAAGACGCACGGCAAGGAATACACGGGCGCCGACAGAGAAGCGATCGAATCCTTCCTCAATCCGGTCTTTGATTCCCTAACCGCAAAGATGCCGTATCAGAAGACAAAGATCACGCTTACCAAAGAGCGGCTGATCCTGTCCATCGAAAACACCATTCGCTTCCTGAAGAAGGCGGAAGCTGCCTCCTTTGCCTGGAAGCCGACCGAAGCGGAGTATCACTTCGATACCCGCATCACGGATCACGTCACATTAAACGGCGTCATCGACCGCATCGATGAATCTGCCGCTTCGGTGCGGGTCATCGATTACAAATCCTCGGATAAATCTCTAAGCGCCGTGAAGATCAAAGCCGGTCTGCAGCTTCAGCTGCTTTCCTATATGATCATCGCCGAACAGCTCAGAGAGAAGGAGGCTGCCGGTGTGTACTATCTGTCCATGAAGCCGGCGACTGTCCCGATGGAAGCGGGTACCTTCAAAACGGCCAACAAAGACGGTGTGCCGATGAACGACTGCAGTGACCCGGAAGTTCTTGAAGCAGCCGAGACAAAAGAGCGCCGGTTCAAGGGATGGGCGCTTGCGGATTCCCTTCTCGCCGATGATGCATACGCAGGCCTGTTCCATCCGTCAAAGGGAATCTATAAAAGAGAAGCCCTTGAGCAGTGCATTCTGGAACTGTACGAATACTTCTTCCGCGAGTGCACCTCGGGAAGAATCGAAGTGGATCCGCGAAAAGAAGCCTGTACGTTCTGCGAGCTTCAGGCGGTATGCCGCCATCACGGAGGAGAGAAAAAGATCGTTCCCCTCGTGTTGGAAGAGGCATCCTTTAAATACGGAAAGGAGGGATGAGAATGATGAAAATGGATGAACGCCAGGACAAGGCGGTGAACAGTTTCGGGTCCGACATTCTTGTCTCCGCCTCGGCCGGCGCCGGGAAAACCCGCGTGCTTGTAGAGCGCCTGCTCAAGAGATGCGTCAAAGACAGAATCTCATTGAACGAAATTCTCGCGGTGACCTTCACCGAAGCCGCAGCCGCGGAAATGAAGAACCGGATCGCCAAGGGTCTTCAGGATCTTGCGAAAACCGCCGATGACGAAGCGGAAAGAGAGTATATCCGAAAACAGCTCATCCTGCTTTCGGATGCGGATATCACTACGATCGACGGATTCTGCCTCGATATCATCCGCAAATACTACAGCGTGATCGGAATGGATCCGGCACGGGTGAACAACGTTCTCGATGAGTCGGCGGGAAACGAGCTTCATGACATCGCCTTCGAGCGGGCGCTTGAAGAATACGATCGTGAAAATCACGAGGTTCTGGTCCGCTTTCTCAAATCCGTCAGCCCCCGCCCGGAGGATTTCGGTATCCTTCAGGAGATGGTGAAGAAAACCGAAGCGCAGTGCAGTCAGTACGGAGACGGGGAAGAATGGCTGTCACAGGCAGAACGCTCCGCCGCCGGTATTCATACCCTCAATGATCTTCCCTCTGCCGTCAAAGAGGCGTTCTTCAATGCCCTGACGCTTCACTATGAAACGATCGATCATTATCTGCAGATGATGGAAGAGACCGCAGTGCTGAGTGAAAAGGCAAAGAAAAAGATAAAGGATCTCGCTTTCACCAGAACACTTCTCTTATCCTGTGAAGCCCCGTTGAAGGAAAGAAACTATTCGTTTTTCCGCGAGATGTTTCTCGCGTTCGGCACCGAGCAGAAAACTCCCGCCGGCACGGATTATGAACCGTACAAAAAGGCAAGGGAATCCTTTTACAAGGCATGCGGGGATCTGACGAAACTCCTGTATGAAGAAGAGGTTCTGCTCAGAGACATCCGTGAGATTTCTCCGTTGATCGAATGCCTGTGCGCGCTCACCCGCAGAACCATGCATCATTTCAGCGAGCTCAAGAGAGAAAAAGCCTGCATGGACTTTGCGGATATGGAGCACTTTGCCTGGCAGATTCTCTCCGCCAACAGCGGTGCCGTCGCCACCCTGTTCAAAAACCGCCTCAGGGAAGTCATGGTGGATGAATTCCAGGATACCTCCCTTCTCCAGAATGAAATCATCGAAGCGGTTTCGCCTGCCGGCACGATCTTCCGCGTAGGTGATGTCAAACAGTCGATCTACCGCTTCCGGGGCGCAAAGCCTTCGCTGATGCGTTCTTTGATCCGGGATTCTTCTATTCTGAACATCGTTCTGAATCACAATTACCGTTCGAAGGAAAACATCATCTCCTTTTCCAATATTCTGTTTCAGAAGCTCATGAATATCAGCGGCTGTGAAGACACTTACAGCGAAGATGATATCGTCTCGCCGGGAACCCCTTCCCAGAAGCTTGCGGAACCGGATCCGATCCGGCTCGTCCTTCTCCAGGGGGAAAGCGAAGAGGAGGAGGCGCTTCCGCCTTCCGAAGAAGGCGAGGCAGACAACGACGGCGAATCCTATTCCGAAAAGGAATACAAGGCCGGCTGGATCGCTTCGGAAATGATCCGCCTCCATGAGTCCGGATATTCCTGGCGCGATTTCTGCGTTCTCGTGAAAAGCCACGGGGACAAACTGATTCTCAAACGGGTGTTTGATCAGTGCGGCATTCCTTCCGAAATCGATACCCGCGAAGGGTTTTACAACAGCGATCTCTGCCGCTGTATCCTCTCTCTTCTCGAATGCATCAGCGGCGGCGGAAATGATATTTCACTGCTTTCGGTCCTTTCGGGAGAACTGTTCGATTTCGATGACGAAACCTTCGCAGATCTGAAGCTGAATTACGGCAGTGTCCGGGCCGGCATCGAACACCTGCATCCGGAGATACCGGAATGGTTCCATCATCTTTCAATGACCGCCGAAGAAGGGCTGACCCGGCTTCTCGATGAAATCGCATGCACCAATTCGTTTTATGAAAAGCTGCCCGACAGCCAGAAAGCAAACTTTGATTTTCTGTATGAAAAGACCGTGCAGTTCAATGCCCAGAACCGCACGATCCGCGATCTCATCCGGATGATGAGCGCGGGTGATGATGAAAAATCCTCCAGTGCCTGTTCCACCGGCAGAGACGACGATGTGGTAAGCGCCGTGACCATCCATCATTCCAAGGGACTTCAGTACCGGGTGGTCTTTCTCTGGTCGACCGGCAGGAACACGTTTATGGACAGCCGCAGCGAGCTGATTCTCGATCCCGAGGTGTTCTTCGGTCTGAAGCACTATGATCTGCCCTTCCGCACGGCACGGCCTACCGTATTCCGCATCGCCGCCCAGTACCGGCAATCCATGGCCGATATCGAAGAGTTTATCCGCGTCCTCTACGTCGCTCTTACCCGGGCGGAAGAGAAACTTTACATCGTTGATTCGGAAAAATCCTCACAGCCCTTCTGCGATATCATGAGCGTATTCGAACTGTCCCGCCGCAAGGGAATTACCGGTCTCATCAGCAGTGCGCTTCAGGAAATCCCCGGTCTTTTCACCATCGACCGCGTTCCCTGTGCCGATTTCACAAAGACTTCGCGGCGGGAGCCCCGCTATGTGAATTTCCTTCCGGTCTATCAGGGAAATGAAAGAGAATTCCCGCCGATCACAAAACCGAGCCGGCATGAATTCACCGTTCTTCCCGATCTCGATCCTTCCGGCAGTGAGCGCGGCACCGCCTACGGCACCCGCATCCATGAGATAATCGCTTCTCTTCCCAACCGGACATGGACCATAGAAGATTTTGAAGCCACCGGTCTTTCCGACGGTGTAATCTCGCATCTGCTCGCCTTCTCGCAAAGCGGTCTGTATCAGAGCGCACTTCATACGGACATTCATAAGGAGATGCCCTTCTACACCGAAGATCCAGAGACGAAGGAACGGCTGATGGGAGTGATCGATTTTGCGGCGATCGGGGAAGACCGCATCCTTCTGATCGATTTCAAAACCGACAATGCGTCTCTCCATCAGATCGAAACCCGCTACCGGGATCAGCTCCTCGCCTATCAAAGAGCCCTCACCCTTCTGTATCCGGAGAAAACCGTGGACACGTATGCATGGAGCCTTCACAACGATGCGGAACTCCGCATTCACTGATAAACACATCATCGGGCAGATCCTTCGTGATTTGCCTGATCTTTTTTCTTGGGTTACATTTATCTCATGAGAGCACAGGAACAGAAACAGCCGGAAACCCGGAATCTCTTTACGGATTCGGAAGAAGAAACAAGCACTTCAGCCCATTCCCCGAAGAAGAGAAAAGGCATGGGATTTTTTGCGGTCCTCGGCGTCATCACCGCCTGCTTCATCTGCACCGGCGTCGGTATGGCGCTCCGCCGGGACACCGCCCTCTTTCTTGAAAAGAGGACCGTTGACGGTTACCTTGCACCGGAAGATTACATCCTGATCAGCCGGGATACCGGCGAGCCCGTTCAGAATGTCCGCTCCTTTCGGATCAAAACCATGCATACATGGGACGGCAGCGGCCTGATGACAAACCGCGGAATCGCGGAAGGATCTTCGTGGGAGGAATTTGTCGATGCATACAGTGACGTGCACGCTGACAGTTTTACCTATTACAAAAACTCCCCGGACAATTACTCGGTCGATTATTCCGACGGCATCTATCTGACCGAACCGATGACGATCGCGGAATTCAGCCGCGAATACTGCGGCAGCGGTCAGTTTGATCCGAAAACCGACCGGATCTATGTCAATTTCGAACTCAATACCGACGGTATCCGTCTGTACTATACCGAGCAGGAACTCAGGGAAGCGCTTGACAAATACTACGATACACCGTCAGTCCTTCAGCCCTTTGTCTCCTATCCAAGGGCCAGCACCTTCAACATGTCCTTTGTGATTTCCCCGAAGGAAGGGGTTCAGTACATCTCCAGTTCCTACTACTGATCTTCTTTAATTCAGGCATAGAAAAATGATACCAGTGCGGATACGCCCCGGCATCATTTTTTAAATTCCGGATTCAGTTTTCCTTTCCCGTCAGATCTCCGAATGCACTGCAGGCATTGCCGCAGTCTTCCTTATTTACGGTTTCACTTCCGACCACGGGTTTCATCTCCACATAGTTGCCCATCCACTTCGAGAGCGCTTCGGCTTTGGTGAACGGTTCGAAATCCTCATCTTTGGATGAATCCAGGAAAGCAGCGAGTTCGCCGTCCTTAAAGATCACAACCGAAGGCGTATACTTCACCTTTTTCGTGATCTCGCTGTCATCTGAAAGCTCCGAGAGAGAGATTTCGTAGAATCTGATCTGGTCGGAATCCGCGACTTCCTTCACCACCGGGGTTACTGCCGCACAGCTCGGGCAGGCGGGAAGATATACAAACAATGCAAAGGTTTCCTTCTGTTCGATCAGCTTCTTCAGTCCCTCTTCATCCAGCGATTCGAAGCCCGGGCGAAACGCTCCCTCGGAAGCTGCGGTTTCCTTCGGTGCTTCGGAGGTCTCCGTGATTCTCTCCATACTGTCAAAATCCAGATAGTGATACGGCAGTTTGTAGAAGTCGTAGTACACCTTGCCGTTTTCTTCCCGTTTGACATTCAGGCTGTGATTTCCCTTGTAAAACCAGTAGCCCCCGGCATTCCAGATTCTGTTTTCATCCCAGCCAAGCTCCGCAAGCATCGCTTTTGTCATGCCCGCATATCCGCCCCCGCCGCACATCAGAATGATGTTTTTGTCTTTGGGAAACAGATATTCCAGCACCGCCATGGACTGTTCGTAATTGGCGGTATACCCGGACTCGCCATGGGTGAACAGGGTGTTTCCGGTATAGGAAGACCCTACTTCGGGAGGAAGCCCCTCGACATTCACAAGATACGGATAAGGAACGACCTCAAATCCCTCCACGATTCCGGACAGCCAGGAATCTCCGCCGATCGCTTCATAATCGGCCTCATCTTTCAGCATCCGCATATCGCGGTAAACGGTATCCTCTCTTCCGAGATACTGATCTATGGTTTCCTCATTGATGTTTTTATCTATTCCGAATTGTTCGCCTCGCAGTCCGCCTTCCTTTTCAGGTGCGGGAAGCGATGTGACAGCTGCCGGCTGGCTCTGCTGCGCCGGCTGAGCCGGCTGAGCCTGCTGTGCGCACCCTGCAAAAGTCATCAGAAATACAAGTGCTGTCAATGGAATTCCGGCCTTTTTCATGGCAACAACCTCCTTTGAAAATACTGAACTATTGTATTCCTTTCTTCCCTTTCATGCAAAACGGGGAAGCCTCGCCTCCCCGTTTGCGGAATGTCTCATCTGATATTGCTTATTGCTTTGTCTTAGTGTTTTTCCCGTTTTTCATCGTATCGAACATCTCGCGGTAGATTTCACTCAGGATGGCTTTTTCCTCCTGCGACATCTGCCTGACATTGGCGTTATGGGTTTCCACCGTGCCTTCATGATATCCGACCGCCTGCCCGTTTCGGATCACAAACAGGGACGGGGTGTACAGATGGCGCAGGCCTTCCTGATCAAACTCAATGTATTCGCCAAGCCGGTCCACCAGAAGATCATAGTCATCGATATCCATATTGCTTTCCCATGCCGGATTTTTTCTGGTATCGATATATCCGACTTCAAAGCCTGCCTGCTTTGCGGCATCGTTGATCAGCGGCATCGCTTCCCGGCACCAGGAACATTCGGAAAAGCCGAAACAAACCGCAAATGTCTTTCCCTCATCCATGTTGGCGATCATCTCTTTGACATTCGTATCATAAAAGACATGATCATTCCCGGGGAAACATTCATAACTGCTGAGATCACTCCTGGGTCCGCTGACCGTAACGAGTTCCTTTTTCTTTTTTGCACAGCCGGCTGTGATCAGAAACATCACAAACACCAGCCAGATCATTCTGTATTTCACGTCCTGTTTTCTCCTCATCTATTATATAAAAAGTGCCCTGTGCATGCATACATCGAATAGGAATGAGAATTGTCTCACTTCTGAACCTCTGTTTTTCCCGAAGCGGCACATCCTTCTGCCTTGCCGCATATTATCATGGAAGAGATGATGAATCCGTTTGAAAAAGAATATTTAATCCTTTCCCTTCATACCCTGCGCGGAATTCTTCCCTGTGCGCCGGAGGTTCTTTTACGGCGATATGAAGAAGACGATACCTGCTGGTCGCTGGAAATTATCGATGATCTTGTGTACTGTCTGTTTGCGTTTCCTGTGCTCTCCCGAACCGAACGCATCTGCCTTCTGGTATACAGCCGGGCCAGAGAGATCATCGCGGACCTTGGCGCCTATCACACCGGTGCCCGCTCCTTTCTCGAAGACGCAGAACTTTATGACTATCTGAGCCGGGAGAGCGACTGGATGTATCTTGAACACTATGTGCTGAGCAATACCGTATTTGATGCCTATCCCTACCCGTTCTGCAAGACAAAGCAGACGGCCGAAGAAGACGGCGAAGTTCTCCTCTATATCAATGCCTATGTCTCGGAAGCCTGTCGAAGACAGGGCATCTTCCGCAATATGGTCGAAACGGTCAGTGAATTCGCACTGCGGGACAGCTGCGGGATCGCGGTGCTCTCTTCGGTGATGTCCATGGATCCGGATATCGCCTGCTATGGTCCGGACACAAAAGATGAACCGTACTATTACAGCTTTGAAGCCGATGAGCCGATCAGAAAACGGAATGCGGAGATCGCCGTGAAGCTCGGAATGAATCCGGTGCGTCTGGAGCCGGAGATTCCGGAAAACGAAACGGACGGAACCAAACTCTGGTTCTGTTACGGCACAGAACTCTTTGAGATTATCGAAGCCGATATCAAAGCCTGAAAATCCGATCACAAAATGCACAAAAAAGCATTGACAGCCAAATTATATTGTATACAATATAATTGCAAACAATATAAAAAGGAGAAAAAAATATGGCTAGTATTTATGATTACAGCATCCCCACACCCGACGGAAAAGAAGTAAGTCTTCGTGATTTTGCAGGAAAGGTCATGATCATTGTCAATACCGCAACCGGCTGCGGATTCACCCCTCAGTACAAGGAACTCGAGGAGATCTACGAAGCCGATCACGATAAGGGCATCGAAATCATCGACATTCCGTGCAACCAGTTCATGGGTCAGACACCGGGCACCGATGATGAGATTCATGAGTTCTGCACCCTGCACTACAACACCCGGTTCCCGCAGTACAAGAAGTCCGATGTCAACGGCGAAAACGCTCTTCCCCTCTATGCTTATCTCAAATCCTGCCAGGGATTCAAGGGATTCGGCAAGGGCATCAAGGCAGCTGCGATGAGCGCTATGCTTGCGGCTACCGATAAGAACTACAAGACCAACCCTGACATCAAGTGGAACTTCACGAAGTTCGTCGTTGACCGTGAGGGCAACGTTGTCGCAAGATTTGAGCCGACTGCCGACATGGGCGAACTTCGCAAGTGTGCGGAGGCGCTGCTTTAATGCGAGAACAGCTGAAACTCGAAAATCAGCTATGCTTTCCTCTCTATGCAGCCGCAAGAAAAGTTACGGGGTTTTATTCCCCGCATCTTAAGCCGCTCGGCATTACCTATACTCAGTATCTTGTATTTCTTGTTCTCTGGGAAAAGGGATCTCAGACCGTCGGTGATCTCTCGTTTGCGCTTCATCTCGACAGCGGCACACTGACGCCGGTACTCAAGAAACTGGAAGCGGGCGGATATGTGACGCGCAGCCGCTCTATACAGGATGAGCGCATTGTAAATATCAGCCTGACAGACAAGGGAAAAGTGCTGGAAGAAAAAGCAGCTGAGATCCCCGCCTGCCTGGCTTCTTCCCTCCCGTTTTCGGAGAAGGAAACCATGGAGCTATACCGCCTTCTGTACCGCGTTCTCGAATACAGCGAATAACCAAAGGAAAACCCGATCAGAGTATGCAAAACCGGTCAATGACCGGTTTTAGTTTGCTTCTCCGGGAATTTCGCTTCGTATGACGTGAAGCAGGAAGTATACGGATACTGCCATCATGATCGCTTCCGTGATCGGCTGGGCATAGATCATGCCATAGAAGCCGAAGACATGATTGAGAATCAGAAGCAGCGGCACATAGAGAACCAGCTGACGTACCAGGGTGATCATAAATGCATGCATCGGCTTCCCCATCGCCTGAAAGGACATGCGGCACATCGATACCGCACCGACAAAGGGCAGAATCCAGAGAATCGCCCGCAGGATGACGGTTCCCTTTTCAATGACTTCCGGATTTTCCGTGAATACCGCGATGAGGTCAGGTGCGAAGATGCCGTACACCAGCATCACCACGGCTTCGGTGCCGCTGCTGACCAGCAGCCCCGCTTTGAGCACATCGATCATTCTCGTGTAGCTGCCGGCACCGTAGTTGTATCCCATGATCGGCTGCGTTCCGGCCGCGTATCCCTGGTAAATGTAATTTCCCAGCTGCATAATCTTCTGAGCGATCCCCATTGCCGCAACCGTGAGCTCACCATAGCTCACCGCAAGCCGGTTGTTTACGATATAGGCAGCCGAGGTAAGCAGAGTCTCGAGAGAGGCGGGAATCCCGACCCGGTAGATTTCCAGCACGATGTCCTTTTCGAGATGAAACTTCTGAAAGGACAGCGAGAGCAGGGTTTTCTTCCGCAGGTAAAACGAAAGCGCAACAAGCACCCCGGCCGCATTGCCGAGAATCGTCGCAATCGCAGCTCCCCTTACCTGCATGCCCAGGGCAAAGATAAACAGCGGATCCAGAATGATATTCACGATTGTACCGGCAATCATGCCGGCAATACTGATGCGCACCGATCCCTCGCTTCGAAGCAGCGATGATCCGGTATAGCTGCCCATCGTAAATACCGTGCCGGCAAGCAATATGCCGGCATACTGGCAGGTATAGTCAAAGGTCATCTCCCCGGCACCCAGTCCTCTTGCGACTGCCGGCAGGAACACCAGTCCCGGCACGGTCACAATGACTGCGCCGATCACGTTCAGAACAACGGCAGTCGCCAGGGTGGTCTCCGCCTTTTTTCTGTCCCCGCCGCCGAGGCAGCGGGCAATCAGAGATGCACTGCCGCTGGAAACCATGTTGGATACCGCCACTGTGATCATCATCACGGGATAGGCCAGGCTCACCGCGGCCAGCTGATAATCATTTCGCAGAAGTCCGATGAAGAAGGTATCCACGAGATTGTACAGAACCATGATAAACATGCCTGCAATCAGCGGAACACTCAGCTTCACGACTGCCCGTACCGGTTTTTCCTCTTTCAGAAGAAAGATTCTGCGGTCTTCTTTTCCAGGAGAACCGCCCGGCTGTTGTTGTAGTTCTTTCATAGTCAGTGCCTATGCGCTCTCCTTCGCTCCAAGCACCTCATAAAGGGCAGCTTCCGCCTCAGAGCGCTTACATGCAAACATGCCCTGGACCAGTTCATCACTGCCCCCGCCCCGGCCTTTCAGCTGCTTGTTGAGATCTTTGATCAGCGGGCGAAGAGCCGATGCATGCGAGACGATCACGTAGCGGATCGCGCCGTCATCCTCACACAATGCCGCGGCGGTCAATGCGCCTTTTTCCTCAATGATCGCATTGGCGAAATAGCGCAGGGCATCGTGATCCGCATTCTCCGCAAACGCGATTACCAGCGGCTCATTGTCTTTCATCGCTGTGATCGACCGGCGCATGGCTGCTTCACTGGCAATCCGAAGCTTCTGCCTGGTTTCGTAATAACTGTTCTGAAGCTTCTCTGCGGCAGCGGCGGTTTCGTTCATCTTTGCGCTGAGAAGATGGGAGATGCGCATGTTCTGATCCATGATCATCCGCATATACTCCTCCGCCCGTTTGCCGGCGAGCATTTCGATCCTCACCCCGTTTTTGTGGTTTGCCAGGGAGATCAGCTTGATATAGCCGATTTCTCCGGTGGAACGAAGATGCGTTCCGCAGCAGGCGCAGACATCCGCTTCCGGAACCGTGACAATGCGGACTTCACCGCTGAGTTCCTTCTTGGAGCGATAGTCCATGTCACGCAGTTCTTCTTCGCTCGGAATATCCGCTCTGATCATAAGGTTTCTGCGCACCAGCGTATTTGCCATGGCTTCGATCTTCATGCATGCATCCCAGTCCATCGGGCCGTTGAAGTCGATGATGACCGCATCCTCTCCCATATGGAAGCCGACATTGTCATAGCCGAACGTTTTATGGATCAGCCCCGAAACCATATGTTCCGCACTGTGCATGACCATATGATCCAGGCGGTTTTCCCAGTCGAGAACGCCATGGACTTCGGTTCCCTCTTCCATGGGTTCGGACAGGACATGCATGATCCTTCCCTCGATCTTTCTCGTATCGCTGACCGGTTTTCCGTTCAGTGTGCCGGTATCGCCCGGCTGTCCTCCCCCCTCCGGATAAAATGCGGTTTCTTCGAGTTCCACCGCATAGTTCTTCCGGTATGGCTGACAGGATTTCACTCTGCTCGTAAACTCACGGCAATAGGAATCCCGGTAGAATAATGTATCAAATTCACTCATTTTTCTGCTTTTCTCCCGACGAATATTATACCTGTTTTCCACTATACAATCGTGTTGGTTTGTTTATTATCAGCCGGGCGGGAAGATGGTAGTATAAGGTCGTTCCGGAAAGGGAACCATATAAAGGAGGTCCATGTTATGTGGCTTATCTATTCTCTGCTGATCGGACTTGTGGCAGGTTATCTGGCATCCCGTCTGATGGGAGTTGACTCTTCCAACATTATCAAAAACATCGTGCTCGGAATCATCGGATCGTTCGTCGGCGGACTGGTCGGCTCCCTGATCAGTCTGAAAGCAACCGGCCTGATCGGCTCCGTCATCCTTGCGGTGATCGGTTCCTGCATTTCCATCTGGGTATACCAGAAATTCCTGAGAAAAAACTGATCCGACTGAAAACTGCGAAGCGATGGCTCCGCAGTATTTTTTTATTTTCTTCCTGCCCCGTTTCTCAGCCGGGGTAGAAGGTATAGGTATTCTTCCCCTGCTTCTTGGAATTATACATCGCCTCATCCGTCTTCTCAAACAGCTTGGAAGGATCGGAAACCTGTGATCCGTGGACGATTCCGACACTGATCGAAATCGGCGGCAGGCCATCCACTTTCTGTTCCAGTTCCCTGTTGATATCCTCCATCTTGGAGGCGATCAGGCGGTCCTGCTTTTCATTGGCATGAACCATGAATACGACGAATTCATCTCCTCCCACCCGGCAGATGTAATCATCGGAGCGGAAGTTTTTCTTCAGAACACTGACGAGCCTGACCAGTACCTTATCTCCCGTTTCATGTCCGTAGGTATCATTGATCGTTTTGAAATTATCCACATCAAACAACATCATGTAGGTCGTATAGAGGTCGATGCTCGAAAGCAGAAGATCATATCCGGCCCGGTTGTACGCACCGGTCAGCTCATCGTGGCTGGCCTTGAAGTTGAGCCGTTCCAGACTGGTCTTGTATGCGGAATACATCCGGTTGTATGCCTTGGCGAGATACCGGAATTCATTTGCCCCGACTTCCGGGATGGGACTGTCATCTTTGATCCGGTCCACCGCCTGCAGTACCGGGTTGATTCCGAGATAATCCGTGAGCCATACCATGAACAGAATCGCCAGGATCAGAACCAGGATGATCCCCCGGACAATTCTCAGTTCGGTGTACAGGGAATCGAGTTCCCTGTTATCGATATCCTTGGTCAGCTTGTCTATTTCCGCAATGCTCTGGCGGATATGTCCCCGGATCAGATCCTTCTGGTTGTAATAGTCATCGCTCATCACGCTTTTCGCAGCCCGTTCCATCTTTTCCCGGGCGGAAAGTTTCTGATCCTCTTCCGAAAGGGCCACCGCCGCAATCACATCGGGAAGTTCCGTGATGTTCTTTGCCTCCGCCGTCAGGCGGATCGCATAGTATTCGGCATCCATGAGCTTCACGGATTCATTCATCGCCTTCTGAAGTTCTTCCATCGCGGCCGCGCTGGCAGGATCTTCCCCCATCTTTGAAAGCGCCTCTTCCCGCCGGTTAGCCTCAAATGCCTCCCGGAAGTATTCATCCATGAAGCGCTTTTCGCCGTTGATCGTGAACCGCTGTACCTGCTCGGTCAGATAATCGGACGCATCGAGCATCTCCAGGGATGCTTTTTCCATTTCCATATGCTCTTCCGCCGCATTGGTCACATGTCGGAAGGTAACTGTCAGATGATAGGTGGAATACACCAGAAGACCGGAGAGAATTACCGCAATGGCGACAAGGCAGGTATGAATCGCCTTAAGCGAGATTCCTTTGTTCTTCAGTTCTTTGATCATGGCAGTCCCTCCTGTCATTCAAAGCCTGTATTTCCCTGCGGAGAATCTTCGTTTCGAATTCCTCCGCCGGCAAAGGCATAGAGAAGTAATATCCTTGAACAATATCACATCCTGCGTCTCTCAGCAAATTCAGCTGGTTTTCCGTTTCCACACCTTCCGCAATCACAGGCACCTTAAGATAGTCCGCAATATCGATAATCAGCTCCACAAGGCGGAAATCATGATCATTTCTCTCAATATTCCGCACAAATGCCATATCCATCTTCAGGATATCGACCGGCATGGAAGAAAGCATGTTCAAAGAGGAATATCCCGATCCGAAATCATCCATTTCGATCTCATATCCCCGCAGACGAAGCTGTTCGATCACCCGGATCAGATAGCCGGCATCTTCCGTATAGGCGGATTCCGTCACTTCAAGCTTCAGATCGCTGCTTTTCAGCCCGTATTTTTTCACCAGCGAATCCAGCGTTTCGATCAGCCCCGGATCAAAGACATCCACCCGGGAAAGGTTGACGGAAACCGGCAGAACATAACCGAAGCGATCCCGCCAGGCAGCGATCTGCTTTACGGCCTCTTCCCAGACATAGTGATCCAGCAGGCTGATCTGCCCGTCTTTTTCCAGCAGCGGGATAAACTCACCCGGGGAAATCGTGCCGAGTTCCGGATGAATCCAGCGGACCAGTGCTTCGGCGCTGGAAAGTTCCGGCGGCTCACACTGTATCCGGTATTTCGGCTGATACCATACATGAAACTGCTTTTCGGCCAGGGCATTGCGCAGGTCGTTCAGCAGCCGCTGGTCGATCTCTTCCTGATGTCCCATCCTGGAATCATAGATCATCACCTGTGACTTGAATTCTCCCCGCATCTTTCCGCATGCGGTTCTCGCACAGTCAAACTGCAGGATCGGCTCCATGCCTGCCTGCCACGGCTTGACGCCCATGCGCAGGCGCACCGATGCATTTCCGGAAATGCCGTCAACGCTTTTCTGAAGCCGGTCCAGAAGCGGCTGCCAGTCTTTTCTTTCCAGGCAGTAGAGATCAAACCGGTCCGCTTCATAGCGGCAGGCGATTCCTTCCGTTTCGCTGAGGAACCGGGTGATCTCCTCTCCCATCTTTTTCAGAACCCGGTCGCCGAACTCCCTTCCGTTCAGGGCGTTGACGGAGTGAAAGCGGTCGATGTTCACCACAATCGCATCCATGTGCTTTTCCGGATGTTCGCGGTAGATTCTTCCCGCATAGGCAAGGAAGAAATTCCAGTTGTACAGTCCGGTCAGAGGATCGCGTTCGGTTTCCGAAATCAGCCGCCTTCCCTCGTTCGCTTTTTCCTCCGCCTTCATCGACCGCAGCACCAGAAGCAGAATCACCACGGTGAAAACCGCCGCAGCCGCAACGGCATACGGGAGGTTGTCGCGGATATATTCGGAAAACGTCACCCTCTCATCCTCAAAGGAATACGAGGTCAAAGCGGTATTGAGCGAAGGATTGGGATAGAGGTTGATGATCTTGGTCAGGATGGAATACAGGCAGTCATCGCTTCTGTTCATCGCAAAACAGAGATCCATGGTTGCGCCGGTCGCAAGCGCGGAGAGATTGTTTTTATCAAACAGATCCCTGACCCGGTTGATGCGGTAGCTGCTGACCAGGGTGCAGTCCGCCTCGCCGTCATGAACCGCCCGGAAGGTTTCTTTACTGCTGTCGTAATAGCGGATATCCCAGTCCGGGAAGTTGTCCTTCAGAAAAGTCTCATGGTTGGGATGACCCTTCAGCACCGCAGCGGTCATCTGTGTTTCCGGCGAAACGCCCTTATGATCCGCGGTCCTTACCGCCGCATACATCTGGGTACTGACAAAGGGATCGGTGATGATGATGCCGAGCTGTTCGCCGTCATAGGCGCTGAGATTGACGGGAAACACACAGTCGATCTCCTCCCGGGACAATGCCCTCAGGACATCTTCCGTCGTATCATATCCGCGTGCCTCAAAGCTCAGTTCCGCATTCTTCTGACAGGTTTTCGCAAAGGAGAGAAACTCCGAAAGGGCACCGGTCAGTTCACCCGTAACCGCATCAATATCGCAGAAGGGAAGAAAATTCTTCCGGTAGCCGACCCGGATCACTCCGTGTTCCTTCAGCCAGGTTTTCTCCTCCGCACTCAGGAAGCTGTTGACTGCGCCTGCCCGATTGAATTTCTCGGTCATCTGCTGGTTGAATTCGCGGTTGTTGTCCAGTATCCGGTTCATCGCCGTATCGAGTTCCCGCTTGAGATCGGGGCGATTCTTATTGATGCCGAAATAGAAATCGGAAGAGCCGATCTTGCATACCGGCACCACATCGGCGCTGTTGCCGTAGGTGTCGAGTGTCACCAGAACATCGATTTCACCGTGATCCAGCATTTCCAGCAGCTCCGGCGTCTTCCCGCTGAGCTCAGTGATCTGCGGCGTCACCCGATGCGCATCCGCCCAGGCGATGAACATCTGTTCCTGAATGCTGTTTTTGTTTACGCCGACGCGCTTTCCGTTGAACGTGGAGAAATCATCCGGGCGAATCTCGGTATTGTCCGGAGAGATAAAAGCCAGATAGTCCTCGGTGCCCATGCCTTCGGCGGAATACAGGATCTTCTCTGCCCGCTCCGGGGTATAGGAGACATCGCTCAGAAGATCGATCTCCCCTGCCACCAGCTTCTCAAACAGCTCCGACCAGCTGCCCTCCACATATTCATAGGTCCAGCCGGTGAACACGGCGATCCTTCTCTGATATTCATAGCCATAGCCGGATTTTCTTCCGAACTGATCGGTCCGGTGAAACGCGGATTCATACCAGCCGACCCGGACCACTTTCGAGCCCGGTTCCTGTGCCCTCAGAACCAGCGGCGAAAAAACGGAAAGCATCAGCGCAGTCAGCCCTGAAGCCAGCAGAATTTTTTTGAAATACGCACGGAACAACGTCATAATCTGCCTCCGAACTTCCCGGATTCTCTGAGAATCCGGGAAGAATGAATATGCCTGAAAAGGCATTTCTGCCCTGTTGTTAAAGCAAGAACAAAACAATGTGTTTCTATCTTTTATTTTATCTGTTTTTTCACGGAAAATAGCTCTTTTTCCGTATTTTTAAAGGGTAGATAAAGTTTTGCGGCAGGGAAGGCAAAGAACAGATTGACTTAAGATGACGCTTAAGTCATCTTTTTCAGTCAGCTGATCCCGATCTGTTTCCTGCTGAGCGCAGGTCAGTTATGATGTTCAGTCCGACGCATTCAAATCATAAAAAAAAGACGGTCACCCGTCAGGACAGCCGCGGTATTGACCTGCAGAAGAAGGGATTACAGTTCCTTCATCTTGATTCGGTAAATACGCCGGAAAGCAATCACATTCAGAACCGTGCATAATATCCAGCAGATCGGAAAGGAGATGTAGATCGACTCAACCGTTCCGGCTGCCCGCGCATAGGTGAGGATCCAGGTCAGCCGGAATGCGACGGAACAGAACAGCGATATATACAAAGGCGTCTTCGCATCCCCGAGCCCGCGTTCACAGCCGCTCACCACATTCATCGTTCCGCAGAACCCGAAGAAAAGACACATATAAAACATCCTGCTTTTTGCACATTCAACGATTGCCCGCTCGGAAGTGAACAGAGATGCAAGCGGATCAGCGAAGAGATACAGAAGAACGCCGACGGCCTCAGCTGCGAGAAAAACCGTGCTGATCGTGATCAGGAATATGTTCCGCACGCGTTCCTTTTCCTTCGCCCCGTAATTCTGCGAGATATATACCGTGCTGGCGGACGCAAACCCGACAAACGTCAGAACCATCAGACCTTCAATCGTTGTCGCTATCGTGTTGCCGGCAATGACCGGCGTATCAAACCGGTTGACAGCGGAGGCGATGATCACTCCGGACAAATTCAGAATGATACCTTCCATGGATGCCGGAATTCCAATTGAAAACACCTGTTTCATCCCGGAAAAGAGTGTGAGTTTTTTTAAATCCAGCTTCAGTTCATCTTCTCTTCCGCAAAGGAACACAAGGAACATGACTGCCAGAACAACCTGCGAAATCACCGTCGCCGCACCGACACCTGCCACATTCCAGTCAAATACGATCACAAAGAAGAGATTCAGCAGGATATTCAGAACTGCCGCCGAGATCTGAAAGAAAAACGGGATAAAGGAATTCCCCCTGGCCTGAAGCACAGAGGCGAGAAACGTGCTCATGACGGTCAGCGGTACACCGAGAAAGTAAATGCGGAAATAAAGCACCGCATCCGCCAGGATTTTATCCGGACAGTTGAGAAACCGAAGAATCATCCGGGAAGACAGAATTGCGGCGATACTGATCAGACTTCCCGGCAGAAGTGCAGACAGCGGCAGGCTGTGCAGCAGCCGGCTGACCTTTTCCGGCCGGTTTTCCCCGTAATATCTGCCTGCTGTGACGGTTACTCCGGAAGACAGTTCCGTGAGGCCTCCCACAAGAAGGTTCAGTATGGAAGCGGATACCCCAATCGCGGAAATGGCGTTCGCATGCCCGAAGCGTCCGATTACGATTGTATCCGCAAAGGAAAAAAACATGGTGAGAAGCGTCGAGGCCGAGATCGGAAGGGAGAATCGAATCATTCCCTTCAGGATGGATCCGCGGACCGGATCGACTTCATATCTCTTCGTCTCTTCGTTCATCGAGAATAATTCAATCATTTCATGGCATTCCTGACAAGAACCGGATCCCTTTCAGAATCATTCCCGGCAAATCTCCAGATGCCCTGTGTTCCCGGTGATTTCTGATCAGAAAGCCGCAGCGGCGCTGATACAAACCGGATACCGCGTTTCAAACAACGGCCGACAAAAAGGGCTCAGCGCCTCCTTCCTCAGAAAGTGTTCAGCCTTGTCTGATACCGGTCCAGAATATCGCCGAATTCCGCCAGGGAATTCATCTCCGTCATCTCCTTGCGCACTTTGGCCGCATGCGGCATGCCGTCAAGATAATTTCCGGCAAGTCCCCGCATCATGGAGATTCCCGTGCGCTCCCCTTCATACCCGCATAAGAGATTACCGTATTCCCGGCACAGCGCAATCCGCTCTTCATACGAGGGCATCACGAATGGTTCACCCCGCTCTTTGGCGAGAATTTCCCGGATCAGATACGGTTTTCCGAGCAGCCCGCGGCCGATCATCACGGCATCGCACCCGGTTTCCGCAAACATCCTCCGGGCATCTTCCGCTGTTTTAATATCCCCGTTTCCGATCACCGGAATCGACACCGCTTCCTTCACCATCCGGATGTACGCATTGTCGGAGCTGCCCTGATACAGCATGGATTTCGTCCGGCCGTGCACCGCAACCGCCGATACGCCGACTCCTTCCAGGGCTCTGGCAAGTTCGGGCGCATTGATGTGTTCTCTGTCCCATCCCGTCCGCATCTTCACCGTAACCGGCCGGTCCGCATGTTTCACCACCGCTTCGGCAATCTGCACGGCAAGGTCGGGATGCGCCATGAGATAGCTGCCGGCATGAGACTTCAGCACCTTGGGAACAGGACAGCCCATATTAATGTCGATGATATCGCAGGATGTGTTTTCACAGAGATACTCCGCCGCCTCCGCCATCGTTTCCGGATCCCCTCCGAACAGCTGCAGCGAAACCGGATGTTCTTCTTCCAGCACAGCGCACATATCAAAAGTGCGCTCATTTTTATAATGGAGCGCCTTGTCGGAGATCATCTCGGATACCGTAAGTCCGGCCCCGGCTCTGCGGTTCCACAGGCGGTAGACCGGATTGGAAATCCCCGCCAGGGGTGCCGCGATGATCCGGTTTTCAATCGTTACGTTTTTTATGTTCCACATCTGTTTTCGTCTTCAGAATTTCTTCGAGATCGTCTTTTGAAAAAAGATACTTATTCCCGCAGTACCGGCAGACAATCTCCGCCCCGCCGTCTTCTTCGATCATGTCTCTGAGATCTTCCTTCTTCAGCGTCAGAAGCGCTCTCTGGAATCCCTCTTTCGAACAGCCGCAGTGCCATCTCAGCGGTTTCTTCGCCAGGATTTCCGCGTCGGAAAACAGGTGTTTCACCAGCTCTTCGGCGCTGTATCCCTCTTTCATGTATTCGCTCATCGGCCGCATCGTTCCCGCGAGTTTTTCCAGAGCGCTGATCGTCTCTTCCGAAGCCCCCGGCAGCAGCTGGGCAATCATTCCGCCGGCAGCCAGCACCGAGGAATCCGTTCCCACCAGCACGCCGACCGATACAACGCTCGGGGTCTGTTCGCTGACCGCGAAATAGCGGGCAAAATCCTCGCCGATCTCGCCGCTGGCAAGTTCCACCGTTCCCGTAAACGGTTCTCGCAGCCCCATGTCCTTTGCGACCTGAAGGGTGCCGCTGTTTCCGACAATCCTTCCGACATCGAGATGACCGTCTTCCCGCGAGGCATACAGATTCATATTGTCGGCGGTTCCCCGCACATTTCCCGCACCGTCTCCTTCCGCGATCACAGTTCCGATCGGTCCGTTTCCCCGGATCCGCACCCGGACGTGTTCTTCGTCCCGTTTGAGATCACTTGCCATTAAGCCGGTTACTGTAAGCACCCGGCCCAGGGCGGCCGTGCATGTGGCGGAACTGTCAAACGCCTCCTGCATTGCCTTTACGGTATCGGTGCTTCTCGCGGCGTGAATCCGCACTTCCTGATTCATCGCCTCGGCGATGACTATCTCATCTTTCATTTCATACTCCTGATAATCCGCTCGTTCAGTTTGCGGAGCTTCTTTTCATTTGCCTTGACCACCAAGCGGTCCGCACTCAGCAGGCCGTTGCACTCATCCTCCACATCCGCAAGCTGGGTATAGACACTGCCGGAAAGGCCGCGTCTGACATTGCCGAGAACATCCTTCTCAAATAATTTCAGCACCGCTTCATTCCATTTTGCCTTATCCGTGAATTTCTTATAGCCGTAGACCCCGTTTGGCTCGCTGTGGCCGGGTTCGATAAAGGAGTAGCCGCCGAATTCGCTCAGAATCAGAATTCTGCCGTCGGAGCGCGGGGCACGGAAAGAATGGAAATAGCAGTGGCGGCTGTTGAAATCACCGCAGCCCTGATCGTGCCAGCCGCTGGCGGAATCGACCAGCCGGGTCGTGTCATAGCGTTTGATATGAGCGGTGACCTCTTCGCTGTCGAACTGCCCCCACCCTTCATTAAACGGAACCCAGGCGAATATGCAGGGGCTGTTGTATAGCATGTCGAGAATCTCATCGAGTTCCCGGTAATATGCCTCCCGGCTTTTGGGATCACTCCGGCCGTTTTTCTCATACTCGCTGTCGCTCATCTTCCTGAATCCGATCGTGGGAAGAACGGCAGTGCGCATGAAATCATACGGGTGGCCGCCGTTGGGAATATCCTGCATGACGAGTATCCCCAGAAGATCGCAGAGATAATACCATCTGCGGCATTCTACCTTGACATGCTTGCGGATCATATTGAAACCCAGTGCCTTCACTTTCCGAAGATCGTAAATCATCGCCTCTTCGCACGGATAGGTTAAAAGACCGTCGGCGTTGTATCCCTGGTCGAGAACACCGGAAAGATAGAGCGGCTGATCATTGATCGTAAACCGCATGTTTCCGGAAGAATCGCGTCTGGCGCCGAACCGGCGCATCGCAAAATAGCTTTTGACGGTTTCATCCTCCGTCTGAAGATACATGGTATACAGGAAGGGGTCCGACACCGACCAGGGGTGATAGTCCCGGAGCGGAATCGTATAATCCTTCATATTCGTGATGCCGCGGTGCACGAGGGTTTTGCCGGCAAAGACGGTAATCACGATCTGCGAATACGTGCCGGCCATACGGAGATATACGGCGTTGTTTTCGCAGTCGGGTGTGATCTTGATATCCTGCACGGCATGCTCGGGCAGATCTTCCAGCCAGACGGACTGCCAGATCCCGCAGGAAGGGGTGTACCACATGCCGGAGTGCTCGCGCTTCTGCTTTCCGTATCCATAGAGGCCGCTGTCGCATTCATCGCTGATCCGCACCAGAATTTCATTGTGTTCCTTGATCTTGTCGCTGACATCCAGGGAGAACGGCGTATAGCCGCCTTCATGGCGGCCGGCTTCCATGCCGTTGAGATAGACGACGCAGCACTGATCCACCGCTTCGAAGTTCAGCAATGTCATCTCCGTTTCCGGATGGTATTCAAACTGCCTTCTGACCCAGAGCACCTCGCCCGGGTTCAGCGTTTTTTTCGTTTGCGATAACTCCGTTCCCAAAGCAAACGGCACGATGATTTCCTCCCACCCGCCGAAGATAATTGGCTGTGATCCGTCGGTAATCTGAAATTCCCAGGGACCGTTGAGCGAAGTGAAAGAGCCGCGCTGCATCTGCATCCGCGGATATTCGCTGAGCGGGGATTCGAGATTGACGGAATCACTCCATGGGGTTTTAAGACTCATGACGCCTCCTTCGGACGAATCAGAAAACGGATCAGGGTGCCAAGAAGCGCAAGGGCGTGAACAATCAGAAACGCTCTTGCCATATCGTATCTCGCAACCGTATTGGCGGCGGTTTCATGCATGTAGAGCAGCGATATCAGAAGCGATACCGCACTCATCACAAACTGCGCCGGAAAGATGAAGATGCCCCGCTTCCCGATCCAGGACATGCACCAGGGAAGGCAAACGGCAACCACTGCGATCAGATAAAAGGACAGGGATGAAACATCATATCCCGTCATCTGAAAGAGAAACAGAAGAACCGCGGCCATGAGCACACCTCCGGCCGCTCCGATCAGAATCGATGAAATCATTCGAAATCCCGGAGAACTGCGATCCATACTTTCTTTCTCTTTTTACAAATTCTAACATATCTTTCCCGGGTACACGGAGATCAAACCCCGGATATAATTACAGCGGGAGGTCATTATGGAATTTGATCTGAACAAAAGACACTGCTATTACTTCAACGAAATTTCAAAAATCCCCCGCGGTTCCCGAAATGAAAAGGCCATCAGCGACTATATCTGCGCCTTTGCGGAAGCCCATGGTCTGCCCTTTCACCGCGATGAGGTATTCAATGTCACGATCGACAAACCGGCAAGCCACGGCTATGAAGACAGCGCCCCCGTCATCCTGCAGGCGCACATCGACATGGTCTGCGAAAAGAACGGAGACTGCGATCATGACTTCGAACACGATCCCCTGGATCTCTATGTCGAAGACGGCTGGCTGAAAGCCAGGGGGACGACACTGGGCGCGGATGACGGCGACGGTGTCGCCTACATGCTTGCAATCCTTGAGGATGACACCATAGAACATCCGCCGCTGGAATGCATCTTCACGACCATGGAGGAGATCGGTCTGGTCGGCAGCCTGTATCTTCGAAAAGAGGATCTGCACGGACACCGCTATATTTCCCTCGACGGCAGTGGCCTTTCCACCACGACGGTGAGCTCAGCCGGATCCATGGAAGCTGAGATCTCGCAGAAAATCACCTTCATGCCCTGTAATCTTCCCGGTTACACCCTTTCCGTACGGGGGCTTGCGGGCGGACATTCCGGCAGCCGGATCGACAAGGAACCCGGCAATGCCAACATCCTCGCCGCCCGGATTCTCAAGGAAGCGGAACTTGCCGGCCTGGACCTCACCCTGACCTCTCTGCAGGGAGGAAACAAGGAAAACGCAATTCCGAGAGAAGCGAAGTTCTCCTTCGTATCCGCTGCTGATCCGGATAAACTGAAGGCAAAGATCACTCAGAGCATTCATGAGATCGCTCAGGAGCTTTCGGTTTCCGATCCCGGCTTTCAGGCCGAGCTGGAATCCGCCGCCTCTGACAAATGCATGAGCAGGGCAGAGTCGGAGAAGCTGCTGAATTTCATCTTCCTGATGCCGCACGGCTTCCTGCACAAATCCATGGCCGTGCCCGGCCTGACCACAGCCTCGCTCAACCTCGGCGTTATCACCACCGAAGAGGACAGAGTCCGCCTGATCATCATGGCAAGAGCGGCCGATGACAGCCAGCGCATCCTGATCGGAAACAAGCTGAAGCTTCTCGCGGATCTTATCGGTCTTGAAGCGAATGTACCGGAGGGATATCCCGGCTGGCCATACAGCGAGAACTCAGAGATGCGTGACATCTACCGCCGGGTTCTTGCCTCCCGCGGTCTCACGCTCAAAGAAGAAGCCACCCATGGCGGGCTTGAATGCGGAGTGATCAAAGGTCTCGATCCCGAAATGGACATCATCACCTTCGGACCTGTCTATGAAGATATTCACTCTCCTTCCGAACGCCTTGACCTGAAGTCCTTTGATGAGGCGTTTGTGATCCTTAAGGAAATCCTGCGAGAATGCCGCTGAGTACCGCCGCTTCGGCGGCGGTTTTTCTTTTCTGTCCCGGCTGCGTTCTGTCACGATATTGCCTCAGGCGACATCGCGCTTGAAAATCACCGTACTATTTTATATATGTGAATTAGGACTGCAGATATCCTTTTCTTGTGGATCGGGAGTCTTTCGGGATCAGACAATATGAGCAAATATCAGTATGCAAAAAACGAATTCGCGCTGATGGAACACACGGGAATTCCCCTGGCGGTGTATCAGTATATTGACAAACGGGTGATCTCCCTCGTTATTTCCGACGGGTTCTGCCGTCTTTTCGGCTATTCCCGCGAAGAGGTTTACGATGTCATGGACAATGACATGTACCGGGATACGCATCCCGATGACATCTCGCGCATCAGCAATGCGGCGATCAGCTTCGCCCGCGAAGAGACGGAATACAATGTCGTCTACCGCACCCGGAAAGGCGATTCCTACGAGATCATTCATGCGATCGGCCAGCACATCTATAAGGAAGACGGAAGCCGCATCGCCGTGGTCAGCTATACGGATGAGGGTCCCTACGATCCAAGCACCGCATCCACGGGAAAACTGAATGCGGCGTTTCAGGAAGCTCTGCACAAGGACAGCCTGGTACGGCACCATTACTACGATCATCTGACCGGCCTGCCGAGCATGTCGCACTTCTTTGAACTGGCGGAAATCCGGATTCAGCGGCTCAGGGAAGAAGGAAAAGTACCTGCCATTCTGTTCATGGATCTTGCCGGGATGAAATTCTTCAACCGGAAATTCGGATTCGGACATGGCGATGATCTTCTGCGCGGCCTCGGCAGAATCCTGGTCGAGGAATTCGGAAATGAAAACTGCAGCAGATTCGGTCAGGATCATTTTGTGGTTCTCACCGATACGGATCATCTCGAAGAGAAAATCAGACGCGTCTTTGACAAGTGCCGCAGTCTCAACAGCGGCACCAGCCTGCCGGTCCGCACCGGTATCTATCTCTTTGACAAAGCGGAAACGATCATTATCGCCACCGCCTGTGACCGGGCGAAATACGCCAGCGACATCATCCGGGAAGTCACCGCCAGCGAATACCGCTATTTCAATGACGGCATGTTGGAAGATGCATACAAGCGTCAGTACATCATAAACAACATTGACCGCGCCATCAGCGAGAACTGGATTCAGGTCTACTATCAGCCGATCGTCCGCGCCGTCAACGGAAAGGTCTGCGACGAAGAAGCCCTCGCCCGCTGGATCGATCCCGAAAAGGGAATGTTCTCCCCTGCGGATTTCATTCCGGTGCTTGAGGATACCCGGCTGATCTGGAAGCTCGATCTCTTTGTTCTGAACCAGGTGCTCAACAAGATGAAGGGTCAGGCAGATGCCGGCCTTCACGTCGTTCCCCAGTCGCTGAATCTCTCCCGGGCCGACTTCGACTCCCTCGATATCGTGGAAGTAATCCGAAAGCGGGTGGATGAAGAAGGAATCGAACGGGACAAGCTCACGATCGAAATCACCGAAAGCATCGTCGGAAAAGACTTCGAGTTCATGAAGGAACAGATCCAGCGCTTCCGGGATCTCGGCTTCCGTGTCTGGATGGATGATTTCGGGAGCGGATATTCCAGCCTCGATGTCCTGCAGAACATTCGCTTTGATCTCATCAAATTCGACATGCGCTTCATGCAGAGATTCTTCGACGGTCCGGAAAGCAAAATCATCCTCACGGAACTCGTGCGGATGGCGGTCGGCCTCAACATCGAATGCCTTGCGGAAGGTGTGGAAAAAGAAGAACAGGCAACTTTCCTCAGAGACATCGGCTGTATGAAGCTTCAGGGCTATTATTACTGCAAGCCGATCCCTCCCGAAGAGATCGTGCGCCGCAACCAGCTCGGCATCCAGATCGGATACGAAAATCCGGACGAAGCGCTGTATTACGAATCCGTCGGCCGGGTGAATCTCTTTGACGTATCCTCATTCGCCGGACCGGATCTCAATGCCTCCCAGAAGTATTTCGACACCCTGCCGACGGCGGTTTTTGAAATCAATAAAGATACCTTACGGGTGATCCGCGCCAATAAAACCTACCGCGACCTGATCCGGAAGTTCTCCCCCCGTAGAGACATCGAAAGCAGTATTCGGTTCAGCGATCTCGAAGTGACCGCCTTTGCCAATGCGGTGCGGCAGTGCGCGGAAACCGGAAACCGGATATTGATCGACGATGTCGACAGTGACAACACCACGATTCACGCCATCCTGCAGCGGATCGGCATCAACCCCGTCACCGGCTCAGCCGCCGTCGCGGTCGGTGTGCTTTCGATCAGCGATTCCTCCGATACCAAACCCGCGGTCACCTATGCCAATATCGCAAAGGCGCTCTCGGCCGACTATGCCTATCTGTACTACATCAACCTCACCAACGATCAGTTCGTGGAATTCTCCTCCGGAACTGCCGGCAATGATCTCTCCGTCGAGCGTCATGGCAAAGATTTCTTCCAAGCGGCAGTCACCGACGCAAAAACCGTTCTGTACAGCGAAGACTATGAGGAATTCATCCGCCTCTTCACAAGGGACAACATCCTTCAGACCCTGAAGGATTACGGTTCCTTCATCCACCGGTACCGCATGGCGACAGAGAACGGACCGCGCTGGGTCATGATGAAGATCAATCTCATGCCGGATGATCCGGATCACATCATCATCGGCGTCACTGATATCGACGCCCAGATCCGCCAGCAGGATGCGTTCGATCAGGTGATGAAGGAAGCTGTCATCTATTCGCGGATCAGCGCTCTGGCCGGCAATTACATCTGTATCTACAATGTCGATCCGGAAACGGAACACTATACCGAATTCATCGCCGACAGCGATTTCGAAAGCCTCGGTCTCCGTAAGGAAGGGATGCCCTTCTTCGAAAGGGTCCGGAAGGAAAGTCCCCGCGTCATCCATCCCGAGGATCTCCCGCGGCTTCTGAATTCCCTGACGAAGGAAAATGTACTGAAGACGATCGAAGCCCACGGCAGCTATGAAATCTCCTACCGGATGATCCTGAACAGGGAAGTGATCCCGGCGCGGCTGAAGGCGGTGTGGATCTCGGAGAAAGGGCATCCCCAGCTGATCATCGGCGTCAACAGAATCTAAGACTAATCGAAAACAGCGCAGGCTGCGCTGTTTTTCAGTTCCGAAAAAAAGAATACCGCATCGGGTATTCTTCTTCAGAGACTATACGGTTTCACCGGTTTCGCTGCTTTTCTGCGCTTCTTCGCGCGCTTCATCCTTGGTGGGTTTGCTGAGACCTTCGCCGTGAATGATTTTTTCGATCTCTTCCGAGGTAAGGGTCTCATACTCCATCAGAGCTTCGGCGATATTGATGAGCTCCTGGCGATGTGCCTCAAGGGTCTTTCTCGCCTTGTCATGGCAGCCATTGACGATCTTTCTGACTTCCTGATCGATCTCGAAGGCCACCTGGCCGCTGACGTTGTTCGGGCTGTTGTAATCTCTGCCCAGGAACACATTCTCACTTCCCGCATTGTATTTGATCGGGCCGAGATCGCTCATACCATACAGGGTAACCATGTCCTTGGCGATATTGGTCGCGCGCTCGATATCATTGCTTGCGCCGGTGGTGACATCATCGAAGAACATCTCCTCCGCTGTGCGCCCGCCCATAAACGAGGTGATGGTCGCAAGCAGGTCGTTCTTCGTGTTCATCATCTTTTCTTCTTTCGGCGTCATGAGGTTATAGCCGCCGGCCTGTCCGCGCGGAATGATGGTCACTTTCTGAACCACCTGCGCGTTATCCAGGAACAATCCGATGACCGCATGGCCGGCCTCATGGTAGGCCACAAGCTTCTTGGTCTTTTCATCATAGGTGCGGCTCGTCTTGGCCGGACCCATCATGACACGGTCGATCGCTTCGTCGATCTGCACCATTCCGATCTGGTTCACGTTGTCTCTGACCGCAAGGATCGCGGCTTCGTTCAGCACGTTTTCAAGATCCGCACCGGAGAATCCCGGGGTGCGCTTGGCAAGCGCATCAAGATCAACATCCTTCGAAATCTGCTTGTTTCTTGCATGAACGGCAAGAATTGCACATCTTCCCTTGCGGTCGGGCAGGGAAACGATGATCTGCCGGTCAAATCGTCCGGCTCTCAGCAGCGCCGGGTCAAGAACGTCGGGACGGTTGGTCGCCGCAATTACGACAATACCGCTGTTGTCCTGCATACCGTCCATTTCCACGAGCAGCTGGTTGAGGGTCTGTTCCCGCTCATCATGGCCGCCGCCGAAACCGGCACCGCGCTGTCTGCCGACGGCGTCGATTTCATCGATGAAGATCATGCAGGGAGCGGTCTGCTGGGCCTGATGGAACATATCACGGACGCGGCTGGCTCCGACACCGACGAACATTTCGACGAAGTCGGAACCGGAGATGGAATAGAACGGAACGTTCGCCTCTCCTGCCACGGCTTTCGCAAGCAGGGTTTTACCGGTGCCGGGAGGGCCGCAGAGAAGAATTCCCTTGGGAATTCTCGCACCCATCTTCTTGAATTTGGACGGGTATTTCAGATAGTCGATAATCTCGGCCATCTCCTGTTTTTCCTCATCGCAGCCGGCCACGTCTTCAAACTTGACCTTGGATTTGTTTTCGAGCCTTGCCCTGGATTTTCCGAAATCAAACGCCCTGGCATTCGCGCTGCCGGCTCCGTTCATCCGGTTCATCATCCAGATGCCCATGACCACGACGACGATCAGCGGCAGCATCGAATACAGCAGCTCCAGGAACATGTTGGAGGCGTTGGCGTCGACGATCGTCAGCTTGGAACGGCTCAGTTTGTCGATAACGGTACTGATCTCCTTTTCCGAAGAGGGAAGGGTTGAGTTAAAGGTGACCTTCTTGCCTTCCTTTTCGTAGACACCCTTGACCGTCGATACGTTGGATCCGATCGACAGCGTTGATTCGGAAACCTTCTCTGTCTCGATCACCCCGAGCAGCTGATCATAGGTCAGTGTCGACGAAGATGCCGGCTGATTCAGGGTAAACAGGGAAATCACCGCGACCAGAACGATCAGATACGGAAGATAGTTCAGTATTCTCTTGTTGTTGTTTTTGTTGTTATTCTGCATTGCGTATTACTCCACGAGGCGTTATTCATAGATCTCGTCCTTCAGGACGGCGATATACGGCAGGCAGCGATAGTGCTGGTTGTAATCCATACCGTATCCTACGACAAACAGATCCTCTATTTCAAATCCGACATACTCCGGTGTCACATCTACCTTACGCCGGCTCGGTTTGTCAAGCAATGTAACCACTTTTACCGAAGCCGCTTCCTTGCGGAACAGAAGCTTCTTGACCGCTTCAATCGTAAAGCCGCTGTCTACGATATCTTCCACCAGAAGAATATCCTTTCCCACCACGGAGGTATCGAGATCCTTCAGGATCTTGATATCACCGGTCGTGCGGGTTCCGGCATAGCTTGTGACATCCATGAAGTCGTACTGGATATCCAGATCGATGTACTTGATGATATCCGCAAGAAAAGGCACCGATCCTCTCAGAAGAGCAACCGCGTAGGGTGCTTTTCCCTCTCTTGCATAATCTTCGGTAATCTGTTTTCCGAGTTCTTCCGAACGTGTTCTGATCTGTTCTTCGCTGATCAGCACTGTTTTGATATCATCTCTGACCGACATATCTGCCCTCCGATTTGTTCAATGCGAATATTGTATCACAGAAAAATCAGGCCATATAGAATAATGACTTCTGTCACATCCCAGTCCCGGAACAAGGATAATCTCTCCCCGGGCGTTTTCGACGACCGGCCAGCTGTCCCGGTAACAGAGGGGAATCCGGCGGTCGATGAAAAAGCGGTGCACTTTCTTGGTTCCAAACCGCATGGCGATTCTGTCCTTTTCCCGGGCGTTTCGGATGATCAGCGGGTAATCCGCCTCCCCGGCGGTGACCGAATTCACGCCGGCCCTTCCTTCGGCAATCTCAAAATACGGGCTCTTCAGAGCTCTGACCTCTTCTATGGAACGGACTTCAAAGGCATACGGCACCGGAATCTCCTGGCGGAATACCCGGCCCTTGTCATTGGCAAGGCGCCCGTTCGGACAGGGAATCAGAAAGTCCTTTCCGGAACAGAGAATATGATCATTGATTCTCAGATATTCCCGGCCGGCATGTTTCTGAGGTTTGTCAAAAAACGTCCTCAGCAATTCCAGCCTGTCTTCTTCCTGCATGGCGCAGTAATCCGAGAGAAGAAAGCTGCCTTCTTTCACAGCCGCCTGTACGCGGCAGCGCCGCTCTTTGAGCTCGGCATTTTCGCGGCCGATCTCCTTTCGGATCATGGCGCGTTCAAATTCGCTCATCTCTCTGACATAGGCATCGCGGATCCGGTTTCTGGCAAGAGAGGTATCGAAATTTGTGGAATCAATATAATAGCGGACGCCGTTTTCCTGACAGTACCTGCGCAGCTGTTCCGCCCGGTATGCAAGCAGGGGGCGCACAACGAGGACCCCATGGATCATGCGCTCTTCCTTCAGGCCGTAATATTCGGGGGTGATGTTCTTCTCCTTCTGCATGATATAGGTTTCGATGAGATCATCTTCCTGATGCCCCGTAAGAACCCCCCTGTATCCATACTCCTTCACGAGCTGCGCAAAAAAAGAATAGCGGCAGTCCCGGGCAGCCGCCTCAAAGTTTCCCGTATACTCGAATACGTCATTTTTCACATGCAGGACAATCCCGTGATCTTCGCAGAAGGAGCGGACATACTGTTCCTCTTCCTCCGCCTCCGGGCGGTGATGATAATTGACATGCGCCGCCGCCACCGAAATGCCCTGACTCATGCACCAGTGCAGCAGTGCCATCGAATCGGGACCCGATGACACCGCCGCCAGCCATGTTCCGCTGAACAGATTCACGGAAAAATCGTATCACACCTCAGGATTTTTTGCGTGCTCTGCGAAGCGGTGAGAACACATTGTCCTCGATCCGGTCGCAGATTTCCTGAAACAGTTCGGAATCCGTATCGATGTGTGCCCGTTTCTCCAGAATTCGCGCGGTGTTGATATAACGCAGATCATTCAGAAACAGGGTCGAATTCTTGCGCAGGCCTTCCGGCATTCCGATCCGCATCAGATGGGGACATCTGCGCTGGTTCGCCTTCCGGTACATTTCCTCATTGCTGGTAACCGGGACCACCAGCGCCTTTCGGTTACAGATCGATAAGATCAGTCCGAAGTGCTGATATCCCATCTCGTTGTTGAACGTCTGCCCGTAGTCCAGCCAGCAGATATCGCCCGGCGATACCCGGATTCCGATATCCTCGCCGCTGGCATACCTTCCCCGCAGCAGCCACATCGCCTCCGACTTCATGCTGTGATCGGCGTATCCCGGAAGCAGACGGTTGTAGATCTCCTCCCGCTGCCTGACATAGGCTTTCCATTCCTGCGGTGTGTCCACCATCTCACTTGCCCGGTCGTATCCGAGCCATGCATTGCTTCTCTGATAAAAACTCATGATTTTTCCAGCCTCCTGAGTTTCTTTTAGAGAGGGATAATAAAAATCCGCGTCAGTCCGCAGATTTTTCTTCTTTTTCTTCTTTTTTCGATTCTTTCTTTTCTTTTTTCTTCGGTTTCCCCGGCTTCACTTCTTCCTTTTCAGGCGCATCCGTTCTGGGTTCCGGATCCTTCTGTTTCTTTTTCCGGCCTCTTTTCTTCTTTGGCTCAGCCATGTGCTCCGGGTTCGCTTCTTCTTTTTTATTCTCTTCTGCAGGGTTCTTTTTCTCTTCCGGCTTTTTCTCATCCGGCTGTTTTTCCTCCGGCTTTTTTTCCTCCGGCCGGTTCTTCTCATCGTCTGCTTTTTCTTCTGCAGGGTTCTCTTCCTCTTGTTTCGTTTCCTCTGTTTTCGATTCTTCTTTTTTCAGTTCCTCTTTTTTCAGTTCTTCGGCGGCGGCTCTGGCTTCCTGAGCCTCCTCTTCCCGGCGGATCGTATCCACCGGATCTTCGCCGTTTTCCATTGCCGGCCAGCCTGTCAGACGATTGACAAGGGAAAGAATGGGATGAAACTTCGGATTGATCATGCCGGTATATTCAATGAAGAGATCCGCCCCGAGCACCAGCAGGAAAACCATGACAATGCCGAGCTGCGGATTAAACCAGGTCACAATCGCCGCCAAAGCGAACAATGCCGTAACCACATAGAGAACTTCCACGGTTTTGCGGTGGCCGAGCTTCAGCTTGATCATCAGAATATGATGCAGGTGACCGCGGTCGGCCTCGGTGATCTTCTGCCCTTTCAGCTTTCTTCTCACAATCGCAATCAATGTATCGGAAATCGGAATAAAAAGAACAAGGATCGGCAGTCCGAGGGTGATCAATGCCGTTGTCTTAAATCCGAGCAGGGACATCGCAGCGATCGAAAAACCCATGAACTGCGCCCCGCAGTCACCGACAAAGATCGAGGCGGGATGGAAGTTATAGGGCAGAAATCCCAGAATCGCACCGGAGAGAATCAGCGCCATGACGCAGATATCCCGGCGGCCCATGAAAAAGCCGAGGATGCCGATCGTCATCGTGACAATCGTGCAGATTCCGGAAGACAGACCGTCGAGACCGTCGATCAGGTTGATCGCATTGGTGATGCCGATGAGCCAGACAAAGGAAATTCCCTTGACGATAATCGGATTGGAAATTTCCATGGACAGGATATGCAGGGTATCGAGAGAGAGATTTCCGATGAAGAGCGTCGCAAACGCACCGGCTACCTGAAAGAGGATTTTCACCTTCGGCGGCAGGTTGTAGATATCATCCAGAAGGCCGCCGATGAAGATCACCGATGCGCCGATCAGAATTCCGTTGAGCTTGAGGTCCGCCCTCCAGAGAACCGTCATCGAAACAAGAACCGCGATATAGATTGCCACACCGCCGATTCTTACGATCTTGCCATGGTGCACGGTTCGCTTGTTTTCCATCGCATAGATGCCGAGCCGCAGCCCGATCCGCTTGGCAAAGGGGACCAGCGCCAGAGAAATGACAAAAGGCAGCAGGAAATATGGTAATGCGCCTTTAATCAGATTCATACTTCGCCCTCCGGTTTTCCCATTATAGCATCAGCGGCAGCCGTATGGGCTGCCGCTGTGATTACTGAAGAAAAAGAAATGAAATGAGAAATGAGCCGGAAAGATATGCCAGGCTCAGTACCAGAATCCAGTACAGAACCTGCGCCTGGGCGGTATGGCCCTGTTTCAGAAACCGGGAATAATCCAGTGCGGAGAGCCCGTAAAAACTAAGGATGAACGCAAGGAGATAGATTCCTGTCTTCAGAAAGAAGGATGACAGTTCCATTATTTGGTGCCGAAAATCCTGTCGCCGGCATCGCCGAGACCCGGAACGATATATCCGTGCTCATTGAGATGATCATCCAGTGCCGCAAGATAGATATCGACATCCGGATGGGCTTCCTGAACTGCTTTGACTCCTTCGGGAACGCCGACCAGGCAGACCAGCTTGATCTGCTTCGCTCCCCGTCTCTTGATCATATCGATGGCCGCGACGGCGCTTCCGCCGGTCGCAAGCATGGGATCGACGACCATGACGATTGCCTGATCGAGGTCCTTGGGAAATTTGGCGAAGTATTCGTGCGGTTCGAGGGTCTCTTCATCCCGGAACAGACCGATAAATCCGACCTTGGCTGTCGGAACCAGACGCCTGATTCCGTCCAGCAGTCCGACACCGGCGCGAAGGATCGGCACAATCACGATTTCCTTGCTCAGCTGATAGCCGATGCACGGACTGACCGGAGTTTCGATATCCACCTTGGTGATCGGAAGGTCACGGCAGACCTCATATGCCATGAGTTCCGCAATTTCATCGAGATTTTCCCGGAAATCCTTGGTTCCGGTATTCTTGTCACGCATCTGCGTCAGCTTATGGCTGATAAGAGGATGATTCAGTACTTCAAGCATAGAAGCCTCCTTGTTTTCTCTGACCATCATAGTAAAAAAGAACCCCGAATTCAACTGAGGTCAAACTGCGTTATACTTGGTATTGTGAACATACTGATTCTTCCGTCTCTCTGTATTCCTGCCATGGGCTCTGCGGTTCTTACAGCCAGAAATCTTGCGGAGCTTTTTCAGATGGAACAGATCCGCTGTGCCGTCTGCGCCGATGAATCCTCAAGTTTTCACGGCGTTTCCTTTTATAAGGCAAAGGCCCCCGTTTCCTTTTCCCGGACAGAGACGGGCAGGTCTTACGAGGAATACCAGAAAGCCTATGGTGCCCTTCGCGGCAGCTGGCTGAAAAAGGATTATGCATCGATCTCTTCCGCGATTCAGCGATTTGAACCGGATCTTCTTCTTGAGATCGGCCGTCCCGCCGCCTTTGCGGCCGGAAAGGAATACGGTATTGCGGTCTGCAGTGTTCTCAGCGCACCGATGTTCCGAAATACCCCGTTTTCCTATTCCGTGCTCAACAGCCTGAATGAATTTCTGCGTTCGAATAATATGGAACAGGTGATTCGGCTTTCGGATCTCTGCCGGCAGAGCAGGGCAAGTCTCTGCTTCGGGCCGCAGTGCTTTCAGCCGATTCCCGTCTCCTATCCCTTGATCCGCTGCGGCTTCTCCGCGATCTCGCCGCTGGAAAGAGAACAGACCTCCCGTCTCAGCATTGTCTTTTCCGAAGCCTCTTTGAATACCCGCAGAACAAAGAAGATCATCTGCGAAGCCTTTCAGGGAGCGCCCTACGAAGTGCAGGCCTTTCTGCCCGGCACGCCTATGGAAAAAAGGGACAACATCCGCTTTCAGAACCGCTTTCTTCTCTCCTGTCTCAACGGGAGCCGGGCCTGCATTCATGACGGAAACGAAGCGGTCATGCTTTACTGCATCTCCCTGGGAATTCCCCAGCTGATCGTGCACGATTCCTCCTATCAGAGATCCTGGAACGCTGCCTGCATCCGAAGGGCGGGCATCGGCCTCTCCCTTTCCGAAGCCGAGTTTTCCATGGAGCGGTTATACGAAACTTACCGAGCCCTCTGCGTGGCCGACCTCTTAGAGACAAGAACCCTCGCATTAAGGAAGGAAACTCTCTATCAGGGCGATCTCAGCGCCCTTCCCTCCCTCCTTTCGAAACTGATCTGAAACGGCTCTCTTTCTTGATTTCAGCGCCGAGGAAGTCCATAATAAATACATCTGATGACACCTATTCAAACAGACATTCCGGCAAAGAAAAAAAACATAAAAGCTTCCGGCATTCCTGCCAAAAAGCTTCTTTTTCCGGTGATAGCCGTCCTCTCGGTTCTCCATCTTCTGATCATCGTGGTGATCCTGATGGTCAACAGCACCAGTTCCCAGCTCAGCACCATCATGCAGAATGCGGGAAATTACACCCAGGATGCGACATCGCTGCTGGCGGGGTCTTCCCTGCTTTCGGAAACCTCTTCCAATTACATCCTGATGCCGATCACGGAAAAAGAAGAAAACAATGTGGGACCGCTCATGGCGTACGCTCAGGAGCTGCAGGAAGATCACCGCGGCCCGGACGTTCTGGCGCGTTTTAAAACCTACGATGTTCCCCCGGAAGCGGTTGAACGTCTCGCGCTTGCCTCGGACAGCGCGGAATTCATGAAGAACTCCCAGCTGCACGCCATCGCTCTGATCCGCTCCGTCCATCCCCTCCCCCCGATTCCGGAGCTTGAGGCAATTCCCGATTTTCCGCTGAGCCAGAATGAACTTGCGATGCCGGAAGAGGATCGGATCATTGCCGCCCACCAGCTGATCCTGGGTACCGAATACGGCGAAAACAAGGGATCGGTCTCCCAGAATGTCAACGCCTGTATCGGCATCCTTCAGAGCGCTTCCTCCCAGCGGGCAGCCGAAGCCGGAAGACAGCTCGCCATCCTGAGATCCATACTCTGGGCGGATACCCTGTCGATCATCATCATTCTGATCATCACCTTCGTGATTCTCTTCCGTGAGATCATCCAGCCTCTGATCACCTTTGCCCAGCTGATCCGGGAAGGCGAAGCACTCGACGAGACAAAAGGCATTCAGGAAGTCCGCCTGGTCGCCGCTTCTTATAACGATCTGCGAAAGCGCAGAGATTCCCTCGACGCCATTCTGCGCTCGGCCGCGGAAACGGATGCCCTCACCAACCTCCCCAACCGCTACCGGTTTGAACAGTTTGTTCTCGAAGCGGAGGAGAGCGGATATTCCGTTGCCGTAGTCCTGTTTGATGTGAACTATCTGAAACAGACCAACGACAACCTCGGCCATCTTGCCGGCGACAAGCTTCTGTGCCGGGCTGCCGAATGCATTTCCTCCTGTTTCGGCAAAAACTGCTTCCGCTTCGGCGGTGATGAATTCGCCGCAATCGTCGTTGGCTGCACCCCGGAAACGATGGAGAAGATGACAAAGAAGTTTGAGGAAATGCAGAAGGAGAAACAGGTCAGCATCTCCTATGGCTGTGCTTATACGGAAGACATCGGGCGCACGACCTTCCGCAAACTGCTCGATGAAGCGGATCACAAAATGTATGCCCACAAACAGAAAATACATCAGATGTCCTGATTATGACCGGTACATCTTCGGGAACCTGCGGGTTCCCTTTTTCATTGCGGAAAAAGAAAAACAGAAATCCGCTGGTTCCGGATCTCTGTTTCCTGTAACTTACTCGTAAGGGTGCGCTTCGCTCATCGCGATGACTTCCCTGCGGATGTTTGCCTTGAGCTCTTCATCATCCTTGTTTCTCAGAACGGTGGAAATCCATTTGCCGACTTTGCGGAAGTCCTCTTCCCGGAAGCCTCTGGTGGTCATTGCGGCTGTACCGAGACGAATGCCGCTGGTTTTGTTCGGCTTTTCTTCATCGAAAGGAATGGCATTCTTATTGGCGGTGATGTTCACCTCATCCAATGCATGTTCCGCTTCCTTGCCGGTGATGCCGATCGATGCCTTGACATCGACGAGGATCAGATGATTGTCGGTGCCGCCCGTCACAAGACGGAAACCTTCCTTCTTCAGAGTCTCGGCAAGCGCTGCGCAGTTTTTCACAACCTGGAGGCCGTATTCCCTGAATGCAGGTGTGGACGCCTCGCACAGGCACTGCGCCTTGGCGGCGACGATATGGCAGAGAGGGCCGCCCTGCATGCCCGGGAAGATCGCTTTATCCACCGCTTTGGCATACTCTTCCCTGCAGAGAATCATGCCGCCGCGGGGACCGCGCAGGGTCTTATGGGTGGTGGTTGAAACAAAGTCCGCGTAAGGCACGGGATTCATATGTACCCCGGCCGCGACAAGACCCGCGATATGAGCCATGTCCACAAGCAGATAGGCACCGCATTCATCGGCGATGGAGCGGAATTCCTTAAAATCGATTTCGCGGGAATACGCACTGGCTCCGGCTACGATCATCCGCGGCTGAAGCTGCTTTGCCTGGCGGCGCAGTTCATCGTAATCGATGCGCTCGGTATCGGGATTAACTCCATAGGAATAAAACTCATACAGTTTTCCGGAAAAGCTGACTTTGGCGCCGTGGGTCAGATGTCCGCCGGCCGCAAGATCCATTCCGAATACCTTGTCGCCCGGATTCAGCACCGAAAAGTAAACCGCCATGTTGGCCTGCGAGCCGCTGTGAGGCTGTACGTTGGCGTGTTCGGCGCCGAACAGTTCACAGGCGCGTGTTCTTGCGATCTCTTCGATCACATCGACGTTTGCGCATCCACCGTAATATCTCTTCCCGGGATATCCTTCCGCATATTTGTTTGTCAGGATGGATCCGCACAGATCGCGAACCTCCCTGGAAGTGAAGTTCTCCGAAGCAATCAGTTCGATGTTGTGCCTCTGCCTCTCCTCTTCCTTGTGCAATGCGTCAAGAATCGCTCGATCAATCATATTTCAGTTCCCCTTTCTCGATTGCCCGGATTATGTCATCCCTTGTTACCGGACCTTCTCTGATAATGCGGATCTCCTTTTGCGTAAGATCCGCAATCGTGCTTGCTTTCTGATACAGCGGATGCCCTTCCAGAATCCCGTCCAATGCCGGGCACTGTGCTTCGATCTCCTCCGCATTCCGGCATTCCGGCATCCCGGAAAGATTTGCGCTGGTCAGATATACGGGCTGACCGTACTCTATCAGCAGTTCCCGGAGCACACCGAATGCCATGCGTACGGCACAGGTCTTCTGACCGCCCGGAAGAGACTTTCCTCTTGCGGGAAGGATCAGAGTCAGCGGCCCGGGCAGAAGTTCGCCGATCACCTTCAATGCTCTTTCATCCGTCACAGCATACTCTTCGAGCTGAGACGGATCGCTGAACATCAGCGGAAACTCCTTGGACTTCGGTCTCTGTTTGATCTCATAGAGCCTGGCGCGGGCCGTTTCATTGACCGCTGCCATGATGCCGTAGACCGTATCCGTAGGAACCGCAATACAGCCGTTGTCCCGCAGGATCGCTGCCATCTCCTTTGTCTCTTCGTCCCTGAACCGTCTCATCTCTTTTACCGGAACATGGTCAGTACCATCGACAGTACGACCATGATGATCATCACGATCATAAAGTTCCGCATCCACTTTCCTTTATTGCCCATAACGTTGACCATTGTATCAGAAAAAAGATACAAAAATCATGAAAATATGTTTCATTTCATAAGTACCCTTTGTTCAAAAAGCCAGAAGAAAAGGATGATTTCCTTTTTCCGTTTCCGGAAATCAGGAGATCATCCGATTTTTACGAGTTTTCCGAATACCGCATAGCGGCCGTTGGTGACGTCATAACGACAGGTGGACATCGTCACAATCTTATCGTTCGGCGTGATTTCCACATCGCTGTTGAACGTACTCTTGGCCTTCAGATCATTTACGTAAGTCATAAATGACTCATCGGTCGGGAAATCAAACTGCACGTATTCCGTATATCCGTCGCTGAGAAGTCCGGAAAACGGCTGAATGAGATACAGCGCATCGGGAGTCTGCAGGATCAGTTCCTTGTGCTCCTCGTAGTACTCCTGAGTACGATAGCCTTCCAGCTCGGCAAACATCGATCCGTTGCGCATGTGATGCGCATACATCGCGGTATTGCGGTCGGAGAAGTCCTTTGCGTTGCGGTAGTCGATAAAGATACATCCGGTATGGTTGGTTTCTCTTGTGAACAGGTGCTCGAGATAATAATCATTATCCGTGCCCTGCACGACCGGATAGTTGATCACCGTTCCCTTCAGGCTCAGCCATCCCGCCACATCGGGGTTGATTTCCGCAAGAGCGGTGAAGTTTGCCTTGTCGTATTCATAGGTTACGCCGGTTTCCTCTTCCACAACGCTCTCCGTCTCCGCCTTGGTCTCCGTTGCCAGTGCGGTATAGGAGTTTTCGCTTTCCCGGTAATCCTTCAGTCCCTTGTAAAGCTGAAAGCCGGAATAGGCTGCGGTTGCGATCGACAATATGAGTATCACCCTGAAAATCATGACGCCGGTTTTGGAAAGCTTCTTCTTTTTCTTTTCCTTCGGCTTATCCTTTTTCGGCGGATCGTTCTCATCCACCACTTCCATTACCTGTGTTTCTTCTAAGTTCAGATCTTCCATATTCTGTACTCCCCTGGGTTGCCCTGACTATTTTAGCGCGTTTTCCAGTCCGATGTATACGAACAGCATACGATCCTTGCCGTTCATATCCTTCACAATCTCAAATTCCGCTTCCGGAAGGGTTTCTCTGACCAGCCTGCTCATCGCCTCACGCTGGTTCCAGCCCATCTCAAACGCCATGAAAGCGCGCTCTTTAAGTACCTTACGGCACTCGGAAAAAATCATGCGGTAAAATTTCAGGCCGTCCTCGCCGCCAAACAGCGCCACATGCGGCTCAAAGTCCACCACCGAGGCTTCCATGACCTCTTCCTGAGGAATGTAGGGCGGATTGGAGATCAGCACATCATATTTCTTTCCGCTCTCTTCCAGCGGTCTGAGCATGTCTCCGGAGAGAAAGGTGATGTCCGCTCCGTTGTTCTCTGCGTTCTGCCTTGCCGTTATCAGGGCCGTCTCTGAGATATCCGTGGCGTCCATGCATACCCGCGGTTCTTCCAGTGCCACCGTGATCGCAATGGCACCGCTTCCGGTTCCGACATCGACGCACTGCACTGTACCCTCAGAAAAAAAACGGTCGATCCTTGCCAGAATGCCGGCGCACAGTTCTTCTGTTTCGGGACGGGGAATCAGAACTTCCCGGTTCACGATGAATTTATATCCGTAAAACCAGGAATATCCCAGGACATGCGCCATGGGCTCCTGATTCAGGATCCGCCCCATCCCGGAAGAAAAGGCTTCCAACATCTCCTCCGGCATTTCCTCTTCGTAGTGGAGGTAGAGGTTATACCGCTCCTGATTGGTCAGCTCCACAAGATATGCCAGCACCGTCTCCGCCGGGACCCCGCAGGCCTCGCATTTCTTCTCATACTTTTTTACCGCTTCGCGAAATGTCATTCTGCCGCCTCCAGTTTCTGCCGTTCATCATCCTGCTGCAGCCTGTCGAGGATATCCTGCAGTTTTCCTTCCATCACCCGGTCCAGCTGGGTAATCGTATATCCGATCCTGTGGTCGGTAACCCGGTTCTGAGGATAGTTGTAGGTCCGGATCTTTTCCGAGCGGTCGCCGGTGCCGATCTTCGCCCGCCGCTCCTTTCCTTCCTGTTCCTCTTTGATGCGCTTGTATTCCTCGTACACTCTCGATTTGATCAGCCGCATCGCGGTTTCCCGGTTTTCGATCTGGCTTCTTCCCTCCTGGCAGTTGACGGTGATTCCCGTCGGCACATGAACGATGCGGACAGCGCTGTCCGTCTTGTTGATATGCTGGCCGCCGGCACCGCTGGCCCGGTGGGTCTCGATCGTGAGATCCTTCGGATCGATTTCAATATCGGCATCTTCCGCAATCGGCTGACAGAGCACGGTTGCGGTGCTGGTCTGAATTCTTCCCTGGGACTCCGTCTTCGGAACGCGCTGCACGCGGTGCGCTCCGCTTTCGTATTTCAGCGCCCGGTATACATCATTGCCGTGAATTTCAAAGATGATCTGGGAAAACCCGCCGGCCTGGGATTCCGAAGCTTCCATCACCGAAACCTTCCAGCCGTTTCCTTCCGCGTATTTCACATACATGCGGTACAGATCTCCGGCAAAGATATTGCCTTCATCCCCGCCGGCGCCGCCGCGGATTTCCATGATCACATCATGATCATCATCCGGGTCCCGGGGAATCAGAAGAATCTGAATTTTCTCCAGGAGCTTTTCCCGCTCCGGAAGGCATTCCGCAAGTTCTTCCTCAGCCATCATGCGCAGTTCCTCATCGTCATCGTGAACGAGTTCGTTTGCCTCATCGATGCGCCGGTTCAGCTCCAGAAGCTTCTCATACGCTTCGCACGGAGCCGCAAGCCTGGCCTGCTCGCGGGAAAGACGAGCGCTTTCCTTTACGGAAGAGAGCACTTCTTCCGACATCAGCTTCTCACTGATCGAATCATAGGTTTCCTTCATCGCGCGAAGTCTGTTTTCCATCGCTTCCTGATTCATAAAAAAGATCCTCCTGCTGTTTGTTCTACCAGAGACTGACAGACAAATGATACACAACCGAAGGATCTTTGATGTAGTTTCAATTCTCTTTCCAGTCCCTGAAATCCTGTTTGCATGCATAATTGCGGTTGAGCTTCCGAAGCGCCTTGGCTTCGATCTGACGGATTCTCTCCCGCGTGACATTGCATTCCCTACCGACTTCTTCCAGAGTTTTCGGCCTTCCGTCATCGAGGCCGAAGCGCATGCGTATGATCTTCTGTTCCCGCTCATTGAGCATCTGAAGAATCCGGTCCATCTCCTCTTTCAGAAATGCGTTGTTGGCATAATCCTTCGGATCGACGATCGAAGTATCCTCGATGAAGTCGCTCAATGTCGAGTTCTCCTCTTCGCCCGCCGGGGTTTCAAGACTCACCGGCTCCATGGCGATCTTGAGAATCTCCTCCACCCGTTCCGGTGTCATGCCTTCCATCTTCGCCGCAATCTCCCGGTAGGTCGGTTCTCTTCCGAGTTCCTGGATCAGCTGTTTCTCGGTGCGGCGCACCTTCATGATCTGCTCGCCCATATGGACGGGAAGGCGGATGTCGCGGGACTGGTCGGCGATGGCCCGGATCATCGACTGCCGGATCCACCAGGTCGCATAAGTGCTGAACCGGAATCCCTTCTGATAGTCGAATTTCTCCACAGCCCGCATCAGGCCCATATTGCCTTCCTGAATCAGATCCTGGAACGAAAGACCGCGCTTGATGTATTTCTTCGCGATCGAAACAACCAGTCTCAGATTGGAATTGATGAGCTTGTTTCTCGCTTCCTGATCTCCCTCCTGGCATCTCTTTGCGATCTCTTTCTCCTCTTCCGGGGAAAGAAGCGGAATCTTGCCGATTTCCTGCAGATAGAGACGTACGCTGTCGCCGGTGGAAGCCCTGCGGTCGGTCTGCACAAATGCATCGGGAACCTCATCGTCTTCGGAATACTTCTCGTCCTCCTCGCCGATGCCTTCCTCTTCGCGCTCTTCTTCGATTTCCTCTTCAAACAGATCGTCATCGGTTCCGTTCAGAAAGATATCATGATCGCTGCACCAGTCAAAAAGAATATCGAGTTCCTCTTCCGAAAGATGAGCTTTCTCCGCTTTTTCCTGCAGTAACTCCTGACTGATTTTTTCGCCGGCTTCATGCTTTTTCAGGATTTCCTTCTCCAGCGTGTCGAGATCTCCTTCCGAAATGATCGCCGGTTTCTTCTTCTCTGCCATCAGGCACCCCTTTCCCTTTTGACAACTGTTTCAATTTTAACATAGGAGAGGTTTGAACGGCAGAGAACCGGACGAAAGAAAAACCCGCATCCGCAGGTTTCCCTTTCATTCATTACTTTAATCCGTACTTCTTGTTGAACTTTTCAACACGGCCCTGTGCCTGAGCGAATCTCTGGCGTCCGGTGTAGAACGGATGGCAGTTCGAGCAGGTATCCACTTTGATTTCCTTCAGTGTGGAACCGGTCATGAACTCACTTCCGCAGCTTGTGCAGACGACCTTGCACTCATAGTACTTCGGATGAATGTCCTTCTTCATAGTTCTTCTCCCTTCATGCCTTGAGCCTCATGCGTGCTCAAAGAAAGTGCTTAACAACTATAACACGGCAGTTTTGTCAGAGGCAAGATGTTTATTCCACTTTTTCCCGCCAGATCACGCCGCCGAGTGCTTTCAGCTTGCCGTCAATGTTGTCATATCCCCGGTCGATGTGATAGACGTCATGGATTTCCGTAACGCCGTCCGCAAGCAGGCCGGCGATCACCAGCGCCGCACCGCAGCGAAGATCAGTAGCGGTCACCTTGTCTCCGTAAAGCATCGTAGGTCCTTTGACGTAGCACTTGCCGGTTGAGATTTCGATATCCGCGCCCATGCGCTGCAGTTCGAGACAATGCTTGAACCGTTCGGTATAAATCGTATCGGTGATCTCACTGATGCCCGTTGCCTGGGTCAGGTAGGAGGTCATCGGCTGCTGCAGATCCGTCGCATATCCGGGATATGGCTTGGTGGTGATATTCACCCCGTGCATGCGTTCGCTTTTCGTCACCAGTATCGAATCGACTCCTATTTCAAGATTGGCTCCGGTTTCCTGCAGTTTGGAGGTCAGTGCCTCGATGTGCTTGGGAATCACATTGCAGATCTTCATGGAATCGGCACAGGCGGCCGCCATGATGACAAAGGTTCCCGCCTCAATGCGGTCCGGTATAATCTCGTGGAAACAGCCCTGAAGCTCCCTGACGCCTTCAATCGTGATGACGTTGGTTCCGGCGCCGCGGATATTCGCACCCATCTTGTTGAGAAGCGTCGCCACATCGATGATTTCCGGCTCCTTCGCCGCGTTTTCGATGATCGTGCGCCCTTCCGCATAGACCGCCGCCATCAGGATATTGATCGTCGCTCCGACGGAGGGAATATCCAGGAAGATCTTGGCACCCATGAGCTTGTCGGCCTTGATCGTATAGCATCCCTTGTCATACCTGACTTTGGCGCCAAGCGCCTCAAACCCCTTGATGTGAAGGGTGATCGGGCGCGGGCCGAGGTAACATCCCCCCGGCATGCGGATTCTCACATAGCCGTATTTGCCCAGAAGCGCACCCATGAAGTAATAGGAAGCTCTGAGTTTTGTGACGACATCCGCATCAAGATCGGTATTGACCATGGAGGTCGGATCGATGATCAGATGATCTCCCATCTCCCGGACATCCGCGTTGAGGATTCGCAGAATCTTGCTTAAGGAATCCACATCGGCGATATCGGGAACGCCGCTGATCGTGACCGGGCCGCCCGCAAGCACTGCGGCGGGAATCAGCGCAACTGTCGCATTCTTTGATCCGGAGACCTTCACTTCGCCCGCAAGACGATGTCCGCCTTCAATCTTGATTACTTTTTCCATAGGATTTGGTCCTTTCGTTGATTACCAGACGGCACATCTCGGCCGCGTTTGAAACGATATAATCACTGCCGGCCTGGTTCTGGCGAAACCGTTCTTCCCGCCTTGCGATCACTCTCATCCCGGCGCGTTTTCCGGCTTCGATGCCGATCTGACTGTCTTCATACACCCAGCAGTTTTCCGGCGGCGCACCCAGTTTCCGGGCCGCAAGCAGATAGATATCCGGTGCGGGTTTGGGATGTTCGATTTCATCGGCGGATACCGTAAAACCGAAATACTCCGCAATCCCCATGGCGTCGAGGCTTTGTGCGATCACCTCTTTTTTACTGCTGGAACAGCAGGCCATCAGAAATCCGTTCTCCTTCAGTGTCTTCAGGGTTTCGGGAATGTCTTCGAACATGATCGCACGGTAGTCGATCGGATGTGCCAGGTTGTCTTTGACCCATGCGGTTTCGATTTCCCGGCGGCTCCAGTTGCCCTCAAGCAGATCAAAAAGCAGCTGCCAGGTTCCGTCGGATGTTTTCCCGATCGTCTCGTACAGCGATTCACTCGGACCGGTGTACCCAAGAGAGCGCATCACCCGTTCCGTTACTTTCGCATACTGGACTTCACTGTCATACAGTATGCCGTCCATGTCAAACAGCACCGCATCTGCCATAAAACTTTCCCGGGGATAATTCTACCCGAACTTACACATATTTCCAACCACAGAATCATTCCAAGAGAAAAGGGAGGTTCTGCCTCCCTGATCCTGTGAATATGATTATGCTTTGTTGTCGCAGCCGAATGCTTTGATCAGCTCAACGGTCTTGGCAACGATTGCATCTGCGCCCGGTTTCAGGAGCTTGCGGGGATCATATCCCTTGCCTTCGAGATCCTTGCCGGCTTCGATGTACTTGCGGGTAGCGTCCGCGAATACCAGCTGCAGTTCGGTGTTGACGTTGATCTTGGAAACGCCCATGTTGATGGCCTTGGAAACCTGATCGAACGGGATGCCGGAGCCGCCGTGGAGAACGAGCGGTTTGCCGTTGACAGCCTTGTTGATCTCATCAAGACGATCGAAGTTCAGTCCTGCCCAGTTTGCAGGATACTTTCCGTGAATGTTTCCGATGCCGGCTGCGAGGAAATCTACGCCGAGATTTGCGACAGCTGCGCACTCTTTCGGATCTGCGAGTTCACCGTTGGAGGTAACACCGTCTTCGGTTCCGCCGATTCCGCCGACTTCGCACTCAACGGAAACACCCTTGGAATGAGCGAGCTCGATGATTTCCTTGGACTTTGCCATGTTCTCTTCGAAATCGAAGTGAGAGCCGTCGAACATAACGGATGTATATCCGGCATCGATGCAGGCCTTTGCGCCTTCATAGGTGCCATGGTCGAGATGCAGAGCTACCGGAACAGTGATCCCCATGGAATCATGGAGATCACGGACCAGATCCACAACAACCTTGTAGCCGCCCATGTACTTGGCAGCGCCTTCGGATGTCTGAATCATGACCGGAGCCTTTGCCTGCTCCGCTGCTGCGAGAATGCACTTTGTCCATTCCAGATTATTTGTGTTGAACGCACCGATCGCATAATGACCCTCATGAGCCTTCTTGATCATTTCTGTTGCAGAAACCATTACCATATTGCAATTATCCTCCTTAATCTGCGTTTATTGGCGTTTCTATTTTATCCTTTTTCTGAACACTTGAAAAGAGAGAATCCATTCCAGGCCGCGCCGCTGTTTTTTCTTTCCTCCTCGGAAGCGCATTTTCTTTCCTCTTCCTTCTTCGCTTTCATCCCTGCAGGAATGTACGGCACAGCCCTGTCTTTCGTATGGGCGTCATATCCTTTTCCGAAATTGTCTCAGAAAAGAAAAAGGGGCAATGCCCCGGGTGATCAGTACATCTCCTCCGTCTTGGAAAGACCGAGAAGTTCTCTGTCCTCCGTCTCATAGCCCTCATCGTCTTCATCCAGAACAATCGCATCCGCACTGACTTCACTGTAGCTTCTGCGGCTGCGCAGATCCCATTTATTTCCGCTGAGAGAAGCGAACCTGCGGTCGTCCATCAGCTCTGCATAGAACTGTCTCTTCTTGCGGCTGAGCTTCTCCTCCGGAATTTTCATGGCTTTAGCAACTTCCTGCCATAATTTGGAAAATTCAATTTCCTTTTTCCGCTTAATCATGCAGTTGTACGCGGTATCAGTCATTGTTACCTTCGTACTCATAGAATCTGATTCCTCCCTGATTATCAATCATGTTCCGAGATCGCCTTCTGTCTGTCCCGGATTTTACGAGATATATCTTATACTGTTTATGTCCGCTGTCAATAGTGCTTTTTTCCCATGCGTTTCACATTCTAGCATGACGTCCGCGAGAGGGATGAAACGTACACCGCATCCAGTCTGAACCATCCCGCCGGAGTCTCTTCCTGAAACAGCCGATACTCCAGTTCGGCATGCCCGTCGGTGACATTCCATGCCGTAAGACGGGTTGTGAAGAACATTTCGCCGAAGGGCGAACGCACGGTCGTCTGCCCGTCCTTTTCGAAATACAGCTCGGTAATGCTTTCGGTTTCGCCCTGGTGAATCAGGCGGAAGCCGTCGCTGTTCATCTCCAGTTTTCCCTTTCCGGAAAAAGGTTCCTTCTCCGGAAAAGAGAGCACCTTTCCGGTAAGGATCGCCTTTCCGTCCGCCAGCACCGCTTCGGTTTTCGCAAGCAGATCCTTCTGCACGATTTTTACTGTCACGATCATAGAAGTGATCTGATCTCCTTGGGAAAATAGATGCGTTTATCCTTCAGCGGTTTTCCTCTGACAAGACTTGAAACAATGAAGGAGGAATCCGAGAGTTCACGGATCTCGCCGCCGTGAACGCGGATCCAAACCGCATTATCCTTTTCGCCGGTATAGGGCACATACACACTCTGCATCACATCGTCTTCCGTAAGGTAGTAATCCGGATCAAATCCGCTTTGTGAAAGACACGCTCTGACATGGGCGATGTTTTCCTGCGAAGCATCCATGTAATCAAACAGTTTCCGGTTCAGCAGCCTTTCGGCAAGATCCGAGGCAATCGGATCCCCGCAGGACTGCAGTTTCATAAAAGCATAACTGCAGGTGCATTCATCCAGTGCAAAATATTCCGGAAGGCTCAGTTCTCTTCCTTCCAGCAGCGGCAGAAATTCCGGAATCACGGAAGGTGCCGCGTTTTTTTCATGAAGGTTCCGCAGGCGTTTGAACAACGAGAACAGCATCGTCTCATAGCTTCTTGCGCCGGGATGATAATACACCTGCCAGTAGCTGTGATATCTTGCCATGACATAGTTTTCCACGGCATAAATCCCGCTCTCCTTGATTACAGGCATGGCATTGATCACCCGCATGGTGCGGAAGATGCGCTCCATATCGAATTCACCGTAGGTGGTTCCGGTGAAGTAGGCATCCCGCAGAAGATAGTCCATGCGGTCCGCATCGAGCTGACCGCTGATCAGCCGCGACAGCAGCGGATTGCGGGAGCGGTGGCGGATCACATCCGCCGTATCTTCCGCAAGCCCCGGTGAAGCCGCTTCGAGAATACTGCGGATTTCCTCATCCTCTTCGATGATCCGGCAGGTATAGTCTTCATGCGACAGGTTCAGAATTCTCTCAAACGCATGCGAATACGGCGCATGTCCCACATCGTGCAGCAGCGCTGCCGCCATCACGGTAATCTTTTCCCTTTCATTCAGGGAATCCCGGATCTCCGGAATCTCGCTGACCATCCGCCGGGTGATTTCATAGACGCCGATCGAATGGGAAAAGCGCGTGTGACATGCCGTAGGATAGACGACAAATGCACCGCCCAGCTGGCGGATCCGATGCAGGCGCTGAAACCATCTGGCATTCAGAAGATTCCAGATCACCTCATAGCTGATATGAATATAGCGGTGCACCGGGTCCCGGAGCACTTTTTCTTCCGATGTCTTTCGGAACGATTCACCCATCGCATTCCTCCAGAAGAACGACTGCCTGGGCCATGACGCCTTCGCCTCTTCCCACATAGCCGAGTTTTTCTCCCCGGGTCGCCTTTACACTGATGTTGGAGAGATCCGTCTCAAGCGCCTCGGCAAAATTTCTGCGCATGGTTTCGATGTGCGGAGCCATCTTCGGCTTTTCGATGAGAACAAGGCTGTCCACATTGCCGATCCGGTAGCCGCGTTCCTTCATCATCCGCCCGCACTCGCGCAGAATCACCAGGGAATCGCATCCTTCCCATTTCGGGTCGGTATCCGGAAACCAGTGTCCGAGATCTCCGAGCGCAAGCGCTCCGAGTATCGCTTCTGCGACCGCATGGGTCAGTGCATCGGCGTCGCTGTGACCGTCGAGTCCCTTTTCATAGGGGATTTCCACCCCGCCCAGAACCAGCCGTCTTCCTTCTTTCATCCGGTGAATATCCGTTGATTGTCCAATTCTCATAGTCTTACCCATCCATTTGTTTTACAGAAAGAATAGGCCTGTTTCGAAAAAAAAGCAAAAAGATTTGGAAACGTTTAATTTTCGTTTAGAATATGAACTATGAAACGCACAATGCCTTTGCCTTCTTTCGTAAAAAACGCGATAAAGATACTGAATGATGCGGGATATGAAGCCTATGTGGTCGGCGGTGCCGTTCGCTCGTGGTACCTTGGTCAGGAAACCAGCGATTACGATGTCACCAGCTCTGCGACCCCGGATGAAATCGAAGAGGTGTTTTCGCAGTTCCGGACGCTCGAGACCGGAAAAAAGCACGGCACCATCACCGTGCTGTTCAAACGGAATCCCGTGGAAATCACGACTTACCGCACCGAAAGCGGGTATCGGGATCACAGGCATCCGGATCATGTCGCCTTTACGCGGTCTCTGGAAGAGGATACCGCCCGCCGCGACTTCACGATCAACGCGCTCTGCTATCATCCCAAAACCGGCATCCGGGATTTTTACGGCGGAATTCAGGATCTTCAGAATAAGCTGATCCGCACCGTAGGCAATCCCTATGAACGCTTTGAAGAAGATGCTCTGAGAATTCTGAGAGCTGTCCGCTTTTCCTCGATGCTCGGATTTACGATTGAAGAGGAGACAAAGAAAGCTCTTCTGGAACAGACACCGACGCTTTCCGTGATCTCACAGGAGCGAATTACCTCCGAGCTGAACAAGACCATCACCGGACCGTATTTCACGCAGGTGCTTCAGGAATACCGGCCGGTCTTTGAACAGGTGATTCCGGAACTCAGAGAATATCCGGAAACCCTCTGGACCGGCATCGCCCGCAACCTCGCCCATACCGATCCGGATCTTCATATCCGAATGGCGCTTCTTCTTGACTGCCTGAATGACAGTGAGCGAAGCGAGGAAATCCTGCGCCGCCTCAAATATTCCAATGAGGACAGGCAGATGGTGATCAACCTTCTCAAAAACAGAAATCTGTCAATGGATACCAGAATTGACCTTCGGAAAGTGATCAACCGGCTTACGGTTCCCTTTCCCATGTATCTCAATTTCCGCTGTGCCAGAGACACCCGCCTCGACAAGAAGAAAATCATGGATATCTATGAAGCGATTGAGCGCGACCATGACTGCTGCACCCTCAAGCAGCTGGATGTCAACGGCAAGGATCTTCAGAAACTTGGTCTGAAGGGATCGGCGATTTCCGTCGCCATGCATACATTGCTCAGCGCGGTCATGGAAGAGAAAGCGGAGAACTCCCACGATGAGCTGATCCGGTATCTCGAAAACCTCAAAGCTGCCGGATGATCAGAGTTCCTTCTTCTGATAGAACCGGATCGTAACACGCCGCGATATTTCAAAAGCAGCTATTATCAGGACAAAGATCAGAACCGACGCCATTGCCTGTGAGGACAGGAAGGTCAGGATCACATCGGTATAGTTGATAAGAACCATGCCGCAGATAACCATCAGGAAGACGACCGCCATCCGCACCAGGGATCCTTTCTGGGCTCCGAAGATAAAGGAGAACGGAAGAGAGAACGCCGATGCGCTGAGTCCGATCGCCGTCATCGCCATCGCTGTCTCGAAGATCATCTCCGTCCGGCCAAGCACCAGGGAGACTATGGCAAACAGTAGAATACCGCCGAATGTAAGTGCCAGCGAAAGCAGGTACTTTTCATTTACCACATCACTTCTGCTGAGAGGAAAGGTTTCGCAGTATTTCCGGAATCCGACCGCTTCGTCGTAGTTCTGCAGGGTGCTGACAACAGTGGTGAGAAAGAACATGCCGTACACCGGGCCGTACAGGCCTTCTTTCCAGAACACGCCCATCAGAATAAAGACGATGGCAAGAATCAGAAATGACCGGTAATCCTTGAGGATGATTCTGAAATCCTTATATAAAAGTCCTTTCATCGGTGTTCTCCTTTGACCATGAATATAAACAGGTCTTCAATGGAAAGCGATTCTCCTCTGGACGGTGCTTTTTCCCTGCACATCAGGACCTCAGTTCCGTATTTCCCCGTACGGGATCCGAGAATATCCGTGGGATCGATCGCATCGAGTTCTTCTTTCGTGACGCTGACGCGGCAGTACTTCTCCCGAAGGACATCCTTCTCTTCCTGAAGAAGCAGTTTCCCCTCATGGAGAAACGCGATCATATCGCACGCTTTCTCGAGATCGCTTACGATGTGGGAAGAAAGCAGCACGGAATGATGTTCATCTCTTGTAAAATCCATCAGGATATCCAGAAGATCATCCCGGACCAGAGGATCCAGACCGCTGGTCGCTTCATCGAGCACCAGAAGCTTCGGATGATGCGAAAGGGCACAGAGGATGCCGGTCTTCATCGCATTGCCGCGGGACATCTGATGGTAATTCGTTTCCTTCGGCACCTTCAGCCGATCGGCCAGATCAAAGAAATACGCGGAGTCCCATGATCTGTAGATATCCTTCATCATCCGGTCGATATCCGCCAGGCGGAAGGACCAGGGGAACCCGGCTTCCTCAAGAACAATGCCGACATCCTCTTTCCAGGAGGGATTCTTCACAGGCATCTGTACTCCCATCACCTGAACACTTCCCTCATCCGGCCGGGTCATCTGCAGCAGAATGCGGATCGCCGTGGTTTTTCCGGCGCCGTTCTCTCCCACCAGTCCCAGAATCATTCCCTCCGGAACACTCAGGTTCAGATCTTTGAGTTCAAACCGTTCATACCGTTTGGTAATGCCTTTCATCTCTATGGCATTCATCTTTTTTCCTCCCACATGAGATTCCACATCTCATTGATTTCTTCGCGGCTGATTCCCGCGTCTGAAGCAACGTCAATCATTTCATCCATGCAGCGCTCGATCCTGCGGCGGCTTTCCTCTTTGAAGAATTCGGCATGGACCTCCGCCACATAACACCCTTTGCCCGGTACGGTGTGAATATATCCTTCTTTTTCAAGTTCCTCATAGGCGCGCTTGGTCGTTATCACGGATATTCTCAGATCCTTGGCAAGACTGCGCATCGAGGGAAGAAGCGTCCCGGGTGATAAAGCACCGCTGATGATCTGCGCCCGGATCTGACTGCAGATCTGCGCGTAGATCGGATCCTCGCTTCTGTTATCCAGAAAGAGATTCATGCTGTTCACCTCTGTATATATACAGTATATACAGTAATCACAGTATGTCAATCGCCATTTCATGACAGAAAGAAATATAATGAATCCGGATAAGGAGCTACGGTATGGAACGTCAGAAACATCTGAAAAAACTGGTACTGAAGAAACTGAAGGCGATGGATGACAGAAAAAAACGCGATGAAGCGATCATCCATCTTACCGGTGTCGCGCTTGCGGCTTCCCTCATCGCAGAAAAGCGCGGGCTGAACAGAGAACTTGCATGCATGGCTGCGCTCATGCACGATCTTTCCGCCTATCTTTCCGGCACCTATGATGATCACGCCCATAAGGGCGCAAAGATCGCGGAAGAGCTTCTGCAGGAACTCGGCGAAACTACAGAAGAAGAAAACCGGATCATCTGTTCGATGATCTATCATCACAATGACAAGGACGTCGTCGATTCCGAGATGGATGAAGTGCTCAAGGACGCAGATGTCATTCATCACTGCTTCGAAGATCTTTCCAAACCGGTCAAGGACAAGGAGAAAAAACGGTTCAACGCCCTAGTCCGGGAATTCGGACTTTTGACACCTCCGGCGGAGGAGTGAATCTCATTGACGCAAAAAACGGCCGAGCCGTTTTTTGTTTTCTACAGAATTTCAAGAGAACTGCCGGATCCGATTTCAATGACAGGCATCTTCGCCGCCAGCGCCAGTTTGGCATGCAAGGAGACGCAATGACAGGGATACAGGTCTTTCGATACGTGCCCGGACAGAAAGGCTGCGGTCTCTTCCAGAACTTCATCCTGTTTCAGAAGATGAAAGCCGCCGATGATTCCTGAAGCTTTTTCCTTTCCGGACAGCTTCAGGGCATAGGAGAGGATATTGCAGATACCGCTGTGGGAACAGCCGGTAATCACAAACGGTCCCTCCTCTCCTTCATAGCAGAGAGCTGAGTCATCCCGGATGAAATCCGCTCTCCATTTTCCCTTTTCAAGAACTCTGCCGATCGGTGTTTTCCCTTCAAAGGAAACTGTCCGCGGGATTTCTCCGAGGTAGATGAGCTTCTCGCTCAGGCGGTATGGTTCGGTGGTTTCGATCACTTCCAGTCCATGTTCTCGGCATTCCTCTGCCGTCAGTTCCGCACCGATTTCCAGGCCTTCATACCTTCGCCTTCGAAACACGCCGGGATGGGCGATCAGCTTCACCCCGGAAAGATCCGTTTCATTCAGAAGATATCGAAGTCCTCCGGTATGATCATTGTGGCCGTGCGAGATCACGACGGCGGTAAGCGCGGAAAGATCGATTCCGAGCTTTTCCGCATTTCTCAGAAACACATCGGAATACCCGGTATCAAACAGGATCTTCCGATCCCCCTCTTCAAGATAGAAACTGAGCGCCGGTTCGCCGAGATAATAGCAGTCAATGATCGTGTTGTTGTCACAGAGAACCGTGAGCTTCATTTCCGAAAGCTCCTTCTCATACGAGAGACCCTTCCGGAATGCGCACCATATCGCGGCGTATCTCCGCAAGAGAACCGGCACCGCACATTAACATCGTGTCTTCGAGTTCCGCTTTGATCTTATTGAGATAGGTGATCACGCCGTCTTTCTCTCCGCCGTAGAAGGAGATCAGCACCGGCCGGCAGATCAGACAGGCATCCGCTCCCAGAGCAAGCGCCTTGAACACATCCACACCGCTGCGGATGCCTCCGTCTACGAGGATCTTCATACGTCCGTGCACCGCTTCCGCAATTTCCGGCAGAACTTCCGCGGTTGCCGGGGTATCGGAAAGAACCCGGCCGCCGTGATTGGAGACGATGATCGCATCCGCTCCGGCATCCAGTGCCTTCAGGGCCGCCTTAGCATTCATGACTCCCTTGATCATCATGCCGGTGCCGCAGTATTCCTTCAGCGAGCGGATGTCTTCAACGCTTTTCGGACCGCCGGCACCGTTCATCATCCGATAATGGGGCAATCCCGCCGAATCGACAACCAGTGAGGATTCGCACGGTTTTTCGATGTTCTCATAGAGATCCATCCAGGCGCGGATCTGATCCATGCTGTCCGGATTATAGACCGGAATCCCCCGGTTTTCATGGGCAAGAGAACCTGCGATCGCATTCTCCCATACCCGCCTCTCAAGACCGGTTCCGAAGGCATGCAGGGTATTGCATGCCTCAGCCGCCGCAAGGCAGGCCTCATTGTAATCACTGACATCATCCTCGGGATGAAACTGGCGGCGTATCGATCCCACCGGTCCGCTCAGCACCGGCAGAGACAATGTTCTTCCGAACAGTTCGAGGCTTGTATCGATTTCCTTCACGGAGGTGATCGTATCCATGTTCAGACGAATTCTCCGCCAGGCTCTGTAGTTGTCATTGGCTCCGTTTCCCGGGGGCTTACTTCCGGGTCCGGGCATGGTGTGACCGCAGGCCAGTCCGTCACAGACGGAACAGACCTTGCATACGGGACTCATTTTTTCTCTTGCCCGCTCTAACACTTCTTCGTATTTCATCGCACTCTTCCTCTATACTGCCAAAGGCAGAAATAAAACCCATGCAGTGCATGGGCATACGTCACTCTGAATATCAGAGTTTGTGGAACTGTTCTACATCCAGTACAAAGATGGTTGCCCCTCCGACCTGCACTTCCACAGGAAAGGAGGCATATCTGCCGATATCATAGCTCGCAGCGCTCGGCACAATCTCGGTGCGGCGCTTGGACTCATTTCCTATGATTTCAATGCAGTGATCGACTTTGTCATCTTCTGTTCCGACAATCATCGTAGTATTGCCGGCTCTGAGAAATCCTCCGGTTGTCGCAAGCCGTGTGACGGAAAAATTTTCTGAAGTCAGAGCAGAACTGACCGCAGACGCATCGTCATTGGAAACAATTGCCAGAATCAGTTTCATGATAATTTCCTCCGGTTCTTTTTTTTATTCTAACACATCCTCAGACATTGAACCGGAAGAAGACGATATCACCGTCCTTCATCTGATATTCTTTTCCTTCCATGCGGATTTTCCCGTGTTCCCGAAGAGAGGCTTCGGTCTTGTATTCCATGATGTCATCATAGCTGTACACTTCCGCTTTGATAAATCCCTTCTCAAAGTCTGTGTGGATGATGCCCGCACACTGCGGTGCCTTCATCCCTTCCTTAAATGTCCAGGCGCGGTTCTCCGGTTCGCCGACCGTAAAGAAGGTCCGCAATCCGAGCAGATGATACGCGGCGGTGATGATCTGATCGAGGCCGGCTGTCCTGATGCCGAGTTCCTGAAGGAAGGCTTCCTTTTCTTCCTTCTCCATACCGGAGAGCTCCTCTTCCATCTTTGCGGAAATCGCGATGCATTCGCTTCCCTCTTTGGCCGCATAGTCCTTCACACTCTGATACATGGCGTTTTCTTCCGGATCGCTGACCTCATCCTCACTCATGTTCGCCACATAGATCACGGGCTTGGCGGTGAGCAGCGAAAAGTTCTTCACGATCTGTTTCTCGCTGTCTGACAGTTCGAGAAGACGCACCGGTTTCCCCGCCAGCAGCGCTTCCTTCAGACGGCAGAGCATGTTGTATTCCGCGACGGCGCCTTTTTCCTTGGTCTGCGCCTTGCGCATAACCTTCGCGATCCGGTTTTCCACGGTGTCAAGATCCGCCATGCACAGTTCGAGATTGATCTCTTCGATATCGCGGACCGGATCTACCGATCCTTCGACATGTTCGATATTGGCGTCTTCAAAACAGCGCACGACATGGATGATCGCATCGGTTTCGCGGATGTTTGCGAGAAACTGGTTGCCGAGACCTTCTCCTTTGGAAGCACCTTTGACAAGCCCCGCGATGTCCGTGAACTCAAAGGTCGTATAGATGACCTTCTTCGGATGAAACAGCTCATTGAGATGTTCCATTCTTTCATCCGGCACTTCTACCACACCCACATTGGGAGCGATTGTCGCAAACGGATAGTTTTCCGCCAGTACCTGGCTGTTTGTGATTGCGTTGAACAACGTTGACTTCCCCACATTCGGAAGTCCGACAATTCCTGCTGTTAATGGCATAGTTTACTCCTTCGGCTGCGGGACATGTTCAATCACCCGCTTCAGTTTTCTTTCAAATTCATGACGGCTGAACATAACTACGGTTCCGCAGCCCTGACATTTGATCTTGATATCCGCGCCCATCCGGATCACCTTCCAGAGTTTGGATTTGTGGCACGGATGTTCTTTTTTCATTTCGACGATGTCGTTGAGATCATATTCAAAGACCTGCATGTCTCACCTCATACGCCCGGATTGTATTCTTCAAAAGCATCGTGATCGTCATCGGGCCGACGCCTTTGGGCACCGGGGTGATGTATCCCGCCTTATCCTTCACGTCGTCAAAATCCACATCTCCGACCAGGTGTCCGTCTTCGGTGCGGTTGATTCCGACATCGATCACATAGGCGCCTTCTTTAACATAGTCCCGGGTAAAAAACTTCGGCTTGCCGATGGCGGCGACCAGAATATCCGCCTCGCGGCAGATCTCCTTCATGTTTCTGGTATGCGAATGGCATACGGTTACGGTTGCGTTGGCATCCGTCAGAAGCTTTGCGACGGGTGTTCCGACCAGCTGCGATCTGCCCACAACCGCCGCATGCATGCCGTCCACCGGGCATTCCATCCGCTTCAGAAGCTCCATGATGCCAAGCGGAGTGCACGGCCGCAGGCCGTCCTCTCCCATATAGAGCCGTCCGATATTGATCGGATTGAGACCGTCCACATCCTTGGCGGGATCGATCAGTTTGATGATCTCATTCTGATCGAGGTGATCCGGCAGCGGAAACTGCACCAGAATGCCGTCCACGCTTTCATCCCCGTTCAGCGCTGCGACCGTTTCCCTGAGTTCTTCCATCGAAACCGCCGCCGGAAGAGCGATATGCCTGCTTGTCATTCCGATCGACTCACATGCCTTTTCCTTGCCGCGGACATAGGATACCGAAGCCGGGTCCTCCCCGACCAGTACTACCGCCAGGCACGGAACACGTCTTCCCTCTTTGATAATGAAGCTGATTTCTTCCTTCATCTTTTCTCTCAGTTCATCCGAGAGCTCACTTCCGTAAATAATCTTTCCCATAGATCAGATCTCCTTTGAATCAAGAACTATCGTTACCGGACCGTCATTGAGCAGCTCGACCTTCATATTGGCTCCGAAGACTCCCTCTTCCACCGGAAGACCCAGAGCCCTCAATGTCTCGTTGAACTTACCGTACATCTCTTCCGCATAGGCAGGACTTCCGGCGTTGGAGAAGGAAGGCCGATTTCCCTTATGGCAGTCCGCATACAGCGTAAACTGCGAAACAGAAAGAACCGCGCCGCCGATATCAATCAGAGAAAGATTCATCTTTCCCTCCGCATCCGAAAAGATGCGAAGCCTGCTGATCTTGGCGGCCATTGCCTTCACGGATGTTTCATCATCCGCATTCTGAAATCCGGCGAGAACCAGAAATCCGGCTCCGATCTCCCCGGTGATATTTCCGTCCACACGCACCGATGCGTGCTTCACTCTCTGTATTACTGCTTTCATAACACGGAAAGTATACCATCAGTTTGACGTTCATTCATCTTTCACAAATCATATTCGGATTTTCACTTGATATTATTTGGCTTCCTTGTCATGATAATTTCAGGATATTAATTATGGCAGATAAAAAAGACATCCCTGTAGCGCTTTTGGATATTCTCAAAACATATACAGATGAAAATCACATCCTTTCAACCGGTCAGATTATCGATAAAATGAACCTGATCTACGGGATTTCCATGGAACGCAGGACACTGTACGCCAATATTGATCTGCTCAAAAAATACGGGCATCAGATCAGTGACTGGCATGACAACGGCAGCGGATACTTTCTGAAAGAACATCAGTTCACCAACTCCGAAGTTCTGCTGTTATGCAATGCGATTCATGCGTCTCATTTCATATCGGCCGCGGAAAGCGACGCGATGATCCGGAAGCTCCTGGATACCCAGAGCACCTTTGAACAGCGGAATTTCCGCGACAGCGTTTATCTTCCCAATCCTAAGAAGACCGACAACAAAACCCTGCTTCAGAACATCCGTGTTCTTTCAAAAGCCATTCAGGACCGCCGAAACGTAAAGTTTGTCTACCTGCACTACAACAAGGACAAGAAACTCGAACCGCGCCGGGAAAAGCTGTATGATGTGCAGCCGCGCTTCATCGTCTTCCTTGACGGCAGAGCCTATATTGTTGTAACCAGCGATCATCACCCCGGCTTCGGTCATTACCGCATTGACCGGATGAAGAAAGTTGAACCGGGAGAAACCACCTTCCCCGCACTGCGGGATGATATGGATGCCTATCAGTACGCGTCCGGCCGCTATTACATGTATACCGACAAAATCATCTCCGCTTCCTTCCGGTGCAGATACAGCGTTCTCGATCATATGATCGATATCTTCGGGACCGGATTCACTCTGATCCCCTACGATGACGAATACTTCGACATGCATGTCAAAGGCAGCGGCGAAGGCCTGCTTCTTCTGGCCCAGCAGTATCTCGATGCGATTACCATCCTCGAGCCGGAAGAACTTCGCCAGAACATGAAGAAAAGATTATTGCAGGCAAATAATAATTACAGTGACTGATCAGCCGGGAAACCGGCTGATTCTGTTACTATTACCCTTATGAGAACCCTTTCGGATGTTTTGAAACAGCAATATGGAAGAAAGCTCAGAAAGCTGGCTCTGAGCAGCGGATGTACGTGCCCCAACCGGGACGGGCTGAAGGGAACCGGCGGATGTACGTTCTGTTCCCTGGGCGGTTCCGGTGAATTTGCCTCCCCGTTCGCCCCGGTAGATCTTCAGATTCGGCAGGCGAAACAGCTGCTGAAAGAACCGGAAGACGCGGATGGATTCATCGCCTATTTCCAGTCCTTCACCAACACCTACGGAGATCCCGCACGCCTTTATGAGCTGTTTCGGGAAACGATTCTCCGGCCGGATATTGAGATTCTTTCCATAGCGACAAGACCCGACTGCCTCAGCGATGAAATGATCGGTATGTTAAAAACCCTGAATGAGATCAAGCCGGTCTGGGTGGAACTGGGCCTGCAGACCATACACGAAGCCACGGCACAGCGCATCCGCCGGGCCTATCCCCTTCCGGTGTTTACCGATGCCTTTCACCGTCTCAAAAAGGCGGGAATCGAAGTCATAGTGCATATGATCTTCTCTCTGCCGGGAGAAAGCGAAGAGGACATGCTGGAAAGCATCCGCTGGCTTTCCGGACTGGAGCCGCCGGCGGACGGGATCAAGATAACGATGCTGCAGATATTAAAAGGGACAGAGATGGCCGAAGAATACCTTGAACACCCCTTCCCTCTGCTTTCGATGGATGACTATGCCAGGCTTGTCGCAGACAGTATCCGCATCCTTCCGGAAGCGACCGTCATTCACCGGATTACCGGAGATCCGCCCCGCTCTCTGCTGATCGCACCGGAGTGGACGCTGCATAAGAAAAAAACAAGGAACACCATTATGAGATACCTCAATCCCCGCTGATCCGGGCATTTTCTGATTCTGCGCTCCCGCAGGGATACAGCCGGAATGAAAAAAAAACTGTGCCCTGTCATCCAGGAACACAGTTTATAATGCAATGCAATTATTTATTGGTTGCGAGAACGTAGCCGGCACCAGCCATGACGATCAGAGCTCCGCCCATCATGACATAGTAGGCTGTGTTGTCACTCTCACCGGTGTTGGGAACGCCGCTTCTGGAGCCTGCACCAGCAGCTGCTGCTCCGCTGCCGCTGTAGATGTTGTACAGAAGCTTGCCGTTGCCATCAAATACGTTGCCTGCGGATGTTGTGAATGTTCCATCACCGTTGGAAGTAACGATCTGACCGTTAACGATGAAGAGGCATCCTTTGCCGCCAAGAACCGGGTTGCTTACAGCGCACGGATTGTCCACTGTTCCTTTGGAAGAGTCATCATCATCCTTTTTCGGCTCATACGGTTCATCACTGTGATGATGAGGATCCGGGCTCCATTTCGGAGGCCACGGCCACGGGTTTCTCTCTGCAAGTACGGAAATCGGTGCACCCGCAAT